>JAUHWU010000161.1 GCA_030427065.1 Gammaproteobacteria bacterium | reverse complement strand
TGGGCCAGAAAGAAGCGATAAGCCTCGGTAGTCAAGGCAAAGCCGTCTGGTACCCTGATCCCCAGCGGTGCCAGGGTATTGAACATTTCGCCGAGAGAAGCGTTTTTACCGCCAACCCGGGCGACATCGCTGTTACGCAAGTCACTGAAATGGAGAATTGATTTCATCGCTCATCCTTGTGACTGGAGGAAGTTGTCTGGCCTGCTCTAAAATCTCCCTGCCAGGCTGGTCTGCTCCAGGTCTGAATTAACATTGGCAAGCTTTCATGGGCAGCGTCAGAAAATGCCATACAAAAAGGGGAGCAGATATATTGAATACTATAAAGTTGCCGCCTTATTAAAAAATCAATAAGGATTGAAAGGATCGTGCCAAAGATCCCTGTCGAGTTCCCACACCTGATCCGCGTTCATCATCCACATGTGTGCAAAGCGACCGGAACCCAGTAACAGGCCCGTTTCCCTGTCGATGACCTGGTAGTTACCATGGACCAGAATCAGGTCATGGCCGTTAATTGAGTGGGTCACTGACAAGGTCGTGATGGGATTGCTTTCGCGAAAATCCTCTGCCCAGTATGCACCGATGGCCTGACGCCCCTTGACCGTTTCCTCACCATGAAGCATCAGTACGGCATTTTCGGAATACAGCGAGGACAATTCCACATTATTATGCGCGTTGTAGGCCATTATCCAGCTATCAGCCAGATCTTTGGCTGTCACCCCCTGAGCCATAGCGTGGCAGGCAATCAGTGCGAAAAACAATGGAGCAACACAGGAAAGCAGCGTTTTCTTCATTTTCTTGTCCTCATTTACAAGATCCTGCCGTCTTGGCATTTTCAGATTTTTTAGCAGAGAGGATGTCAAGTGAATCAACATGGCAGGACATGCAGTAACACCGGGTTTCCTCGATCTTCGAAGCCGAAAATCTAGCAAATACAGTTCAGGTGGTTTTGACAACAATCAAGAAAGGAGACAAAAAAAGGCGACGGAATTCAAGGGGATTAAAGAGTAGCCAAGGGCTCAGCGAAGAATTATCCGTCAATTTTCGAGAAATATTAAAGCCGTCATAGCTTTTACTCTATTAGTTCAACTCTTACCCTGAATAGTCGAGGGTAAATTACTGCCTTAGCAGGCCTGAAAAGGACCCCGTGGCATGTACTGCATTTCCGTTCACTATGGTTAAAACGGGCCTGATGTGGCGAATCTCTTCCGCATCCACGTTCAGGTATGGTCTGTCGATAACCACCATGTCAGCCAGTTTGCCCACCTCTATTGAACCCAGGGAATCCTCTTCGCCAAGAAACCAGGCGTTATCAGCGGTGTATAGTCTCAGCGCTTCCAGGCGGCTGATCTGCTCACCGGGAATGATCGGTTCACCGCCCATATGATTGCCGGTCACCATGAAATACAGTGACAACCAGGGATTCAGTGGCCCTACTACACCGGAATCTGTCCCTGCTCCCATACGTATACCACTATCCAGAAGTGTTCTCAGCGGAGGTCCGGGACGCCAGCCGGTGGAACCGTTGCGCAGAATGTCATGATCCTGAACACGAACAGAGACACCGATGGCTTTCAACCTGTCAATGTGGTCCGGGGTAATTTCAAAAATATGCTCAAGGGTCCAGCGCAGGTCAGCGATAGGCAATTGAGCAGCCACTCTTTCCATGATCGAAAGATAGCGTTCAATCTCATCTTCCCAGATCGTGTGCTGGGAAAGGGGCCAGCCTGCCCTGGCCACGTTCATATAGGCTTCAAACACCTCATCATCAGTGGCTTCATCGGCAATAACCCGCTCGCCTACCCCCACCGCTTTGTAGAAACCATCGCCCATACCCAGGGTGGAATTCAGCACACGGGCACTGACAGAGCGCAGGTCACCCTGATCAAGAATATCCCGATGGTCATATTGCAGACGCATGCGCACAGGCAGCTCACCATTGCGCCAGAGGATATCCAGAATGCGAAAATTCGGACGCTCGTCGATATCCAGCTCAGCCCCCAGAAAATCACAGCAGCCCTGGTCGACAACAGTCGTCAGTCCGGTAGACACGGCATAGGCCATGTAATCACGGAAACGGCTTAGCATGCGTTCATCTGTGCGGGTGCGCAAAATGTACCTCAGGCCACCATCCGCTGCTGCCGAAATACCGTTCTCATTGACCGGTATCCCCCGCTCGATCAAAGCTCGCTTGCCCGGCTCATTGACGATGCCGTCGGCAAGATAGCCACGTTGTATCCAGACCGGATTATTTGACACCGCGGCGGTTAATTCTTCGGAAGTTGGCAGCCGTTGTTCTTCAAACTGTAAAGGCGTCAGGCCACCCACAGCGACAATCCATTCGCCGGGCACGGCTTTTTCAGCGGCTTGCGCCAATGCACTCTGGTACTCGGGAATGCTCGATGCAGCTTCCTGTGCCTGAATGAACGGACCTGGCGCCTGGGCGGTGCGAATGAAATGCGTATGGGAATCGATAAGGCCCGGAATGACCGTGCGCCCTTGCAGGTTGATGATCTCGACACAGTCGCCACTGGTATCCAGGTTGTTACCAACGGCAACAATGGTATTGCCCCGGATGCGAACGGCAGAAACCGTTGTATTGCTTTCATCCATGGTAAGGATGGTGCCATTGGTGAGAATCAGATCAGCAGTGCCAGGACAGGATTGAGCAAATACAAAACCTGAGAAAGAAACCAGTTGTAATACCAATGCAGCTTTAACGGTTTTAGGAATCATGTGCTGTGACTCTTTTGTGGTAAGGATCTGGAAAGCATAATCCATCAGAGATCGCATAACCACTGGTTAGATGTGACTTACTTTACATGAGCAGTGATTCTATTTTGGTCAGGCATGCTGCGCACAGGAAAGGGAAGAGATCCCGCTATCTGCTTAGCATTAAATCTTTAACTGCTTGCGCGGCCTCTCCTGCCAGTCCTGCGTGGTATTGACCCTGGGAAACTCCTCGTCAGGTACCGCCACTCCCAGAAATCGGCACAGTGGCGCCCAGCCCTCGGCAGGATTGAACACCAGTAATTTTTCCGCTGGCACCTCCCGCATGACAGCTTCATTATGGGCCTGGTAGACAGCGATAGCGTGCTCTTCCTCCTGGCTGCGGTTATCAAAAGTCTGCTGGTTCAGCCTGCGCACCATGGCCTGGAAATCCGGGTGGGCATCGGGGCCTTCGAAACGCGCCACATGGGCGTCGGAAAAAATAGTGTTCAGCACACTCTGGTGCCAACGGTGGGGATCGCGCACGCTCAGGATTACCTTCGCCTGTGGCCACTGCTGCACAAGTTCACGCCAATAGGTACAGGCGGGCCAATCCACCGTTGAGTGGTACCCCGCGAAGACCTCCTCCCAGTCCACTATTCCGCCCCGGGCAAGGGTTGACCAGTAACTGGCAAAGTGGGGATTATTGATCACTTCCGACATGTGATAGCAGGGACCAAAACCAAGGCGGTTCAGGGCATCACGTAAGGTCATGGTTCCGGTGCGGCCGAACCCCGCACCAATGACTTTCAGCGCCATAGCTTCCTCTTCTTTTTTTTAAAAATAGGTAAAAATAGGGACGCTTGCAACTTGGCAACTTAACGAACGCAGAATATTATTTAAAGTTGCCAAGTTGCAAGCGTCCCTGTCTAACACTCCGGTACGATCACCGACACATTAATGGCCAGCCCGCCATCGGAAGTTTCCTTGTACTTGTCACTCATGTCCTGCGCCGTTTCCCACATGGTTTTAATCACGCTATCAAGACTGACCTTGGCTTTTTCCGGATCGCTGTTCATGGCAATCTGGCTGGCCGTAATGGCCTTCATAGCGCCCATGGTATTGCGTTCAATACAGGGAATTTGTACGAGCCCCCCGACGGGATCGCAGGTCAGGCCAAGATGATGCTCCATGCTGATTTCTGCCGCCATCAGTACCTGCCGTGGTGTGCCACCCTGACACTGGGTGAGTGCGGCGGCAGCCATGGCTGACGACACCCCGATCTCTGCCTGACAACCCCCCATCGCCGCAGAAATGGTCGAGCCCTTTTTAAACAGACTGCCAATCTCGCTGGCCGTTAAAATAAAGCGAAAGATGTCATCATCGCCTGTGTTTTCACAAAAACACAACATGTACATGAGGACAGCCGGTATCACACCGGCTGCACCATTGGTCGGGGCAGTCACCACACGGCCAAAGGCGGCATTCTGCTCATTGACCGCCAGGGCAAAACAGCTGACCCATTTGGTGACGTTGGAAAAAGAGCCGCCACTGGTCTGGATGGCTTGCATCCACTGTTCAGGGTTTGCATAGTCCACATCAGTGAGCAGCGTGGCATTGATCTTGTGGGCGCGACGCTGCACAGCAAGCCCGCCAGGAAGCTCGCCATCGGTATGGCAGCCTTTATAGATACAGGCGAGCATGGTTTGCCAGATCTCCATCACCCCTGTTCTGACCGTCTGCTCATCACGCCATACCAGCTCGTTTTTTAAAATAATGTCCGGAATGGCGAGACCCGTTTCATTCACCCAGCGGATGATATCCAGTTCATTATCAATGGGATAAGGCAACTCCACGGTCTGTTTCTCAGCCAGTGAATCACCTTCCTGGATCACAAAACCGCCACCAATGGAATAATAGGTTTCCTCAAAGACATCCCCATTGCCGGTTTTCGCAACAAAAGTAAGGGCGTTGGGATGAAAAGGCAGTTTCTCAAAAATATAGTCAATATCCTGACCAGGATCGAAATCAATCAGACTTTCGTCGTTTAATAATAATTTTTTGTCACGATGAATGGCCTCAATATAGCCATCCAGTTTTTCCACCGCGATGGTAGTTGGATGATGCCCGCATAGTCCAAGCATGACGGCAATATCAGTACCATGTCCGCGTCCGGTTTTAGCCAACGACCCATAGAGTTTGATTTGCAGGGACACGATGTCCTGAGAATTTAATTCTGCAATAAATTTACGGGCCGCTATCCATGGCCCCATGGTATGAGAACTGGAAGGGCCAACCCCAATTTTAAACACATCAAAAACGCTTATTCTTTCCATTGCCCAATGGTAGAGGATTACGGGGTAATGGTAAAAGATAACTGTTCACAGAGGCTGATTGATTAATAATTGGGGTCAGAGTAAAAATAGAGTACTGTATTTTACTATGATCCCTTGAAACAATTCCGGACGCTCACGATAAGGAAAAACAACAATGAGAAAAAATGCCCTTCTGCTGGTCGTATCGATTTTGATGACAATGTTGATGACAATCTCGATGAGCGTCACATTCGCCCAGACCGTCGCGGACATCGATTTCGACAGCGTTGGCCGGGCGTGGCCATTGGAAGCTGACCTGAATAAGTATCACATGACCGGCGCCACGCTGCGCCGGGGGCTCGGCAATCCGGCCTACCGTACGCAGATCCCGTTTGATCCGCGCCGCGATCCACAAACCGGGTTTGTCGGTTCAGCGCGCGACGGTGAAACACCGTCCGGTATCGAGCCGCTCGACGTGGATCTGTTCACCACCACTGACTTCTATCAGGATCGCGAGCTGTGGAGTGATCCGCGCTACTTTCGCTGCAACAGCTCCGCCGCGCTTGAGGACTTCTGGGGGGAAGAGGAATTGATTGGCAAGAATCCGCCGGTTTCCGCGCCGTGGGGATATTGCGACCGCGACTATCCGCGTGAGTCCATCGTCAGCCCCTACCCGTTCAGCACCGCGCAGGCACATTATGAAGCATTGCTTGAAGAGACGCGCGGGCGTGGCGGCCCCACCCAACACACCTACGCCACCGTACCAGGTGAATGGACCGGCCGTTACCAGCATCCCGCGCTGTCTGACAACCAGTACTGGCTGCGCATGCGGCATGTGCAGATTCCCACTATCCTGTCACTGCTGACGCCGGACTCGCAACAGCGCATGGTCCAGGAGGCCTATCACCATGGTCACACCAATGCGCCTCAGTGGCCGTCGCAATACTGCTGGCCGGAAGGCTTCCTGCGCCGCTGGCACGAGTCCGCGCTGTGGGAACAATCCATCATGGTGACCCCGAACATGGTGCAGATCCTG
>JAUHWU010000160.1 GCA_030427065.1 Gammaproteobacteria bacterium | reverse complement strand
AACGCAGTAGCGCGTGCTGCCTGAAGGCCCCGCAGGGCGGGGCCTGAACCGCCACGCTGCGTTGTTGCAGCCCTTGCTAATAGTGACGCTATGAGCGGCGGACTGCGCCTAGCATCGCAGCGGTTCAGATCCCCGCAGAGACATACTAGACTTAATCAGAGGTTCCTTAAGAAAAGTATGTTTCGATGACGGCGCCACCGAGACATTGGTCATCCTGGTAAAAGACGATGGACTGTCCAGGGGTGACTGCGCGCTGGCGCTGCTCGAACGTTACCACAATCTGCCCATCCAGTTCTTCAATCGTGCATGCCTGGTCGGGCTGGCGATAACGAATCTTGGCTGTGCAGACAAGTGGAAACTGGGGAGCTGAATTGACCCAGTCTGGTCTGGCGCACATCAGGCCGGCAGAAAACAGCAGGGGGTGGTCATTGCCCTGTACAACAATCAGAACATTACGCTGGATATCTTTTGCGGCTACATACCAGGGTGATTCAGGCATATCCTTGCGCCCGCCAATGCCAAGGCCCTGGCGTTGTCCCAGGGTATGAAACATCAGTCCGCTGTGTTGCCCGAGTATTTCGCCTTCAGGGGTTTCGATATTTCCCGGCTGTGCGGGAATATAATTTTCCAGAAAGTCCTTAAAACGTCTTTCACCAATAAAACATATACCGGTGCTGTCTTTTTTGTCATGGGTGACGAGTCCATGCTGTTCAGCCAGAATTCTTACTTCCTGTTTTTCCAGTTCACCAACGGGAAACAGGGTACGGGAAATCTGTTCTGCATTGACGGCACAAAGGAAATAACTCTGATCCTTGTTGGCGTCGAGACCTTTAAGCAGAAAAGTGCCGGCGGCGGATTGGCGTTTTCGCACATAATGACCAGTGGCAATCATATCGGCACCGAGGATGGTGGCATAGTCGAGGAATGCCTTGAACTTGATTTCACGGTTACACAGTATGTCGGGGTTGGGCGTTCTCCCAGCCTGGTATTCTGTCAGGAAATGTTCAAATACATTGTCCCAGTATTCGGCGGCAAAGTTGGCGCTGTGAAGTTTTATTCCGAGCTTTTCACATACGGCGCTGGCATCAGCCAGATCCTCTTTTGCCGTGCAGTATTCGGTTCCATCGTCTTCATCCCAGTTCTTCATGAACAGGCCTTCGATATGGTAACCCTGTTGCAGCAGCAATAGTGCGGCAACGGAAGAATCGACGCCTCCCGACATACCTACGATTACTTTTTCTTTGGTTTTTCCGGTCATTGTGAAAACTTACTTTTCCAGCTGTATATTCAAATATAGTGTTGAATGACGTCCAGTGGCATTCGCTTTCCGTCGAGATAATCCTTTATCGCCTTCACCACAAGCGGACTGCGAGGCACAAAACTGTCTGAAAAAATACTGTCCGTGCTCAGCCAGTGTGCAGCAATAATACCGTCGTCCAGCGGCAGGGACGCATCATGGCTGTCAGGGGTCGCTATAAAGCAATGCCTGACATAGGTGATACCGTTGGGCGCCTTGTAGACATAGTTGCCCAGAAAAGCTGTCAGGGTCACATGCCAGGCTGTCTCTTCCAGGGTTTCCCTTATTGCTGCCGTAAACAGTGTTTCATCTTCATCAAGATGTCCGGCGGGCTGGTTAAAAACAGTCCTGTTGTTGTCGATTTCTTCAACCATCAGGAACTTTCCGTTCTGTTCTACAACGGTGGCAACGGTACTGTGGGCTGTCCAGATCATGTGCAGGGGCCAATAAATTCAGGGAGAAATGGAAAAAGGAGGCATCCTATCTCAATTAGCCCTGGTGATAAATACACATTCCAGATCAGGGATGTTATCTGTAAGGCAATAAGTTCAGGATTTTTCCTTCATTAATGGCAGGTGAACATGGATAATTGCCAGTCTTTACTACCCTCCACAGAGTAAGCGGAAATTAGAAGGTTATGTCTAAATTAACTCATCTTGATGATCGTGGTCAGGCACATATGGTCGATGTTGGCGCCAAGGCAATTACCGAGCGCAGTGCTACTGCACAAGCCATCATTCAACTGCAGCCTGAAACATTGAAACTCATTATCGAGGGTGGGCATAAAAAAGGCGATGTTTTTGCTGTTGCCCGTATAGCGGGGATTCAGGCGGCCAAGAAATGTTCAGACCTGATTCCACTTTGCCATCCCCTGATGCTGAGCTCTGTTAATGTTGAGCTGCAGGCTGATGAAGAAAAAAGTGAAGTAAGAGTGCTTGCTACCTGTAAGCTTGCGGGACCCACTGGTGTCGAAATGGAAGCATTGACGGCAGCATCGATTGCGGCGTTAACGGTTTATGATATGTGTAAGGCTGTAGATCGCGGCATGGTAGTCCATAGTTTGCAGTTACTCGAAAAGTCAGGGGGCAAGTCTGGCCTCTACAGGCGCGAAAGTTAAAGGAATTCTTAAATGATTGCGGTACATTTTTTTGCCAGTATCCGTGAAACTCTGGGTGTAGAGCATAAAACGTTTGATTTGCCCGCGGATGTCAAGACAGTCGAACAGCTGGTGACATTTCTGGCAAGTCAACACGGGGATAGCTGGGCTGATGTGCTCGGTAAAGGGTCCGTCATGGTTGCAGTCAATCATGAAATGGCTGACCGTTCCGCCTCCCTGCAGGCCGGTGATGAAGTCGCTTTCTTTCCACCTGTTACCGGAGGCTGATGCAGGCAAATGAAAATTTCGATACAGCAGAGTGATTTTAGTGTTGCCCAGGAAACACAGTTGTTGCGTGACAGCAATGTGAATGTCGGCGCCATTGTCACCTTTAGCGGCCTGGTCAGGGACCTGGATAACGAGCGCAAGGTGGAGTCATTAATTCTTGAACATTACCCGGGTATGACGGAATCGAGTCTTGAAAAAATAATTGCCGAAGCGCAAGATCGATGGTCTGTGCTTGATGTGACAGTGATACATCGTATTGGTGAGCTTCATGCTGGTGAGCAGATAGTCTTTGTTGCGGTAGCCAGCCTGCATCGGGGGGAGGCATTTTCTGCCTGCGAGTTCATCATGGATTATCTGAAGACCCGGGCACCGTTTTGGAAAAAGTGCCGTGACGAAAATGGTGAAAGCTGGGTAGAAGCGAAAACTACTGATGAGGATGCCAGCGCCCGCTGGTGAGAAACTCTTTATCAGCCCGAAAATGCTTTCGGTGTGACCTGTATTTTTTTGTATTGGCCCGGTTCAATTTCCTGAATATCCCATGGCCCGATCCTGCTACGCACAAGTCTGAGGGTAGGGAAGCCGACTGCGGCTGTCATTCTTCTAACCTGTCGGTTGCGCCCTTCTTTAATGATCAATTCAATCCAGCTGGTTGGAATGCTTTTGCGTTCCCTGATCGGCGGGATTCTCGGCCATAAAACTGGCTCTGCAATGGCCTTGCATTGTGCTGGCAAGCTTAGCCCATCTTTTAATTGTACACCCCGACTTAATTGCTTCAGTGCCTGCCCGGTAATGCTGCCTTCCACCTGGACCAGATAGGTTTTTGGCATCTTGTGTGCCGGATCACTGATTTTGTTTTGCAGTCCCCCATCATCTGTAAGCAGTAATAATCCCTCTGAATCACGATCCAGCCGGCCGGCCGGGTAGACATCTTTAAGTGTAATAAAATCTTTAAGGGTTTGACGTCCGTTGCCATCAGTAAACTGGCTAAGGACATTGTAGGGTTTGTTAAACAGCAGCAGTAAAGGCATAGCAGTTGTAGATCCGGGGCCTTGCTTGAATGGGCAGGAGAGTGATTATAAATGAAAACTGTAAACAGCATTGGTTTAAACAGAAATTCTGCACAACAGGATGTAGAGGTTGCTGTGCAAAACAGCTGGCGAAGGTATATAAAGTGATCCTGGAGGAGGGGACAGGGGAAGTCATTTGGATAGTAAAAGAGACAGATAGCAAAAACAGAAATAGCAGAAAGGTCAGAAAACGATGTTTTCCGAACCGGATATAGATAGTCCAGACGATAATCAATTGCCCACGCTCAAATTTCACCCGGAAATCTGAAGTTCGGGAATCAACAAGCTACAAAGTGTTGAATCTGGCAAAAACTCGGCTTAAAACAAAAAGAGTCTGCCAAAAACAAAAAGACAAATATGCTTAAAGGCTTTTTTCACAACCCTGGTTACATTCTATCTGTTCAATCAGCCCATCCTATTGGGATGGCGTTTCCCCGTCACTTTGCTCGCCAGCATCATCATTGGCATGAATTTCCGCGTTGTCTGCTGCATTACCTTTACCTGATCCTTCCGCGACTTCTCCGGTAGGAACGATGTTGGCTGCATGTAAACCTTTTGGACCTTCTACAACATCAAATGAAACTGTCTGACCTGCTTTTAATGTTTTATAACCTTCCATGGTTATTGATGAATAATGAGCGAACAAATCGTCGCCACCATCATCAGGTAGAATAAAACCAAATCCCTTGGCATTATTGAACCACTTTACTTGACCGGTACTCATCTCCGTTAACCCCTTCATTAATTCGGTATTCAGAATTCGTTCACATTCCGGCTTCGAAAAAATGTATAAACCCTTTTTTTTTCCTTGTCAAATGTATTTGTCTTTTCAGGTTCCCTGATCAGGAGAGGCGCCAACCTTATTTCAACCTTAACACCTGAAAGTTTATTTGCCAGCCGCTGTCTATGAGTAGTGATTATCATGTTATATTAGTTTCGCCTGCCGGGTTCCCGAGTGCAGGTTTCCAGGTTAACTGTGCGTTGACTGAGCGTTAACAGATAGCGGGCTGATAGTCAGAACCTAAGACAGGTTTTGACTTTAACAAGGTCAACTGAAATCAATAACTTTAAATTGAAAGGTCTGATAGAAAACACCAATAGAAAACACCAATAGAAAGTAAAAGTAACACCAACAGATACGAAATCGGCAGCCGATGCCGGGGTAGCCAAAGTTCAGATAGCTCATGCAGTAAGTTTGATCATGACTCTCAACAATTGCAGTCTGATCGCCAAACTCCAACGTACTGATAGTGATGCATACGGTAGCAGGTTAATTAAGTGTTTTAGAAAAATACACATAACAGATAAGTACTTCCTATACATGCAGACCCCCGGGCAGCTGTATGAAGTAACTGGATAGACTAACTAAATAGATCAACCAAATAGATCAACCGAACAGACAACTAAAGATTAACGAATAAGCAATGAATAAACATTATCCGCTACCTATTAAAAACCATGGTGATGATCCTTCAGATGATGATCCACAGCGCAGTGGCGGGCTAAGGGAGGCGCTGGCTCCTGAAGAAGTAAAAATCAAGCCACCGCCACTGTACCGTGTGATCCTGTTAAATGATGACTACACGCCAATGGAGTTTGTTGTGGCAGTGCTGAGGAAGTTTTTTGGCATGAATATAGAGACAGCCACCCGTGTTATGCTCAAAGTGCATACCGAAGGAAAGGGAGTATGTGGGGTTTTTCCCCGGGAAATTGCAGAAACCAAGGCTGTCCAGGTAAATGATTTTGCGCGGGAAGCGGAACATCCGCTTTTATGCGATATTGAAGTGGACGATTGATTTACTTCATTAAACCCCGATATAGAGATTAGTGACTACGCGAGAATAAGTAACCATCATGTTTAGTAAAGAATTTGAAAACACCCTGAATATTGCTGCCAGTACTGCGCGAAGCAAGCTACATGAGTTTATTACGGTAGAGCATCTGCTGCTGGCACTCATCGATGACCCGTTAGCCCGGGAAATCCTGATAGCGTGTAATGCTGATCTGGAAGCACTGCGGCTGGATCTGTATGAATTTGTCGATACCCAAATTCCAATTATCGCGGAACCGGAAATCAATCCCGAAGTTGACCAGACTCTGGGTTTTCAGCGTGTTATCCAGCGCGCGGTTTTTCATGTGCAGTCATCGGGCAAGCGTGAAGTGACCGGTGGCAATGTACTGGTTGCCATTTTTGGCGAAAAGGAAAGCCAGGCGGTTTATTTCCTGCGTAAACAGGGTGTATCCCGTGGCGATGTGGTGAACTATATCACCCATGGCACACCCAGGGCTCCAGGCCTTGGCGCTGATGGGGAAGAAGGC
>JAUHWU010000023.1 GCA_030427065.1 Gammaproteobacteria bacterium | reverse complement strand
CAATAACTACATCAATAAAGCAGTAATATCAGGAAGATATGCCGGAATAGGTGGGCGCTTTAAAAGGTTTTGGTAGCTTTTCGTCTTTCCTGGTAAGGCAGCCGGAAAATAAATCAAAGCTGCAAGTAAGTATATACAGGCCGTCCTGTTAAGATTGAAAAATAGGCCTGAAACCTGGTCCAGAATGAGAATCAGTAAGTGAAAAGCAAAATATCCAGTCTCTGCCTCATGTTGGGAACTATGATAGTTTCATCGATGGTTTCATCGATAGTTTCATTGCATGTTGCTGCTGCTGAAAATAACGAATTTTCAGAAAGAGTGGATACCCGTGTTCAGGCTAACTCCCTGCAGGACAATGGGGTCAGCAATCTTGCTTCTCAACCTCCCCGTATTTCCCGTCGCCAGGCTTTAAATCTCGCCAGTGGTCGTTATGACGGGCGCGTATTGGGTGTTGTCCAGATGGAGAATAATAACTGGCGTGTCAGAATGGACCGGGACGGCACTGTGTTTAATGTCTTTGTAAATTCCAGTTCCGGCACGGTAAGTGCGCCATCAGAGTAGACGAAAGTTTTTATAGACGAGTGTGTTTCAAACGCCATAATTGTCTTTTCCATTTATTAATCCAGGTTTTATAGCCCAGGTTTCACAACTCAACTTACTTTATCCAGGAAGAAATTCAGATGCGCCTGCTAATAGTTGAAGATGAAGATTTGCTTAGAGCCCAGCTTGTCAAAGCGCTTGCAGATGCAGGTTTTGTGGTGGACAGTGCAGGCGATGGTGAAAGCGGTTTATTCCAGGCTCGTGAATGCGATTATGATGCAGCCATCATTGATCTTGGCCTGCCAAAAATCAATGGTATCGAACTTATCAAAACTATCAGACAGGACGGCAAAAATTTTCCTATCCTCATTCTTACGGCACGTGACAACTGGACTGACAAGGTGGAAGGTCTCGATTGCGGAGCCGATGATTATGTCGTTAAACCCTTCCAGATAGAGGAAATCAAGGCACGCCTGAATGCCCTGGTCAGGCGCGCAGCAGGCTTTTCCAAGCCGACCCTCGATTTTGCGGGATTGAGTCTGGATACCACCGCCAAACGTCTTAGCGTGAATGATGAGGAAGTCGAACTGACGGCTTATGAATACAAGGTACTTGAGTACCTCATGCTGCACCCGGGCAAAGTGGTTTCCAAAACCGAACTAACCGAACACCTTTATGACCAGGACTATGACAGGGACAGCAATGTGCTGGAAGTATTTATACGACGCTTACGTCAGAAACTGGATCCGGACGAGTCCCTGAAGCCCATTGATACTATTCGTGGTCAGGGTTATCGATTTATTGTCCCAGCCAACAATGTTCCAGCCAACAAGGTCTAAAGGCCCTTATTCACTTCAAACTCGCCTGGTTTTGGCGTTTGGCGTCCTCCTGATTCTTTTTCTCGGTCTTGCCGGCTTTGTTCTTGATCGTGCATTCAAGGAAAGTGTGGCTGCTGCAGTCGAGGAACGTCTGCAATTACAGGTCTATGCATTGCTGGGGGTGGCGGAGCCGGATGAAGAAGGTTTTTTTCTACCGGATCTGGAAGAAGCGCGTTTTTCGCAGATCAACTCCGGACTCTATGGCTTTATTCTGGATGCGGAAGGAAACGAGGTCTGGCGCAGTCCTTCTGCTCTGGATGTTAACCTGGAAGAGGCTAACTTTATGAGCCAGGATGTGGCGCCAGGGCAAACCGTGTTTGGAAACATGGAAACCCCGGAGCAGGGCAGTCTGGCTTACGCCGATTATGGTACCTACTGGTCATCCCTGGATCAGGAGTTCTCATTTATCGTACTGGAATCTGTTGAGCCTACCGATGCAGAGATTCGTGAATTCCAGTCCAACCTGTATTTATGGTTTGGTGGGCTTGCGCTACTGCTATCGATTGCCCAGTTCCTGTTGTTACGTTGGGGACTAAAACCTCTACAGCAACTGGCCATGGAAGTATCCAGTATTGAAGCCGGTGAAAAAGACCAGGTTGAGCAGGGTTATCCGCCCGAGCTTGAGGCCGTTAGCAAGAATCTTAATTTATTAATTAAAAGTGAAAGAGAAAGACAGGGCCGCTATCGCACCACGCTGGGGGATCTGGCTCACAGCCTTAAAACCCCGCTGGCGGTAATAGCCGGGATTGTTGATCAGGTCAGAGAAAAAAATCAGGCTAATGGGGCAGATGGTAAAACAGAATTGCTGGAGCTTGATGAACAACTGGAAAGAATGAACCAGATTGTGTCCTATCAATTGAAAAGAGCAACACGTTCAGAAAAATCGCGACATCTGGGTCTGTCCATTCAGGTCTTGCCTGTGGTTGAAAAAATAATAAATGCGCTCCAGAAAGTCTATCTGGACAAGTCAGTTACCGTGCTACGTCAACTTCAGGAGCAGGCGGTTTTTCATGGAGAAGAAAGTGACCTGATGGAATTGTGTGGTAATTTGCTGGATAACGCCTTCAAGTATTGTCACGGCCAGATTATGGTAAAGGTAAGCAACCAAGACTCACGGCTGATTATCGAGGTGGAAGATGATGGCGATGGTATTGCCGAACAGGACAGGGAATGGGTGCTGCAACGTGGTACTCGCGGCGATACCCTGAAAAGCGGACAGGGCATTGGATTGGCTGTAACCGTTGATATTGTCAGCAGTTACAAGGGGGAGATAAGTATCGACAAGAGTGAGCTGGGTGGTGCCAGCATCCGTGTAAGTTTTCAGGTATAAGTTGAATTCATCAGCTCCTAATCAGGAATGAGTCTGATCAGGAATGCGTCAGATTCAAATTAAGACGGAGCCAGAGTATGCATGAGGAAAACCCCGATTTTGCTCAAGGAGAATACAGGTAATTTAAATTTTCGCCACACTCTCTTCATATTCTGGCCCCAGAACTGCTGATTGGCTAATTCATTGAGTTGAGTCTAGGCAGCTATTCCTGAATCATAGACTGATAGAGGATTTGGACATTAATATTGCGGTTCCGGCGAACCAGAACTGAAGCATTAATGCCATATTCCATTCAAAGGCATCTTCCAGACTGTCATATCGCTCTCCCATCCAGATATCAAGAAACACGCTGACAATTCCTGTCAGCAACAGACAGCACAATAGCGAAAGCAGGCCTTTGTACCAGTAAATTACCTCCGCATTGATCAATGCCTGCCCAAGCTTTCCAAATAAGCTTGTACCCAGAAGCTGCGCCATGAAAGTAAAGGCAATGGACAGCGTGACGCCAACACGACGAATACTTTGGTAAGTTTGGCCTTCTATCCCCAGGGCCAGGGTATAGAGAATAAGAAAGAAAGTAGCCAGTAAGCCAAGAATCAACATGCTGTTGGTACTGACTATGGAAATGTCTTTTACTGTATTGATCAGCCTGAGCCTGAGATTCCACCAAAGCCAGGCGGTCAGTAAGGCTGATGGAATCATGCCTGCTTTAAACAGGATTTTTTCCGGCATCTGGCGCCCGGTTGCACTGATGGAAGAGCAGGCATCCCAATATGGCAAGCACCACTCAACATGCCCATAACTGGCAGCGATCAGATAGCAGGTATGAATAGTGAGGCAAGGAAGTATCGCACACCCCCAGGCCAGCAAAGGTAGTGATAAGTCTCTTTTTTTTATCACATCATATCCATTTGTAAAGCCAGTTTACGGGTTAACAAGCAACCACATTGTTGCCTCTTGTTTACCAATCGATACATACGCATTCACTACTTTCCCATGGAAATTGACGAATATATCAGTTCAGTATTTTCCGAAAAAGTAGCGGTGTTTTGGCTAATCCCTTTTTTACATATCCAGTTCTTTTTTTTATCCACTTCAAAAACCACTCTTTGTTCGCGAATTTTGCTTTCGATCTAACATTATAGAAATACACATTGACCAACAACTCAACATATGTAGAATTATACATATGTTTTATTTCACATGTAATATTGATGAATCCTTGTAGCTTTTTTAAGTGCCTCGCAGATGACACGCGACTGAAATCACTTCTTCTGATTGCTAAAACACAGGAAGCATGTGTGTGCGATTTAATGGAAGCGCTTGGGTTGGATCAGCCAAAAACGTCGCACCACCTGGCTCAATTGCGTAAGTGCGGTATTTTGGTGGATGAAAGACGCGGTAAATGGGTGTTCTACAAACTTCACCCAGAGCTGCCAGAGTGGGCACAAGATGTAATCGTCAACGCTGCTGAGCATAACCGGGAATATTTTAGCTCTGCATTACAAAAATTGATTGCATCGCAATCTTCAACAGATTCCTGTTGCTAATCCAGAGCGGTCAGCTATGAAAATTCTATATATATGTACACATAACCGATGTAGAAGTATTTTATCCGAAGCCATTACAAACACTCTGGCCCAGGGCCTTATCGAAGCCAAAAGCGCTGGTAGTCAGCCTGCTGGAATGGTTCATCCACTGTCACTCAAATACCTTGAGCAGACCGGTTTCTCTACCAAGGGCTTGAAAAGTCAGTCCTGGGACGACTTCGAAGACTTCCATCCTGATATCGTACTGACTGTTTGCGATTCTGCTGCAGGTGAGGCCTGTCCACTGTACTTCGGTAATAGTCTTAAAGTGCACTGGGGCCTGAGCGACCCATCCAAAGTAGAGGCAGGTGAGGCGGAAACTGAGCAGGCATTTCTGGCTTGTATCGAGCAAATAGTTGAGCGCGTAAATCAACTCAAGAGCATCGCCGTTAAAGGCCTCGATAAACTCGGGCTCAAAGCAGCGCTTGCCACTCTAGGTGCGCATTAATGGTCAGCCAGGAATTGGCCTTGCCGAATATTGAAAGCGATGTTTTTCAGATTCCTGACGCGAATGCCATGAAGATACCATCGTCCCGTCATAAACCCAGAATATTGCTGCTTTATGGCTCATTGCGTAAACGTTCTTATAGTCGCCTGGCGATACAAGAGAGTGCGCGATTGTTAGAGGCTTTCGGCGCGCAAACCCGTATCTTTAATCCACATGGACTTCCGCAACCCGATATTAATGATGACTCTCATGCCAAGGTACAGGAATTACGTGAACTGATGGTTTGGTCTGAAGGACAGGTTTGGTGCTCACCTGAGCGTCATGGTGCCATGACGGGCATTCTAAAAAGCCAGATTGACTGGGTCCCTTTGAGTCTGGGGGGCGTGCGCCCAACGCAAGGTAAAACCCTCGCTATCATGCAGGTATGCGGTGGCTCGCAATCCTTTAATGCCGTTAATCAGATGCGTATTTTAGGGCGCTGGATGAGAATGGTGACTATTCCAAATCAGTCGTCAATTCCCAAAGCGTTTCTGGAATTTGAAGACAATGGCCGAATGAAGTCTTCACCTTATTACAATCGTATTGTCGATGTCATGGAAGAATTGATGAAATTCACCTTATTGCTGCGGGATAACAAGGATTATTTTGTTGACCGGTACTCCGAGCGAGTAGAGACTGTTGAGCAAGTTAGTCAGCGCGTAAATCAAATGTAATTATCAGGAATTCAGGATGGGATTATTTGAACGCTATTTAACAGTTTGGGTGGGGCTTGCCATTTTGGTGGGAATTATTGCCGGTAGTACTGTGCCTGGCATATTCTCCATAATTGCAGAGTTTGAATTTGCCCATGTAAATATTGTTATCGCCATCTTCATTTGGCTGATGATTTATCCAATGATGGTTCAGATTGATTTTTCATCAATCAAGGATGTTGGGAAGAAACCCAAAGGCCTGGTGCTGACGCTGGTGATTAACTGGCTGATCAAACCCTTTTCCATGGCTTTTCTGGGATGGTTGTTTTTTAAAGTCTTGTTTGCTGATTGGGTCGACCCTGAAACTGCCACAGAATACATCGCGGGAATGATTCTGCTTGGTGTTGCCCCCTGTACTGCCATGGTTTTCGTGTGGAGCCAGATGACCAAAGGTGATGCAAACTACACCCTGGTCCAGGTATCTATAAACGATATCATCATGATTTTTGCTTTTGCGCCTATTGCCGGTTTTTTGCTTGGCGTAACGGATATTAATGTGCCCTGGGACACGCTTTTTTTGTCAGTTGTTTTATATGTGCTGGTGCCCCTCATTGCCGGTGCGCTCACTCGCAATAAAATGGACAATGGCAATGATCACTCCCCAGTTGACAAGTTTCTTGACAGGATGAAGCCCTGGTCAATTGTCGGATTGCTGGCAACAGTGACATTGTTATTCGGATTTCAGGCCGACACGATCTTAACCAAACCCGAAGCTATCGTGCTTATTGCTATTCCCCTGCTGATTCAAACCTACGGTATTTTTGCCATTGCTTATTGGTTAGCGAAACGAATAAAGCTGCCGCATAATATTGCCGCACCTGCATGCATGATTGGTACCTCCAACTTCTTTGAATTGGCGGTCGCGGTTGCGATTTCACTGTTTGGCCTGCATTCAGGTGCCGCACTTGCTACGGTTGTTGGCGTACTGGTGGAAGTACCTGTTATGTTGTCATTAGTCTGGTTTGCCAACCGGACCCGCCACTGGTTTCTTCAGGGCTCTCCAGGTAAATAAAAAAGGGCAAATATTTATTTGCCTTTTTTTTGATTACTTTAATGGATGCAGACATCTTAAGTCTGCGTCAATAAATCGAAGTTATTTTTGTCATTAACCCGGCAGTACAGCCGGGTAATGACAAGAGTAAGCGGCAGAGCCATGTTAGAAACTAAAGCGCATGCCTGCTTCAACAGACCGGCCGGCTTCCGGTGCAAAGCCCCGCAGGAAAGATGTGGCCAGTCGAATTTCTTCATCACCCAGATTTCGACCACGGACAAACAAACGGAACTCACCACTGTTATCTGTTGGTACCAGATAGTCGACTCCGATATCCCAACGGGTATAACTGTCGGTAGGTAATTCAAAATTACCAGGTTGATCCTGAGCGCCGGCATAAAGCACGGAGACAAAACCACTCCAGTTTCCATAATCTGCAGACAATCTTGAGCCGAAACGGTTTGGCGGGAGTCTCGGGGCATCGCCGTTGGCACCGAGGTCACCATCGATGGTGTCTCCAAATACCTGAAGGCTCAAGTATTCGCTCAGCATGAAGGTGATATCGACCTCCAGTCCCTTGAACGTGGCATCCGTTTGCTGGTATTCACGAATGGGAAAACCATCAACTTCAGCACCTGTTGTCACCTGGGCAATGTAGTCATCAAAATTGTTGTAGAAGGCAGTTACACTGGCACTGATCCGTTCCTGTTCCCAGTACAGTGTGACATCCAGGTTGCGGGACACTTCTTCGTTAAAGTTGGTAGAACCAATTTCACAAGAGCCGGTAGCGAAGTGGATAACGCAATCCTCAAAATCTGTTAATCCAAAGTTGGAATACAGTTCTTCCACCGAGGGAGCCCTTTCCGAATTGGAGGCGTTTACTCCCAGTGAAGCGATTGAGTTGAAATCCCAGAGCATGGAAGCAGAATAGCTGAAGGTATTGAAATCAAGCTGTGGCGCAGAAATATTTTTTGGGCTGTATTCATCATGGTTGAATCTAGCGCCAACCTCCACGGTGAAGTTGTCCTTATGGAAATCCTCCACCAAAAATAGACCGTTAGAGTCAATCTCAGTGACCGGAATAAAACTTTCTTCACCACGGGCGCCAAATTCATCACTTGAGCCCTGATAGCCGAGTACGCCATGCCAGTTACCAATTCTGGCGTGGGTAAGCTGCAAACGTTGTTGCCAGGAATCATTACTGTAGCGGGTACCTATCTCTCCCGGCCCTTCGATTTCACTGTGTTCGTAATCGCTATATGACAGGCGATAATCCACGTGCTCAAGAAACGGGGTCAGATTGCGCCATTCGCCGGTCAGGTCATAGCGTGTGCTCTCCATATCGATGAACACGTTTTCTTCATCTCCGTGCTCATCATGGTCCTCATCGTGATCTTCATCGCCATGATCCTCATCATGGTCTTCCTCATGCTCGTGGGCATGATCATGAGAGCCGGCTGGCAATCCGTAATTGTTAGTCAGACGGTTAACCGCCAGTCCCAGAAAACCATTGTCAAACACCCAGGAACCACCAAAAGTAAAGGATTCTGTCTCACCACCACTGTTGTCGATATAGCCAAAGGTATTTTCCTCCTCTTCATCTTCGTGCTCATCATGTTCATCATGGTCAGCATCATGTTCTTCGTCATGGTCTTCTTCGAGATAAGCCGGATCAATGGCAAAGCCGGGGACATCCATGTTGTTCCATTCTCGCCGGACTCCATCGACATGCCAGGCTATGTTGCCGGTATTGAACTCAAAGCGCCCGGTCAGAGTGTCCAGGTCGGCGGCAGTATCATGACGGGCTTCAACGGCAAATTTGGACTTGTCATGCAAGGATCTGGGAATACGACCATCGATAATATTGACTACACCACCAATGGCGCCTGAGCCGTATAGCAGAGTGGATGGACCGCGCAGGACTTCAATGGCATCGGCAAGTATCGGCTCCATGGTTACCGCGTGATCCGCTGAATTGCCAGAGGCATCTGCATTGGGCAGGTTATTGCTCAGGTTCATCACCCGGCGACCGCCTTGGCCACGAATAACCGCCTGGCCCACAGCAGGGCCAAAAGAGGCATTGTTAATACCGGGTTGGTTAGCCAGTGTGTTGCCGAGAGTTGCACTACTGGCCCGGCGCAAATCCTCGCCGGCCAACACCGTTACTGGCAAAGCGGTTTCAGTACGAATAGTGTGAATAGCAGTGGTGACCAGTTCGTAGTCAGCTTCCTGGGCAGTAGCAGAGACACTCACGAGAGTGGCCAACATTAATTTCATGTTTTTCATTGGGGTCTTTACCTATTGATTTCAGTTTTTTGTATAAAAAGCAGGATCCGTACCAGAATCCATGGTACGAAAAACAATTATTTACTCAGGTAAAGAAAAGCGGGGGAGCGCGTGAACGAAAGGAAACATGACTGCGGGAAATCAGAGGCTGATTTCCGAAAGGAATGATAGTTAGTGCGAACTTGATTGCAGTATGGGGGGCTCCAGAATCGTTGAGAGCGGGTTCATTGGCATCACCATGACATAATATACATCCCGCGACATGAGTCAGGTGGTCATGCAGAGGCGATGCCTTTACAACCTGAACCCCCACCAGAGTCATGGTGAGCATCAAGATGGTCAGGAGCTGACGCATTTTATTCATGTGTATGATTTGTTTCATGATTTTACTGCATTATGCAAATCAAAATACCGGGAACCAATCTATAGAGGTTCCAGATTCCGGATAGCAACTTTAACAGATGACCGCCTTCGCGAAAAAGTCTTTCAACGATGTTAAAAAAGTTTTTTTCTGACTTCAGACAGGGTTAAGCCGTCTATTTTAATGGTTTTCTGTGGGCTGCCTGAACCGCTACTGATGTTGACTGTTGCAGTAGTCAGGCCAAGCTTGCTGGCGATGAATTTTTCAACAGCCTTGTTGGCCTTGCCTTTTTCCGGAGGGGCTGTGACCCTGACTTTTAATACCTGCTGTTCATCATCAAGCCACTCACATCCTGTGCTACTTGCTCCTGGCACAACCTTGAGACGCAGTTTGCAAAAATCGGGCATACTCTGTTTTAAAGAATGCCATCAACAATAGCCTGCTTGCTAAGGGGGATCAGCAGCAGGTTTTTATACAGGCGCGCCGGATTAAACGGATAAAGGGCTGCCTTGCGGGGTTTAAACAGTCGCGTCAGCTTGCGCTTCATAAAGGCAAAGCTATGGTTTTGCCAGTACCCGCGATCGTAATTACTGCCCAGCACATAGATATTATATTCCTGGAACAAAAACTGCAGTTCGTCTGAACCATTCAGGCGCTCTATCGTGAGCGGATCATTCCATTCCATGGTGATAATGGGTTTGTGTTGCTGCAGGGTCTGTTTTAATCCGCGCAGGACATAGACTTCATGGGCTTCCACATCAATTTTTACCAGGTCGAGTTTCTTGATGCCGGTTTCCAGAAAAACCTGGTCGCCGATTTTTTTGCTGACTGTTACCGCCTCAACATTGTCGTCACGCTTGTCAAAACTTGAAGCGCCCACGTTGCCTTCCTTGACCATATAGATGGTTGCCTGTTCTTCCTGGTCAGAAAGGGCAAAGGGAAAAGTCTGAACATTGGTAAGGTGGTTGGCTTTTACATTGCTGTCCAGCAAGGCATAGACTGAAGGTAGTGGTTCAAATGCCAATACTTTGTTGGCTACAGTGGCAAACGCCAACGTATGATTACCAATATTAGCGCCTATATCCATGACTACCGGGGTAGTGATTTTCTTTAGCAATTCCAGTAACAGGCCCAGATTTTCTTTTTCGTAAAGACCGTTGCGGGCAATTTTGTCGCCCACATGATCATTGGTGAAGGCAGTAATCTGGTGGCCTAGCGAGGTGGTTAACTGTTGGGTCTGGTTGGGCATGGTGTCAGGGTCGTTTTCTGTGGCTTATTGGCTAGATGTTTCAGGTCAAACACTGTGGGTCAAACGCATATTCACCATTTAACCAGTCCATGAGTTCGATCACCATGGGATGGTCCTGAAACGCAGAATAGCGTTGCACAAGGGCATTTTTTTTCTCTATGCTGATGCCCTCCAGTCCTGCATCCTGAAACAGGGCGCTATCCCTGTACAACATTTCGCCGAGTTTTTTGGGACATAATACCGTGCAGGCTTCTTGCAGTATGTCGTCCAGGTTGACGTCTTCTTCCTGAAACAATTTACCCAGCGAATACAGGGGGAGTTGCGATAATCTGGGCTGATTCATGGGATTTGCCATCAAACCCTGGGCAAGAGATTTTAATTCTATATCCCGGTTTTCAAAAGGACTCAGGTGCAGATGCCCGGCCAGCTTTTCACTGTCGTTAACCGGGTAGTTGTCCCATAGCAGGGGCTTGCGATGCAAGCGTTCTGCGACATCCAGCAGGTGCTCTACGGGATATTCGGTTGAAAAGACTTTTTGGCCGGTCCAGAAAATATCCGTTCGCGAGTCAAGATGACTGCCAAGCTCTTCCAGATAGTCAGCCGGCATTTGGCCGAAATGTCGGGCCAGTATTGGATCATCGGAATAATAGGTAGGACAGAAAATAAAATGCCGGGCATTACTCTGGCGCGTCACCTGATCCATGATGCGCAGCTGCTGGCTGGCAAGAGAGGGAAGGGCACCTTGCATGTCATCAAATAAAATACACAGGGTATCCGGGTTGATGGCATTGATCTCGTCGAGTTTTCTCTCCAGAGCGTCCTGGCCTGCCGCTGAAAAATCCAGATACAGTTCAAATGGACTTAAGCCGATAGCGAACTCAATACCGGCATCCCTGTAATGGGAAGACAGACTGATGAGTGAGACAATATGGTCGGTGGGGCAGGGCTGCATCCACTGCTTACGGAAATAATTATCGTTTTTCGGGGCATAAAGATAAGTGGTAAAACCGTTGCCACTCAAAAACTTCGCATACTGGGCGCGCGCTTCCCAGGACCAGCTTTTGCCAAAAAAGCCTTCGACTACTCCCAACCTGAAGGGTTTCACTTCTACCATGGGCTACCGAATTTGTCAGCTATCGTTATTATCAGGCTGATTGTCGTCATTGTTGGATTTGGCCAGACGCCAATGAATCAGAAAGAGAATTGATGATACCAGAATAATGATGGCTTGACGGAGCAGTGAGATGCCAGCACGTTGCTAATGGAAATCATATTCTGACTGCAGGCGTTCCAGCCTGACAGCGGTAATTTCCGCCTCACTCATGTTGGCAAATGGGTTTTCCAGAGACTGACCTGGCGCGAATCCTTCGCCAGTAATAAGCCCCGGCATTCCTACTCGGGAAAAGTAGGGGCCGGGTGATTGTACAAATTCAGCATTGGAGCTCAGTTGCTGAATTCGATAAGGGTCAATAGTCAACTGCGGTGCTGCCAGTGTGACGAGATTATACAAAGCAAAGCCGGTAGTAATGGCAATGCAAATGACACTGACAAAACACACTGCAAGGGCATAAAACCTGATACTGGCAAGGCGCTTCATTGCATATTCTCAAACCATGGTTAATTGACCGCTCATTGCTTGTTTGTTGAATATATCAGCCCCGACTCGCCATGCAATCCTTTACTCTGGCCAATGCATCCTTGATATTGTCGGTGCTGCTGGCATAGGAGAAGCGAATATACCCTTCGCCCATGTGGCCGAAGCTGGTGCCTGACACCGTGGCCACACCGACTTCCTCCAATAATAGTTCTTCCAGAGCCTTGGACTTCATGCCGGTTCCGGTGATATTGGGGAAGGCATAGAATGCCCCCTTGGGCACGATGCAGGAAAATCCGGGGACATCGTTGAGCAAATCAACTATCAGTTTGCGCCGCTCATCAAAAGTATTGAGCATCATATCCACGGCATCCTGTGGTCCGGTTAAGGCTTCCAGCCCGGCCATCTGAATGGGCGCAGAGGGGCAGGAAGTACAGTTGATCTGCATGCGCTCGGCATGATCAATCAGGTTCTTTGGCCACACACCATAGCCCAGACGCCAGCCGGTCATGGAATAGGTTTTACTCCAGCCGTCCAGCAAGATAGTGCGATCCCGAATAGACTCATATTCCATGAAGCTGACATGCTCGAGGCCGTCATATAACAGCCGCGAATAAATTTCATCCGACAGCAGTACCACGTTTGGAAACTTTTCCAGGCCTTTAACAAAACGTTCGATAACGTCACGTTCCAGAACGCCCCCGGTTGGGTTGGCAGGCGTGTTGATGATAATAAGACGGGTATTATCATTGATCTGGGCAAGCACGCGGTCAGGGTCGAAGGCAAAGCCGGTTTCTTCCTGCAGTTCAATCGGAACAGCCTTGGCGCCTGAATAATTAATCATGGATTCATAGATAGGAAAGCCCGGGTTGGGATACATGATTTCTGCACCCGGTTCACCAAACATCATGATGGCAAAAAACATGGTGGGTTTTCCGCCCGGTACTACCATGACATTTTCCGGATCAATGCTAACCCCGCGATACTTCTGTATATCGTTGGTAACAGCTTCTCTTAGCTGAGGTAATCCCTTTGCAGGCGTATAAAAATGAAAACCGTCATCCATTGCCTTTTTACCGGCTTCAACAATATTGTCCGGCGTTCGAAAGTCAGGTGCGCCAATACCCAGGTTGATGATATCGCGGCCTGCGGCCTCCATGGCTTTGGCTTTAGCGAGAATTTTGAAAGCGGATTCGGTCCCAAGACGGGACATGCTTGCTGCTAGTTGCATAGGTTCCTCATGTATTAATAAAGTTGATTATTATTCTGTTATGGCTGAATAGAGTCCGGCGCGAAGTTTCTGGAAGTCATCCAGTCCGGGATTGGGTGACAGTATCTGGGTCAGGTAGACCACTACCAGGTTTTCAACCGGATCAACCCAGTAGGTGCTGTGGTAGGCACCGCCCCAGCCGTATTCTCCTACTGAGCCCATGGTGCCACGTGCCCCCACATCTTTCAGAACGGAAAAGCCAAGACCAAAACCGGTACCGGCATTAAAAGGTATCTGGCGCAGATGGTCTGTGGTCATTAATTCAATGGTTTTGGGGCCAAGAATCCTGACGCCATTCAACTCTCCACCATTCAATGTCATTTGCATAAAGCGGGCGTAGTCATTAGCCGTGGACGTCAGCCCGGCGCCGCCGGAAAAGGTCGCCCTGGGGCCACTCAGATATTCTCCCTGGCCCTGCATGCTGCCCACAGCCGGGGCAGGCTCAATACCGCCACCGGCCTTGCCACGGTATACCTTGGTTAAGCGGTTTGCCAGTTCCCGGGGAGGGAAAAAGTTGGTGTCATTCATGCCCAGAGGGGTAAATATTTCTTCATCAAGGAAGACGTCCAGAGGTTTGCCGGAAGCCACTTCAATGACAGCGCCCAGAATGTCAATATTGTAGCCGTATATCCATTCCTGACCGGGTTGTGCGCGCTGGGGCAGGCTCGCCATTTTTCTGACAATCGCCTGGATACCTTGAGGATGACTGGCCAGATACCAGCCTGCAATGCCGGCCTGATCCCAGGCCGGGGTGACCGGGCTGGGTCCACCGAAACCGCCATAGCCAATGCCAGAGGTATGGGTGAGCAGATCACGCAGGTTAATCGGGCGTATCAGTGGCACCAGATCTATACCGCCGCTGTCGTTCGCTACACCGACACGGGTATTGGCCCATTCCGGAAAATACTTGCTCAGCGGGTCGGCAATATTGAGCTCGCCGCGTTCATGGAGAATCATGATGCCAGTGCTGACAATCGCCTTGGTCTGGGAAGCAATACGGAAAAGACTGTTTTCCTGCATGGGGATAGCGGCTTCACGGTCCTGCATCCCTTTGGCTGAGGAATACGCTATGCGACCGTTGCGTAATACCAGAGTAACGCTGCCGGCAATCTGTTCATTGTCTACGTAGGATTGCAGTATGCTATCCAGCTGTTCCAGGCGATCCCTGTCAAAGCCCAGTCGATCCGGGCGTGTGCGTGATAGTTCCTGTGCCTGCAAGGCGACAGTACTGAAAAGAAGTAATGCAAGTAATGATAGAAGAATGGCCTGACGAGTCAGTTGAATAAGTTTCATGCTTTCCCCTGCTGGTTATTATTATGAACTGGTCCTGGATAAAGAGTGTGATTACCAGACCTGATTGGGTAAGCAGTATACTGCCATAGCCGGCAGGGACAAAGCTGTCTGCCCCTAATCCTTCAACAAAGCCATAGCCAGCGGATTAAGACAAGCGGGAAATCAGATGAAAAATCTATGACGTAAAATCAGGGCCGGTAAAAAGTAATCAGACGTCCAGCACTGATAATGACAATCCAGCAGGTCAGTGATACGCCTGCCATTATCCTGACGTTCAGGGGCATTGAATCATCAGGGCCTAGCAGTTTGGTTTTCTGAAAAGCGCTGGAATAAAAAAACAGTACATTGATACCGGCCACCAGCATGAACAGCATCTTGACTCGAAACGCATCATTGAAAATATACTGGTCAGCATCACCAACCACGAACAGCGAACCGGTGATCACGTTAACCAGATAGCCACCCACCCCAAAAGGCACCAGTTTGTGCAGGGCTGCTACCGGGATACCCTTTGCCATGCCGAGCATGCGCAAATCGACCAGGCCGACAGAACCCACCAAAAGACACAGCCCCATAAAATGCAGTGATTCACACATCGGCCAGGCCCATCGGCCTTGTGAAATAAACGCATGGGAAAGCCAGGTGCTTTGCAGCCAGTCACTTATTGTTAAAAGCATTGTCAGAGTCCTTTGCTATGGCCTATAAACTTCTCATTCAAATACTCATCATCTGGTTGTAGGTATAAGCGAGCAGGCGACCGGCAATGATGGCGCTGGCCCATAACACTATTGAGGCTATGGCCAGCTGCCTGGTTTTTTGGGGTAGTACACCATGGTCGTAAGCGGGGTTGCTTAACACGCTGTTACTGAACCAGCGCAGATTCCAGAGCGCCAGCGCTATGCAAATCAGCTTGAGATAGAACACAGGATTGGTCAGCGCTTTGGTAGGATAGCCTATCAGCAGTAATATTCCGGAGATGACATTGACGACCAATGCCAGCATGGTAACCGGCATAAACTGGCGTAACTTGCCAAGTGGTACTTGTGGTGCCAACCCCAGCACCCGGCCATTAATGGCAAGCGCCACGCCCACCAGAAAGCCCATGCCCAGCGCATGAAATACAATAATAATGGGAAAGGCCATGTGCCAGCCGGACTCTCCGCGCACCCAAAGGCTCAGGGGACTGGTTTCAATCCAGATAAAAAGCGCTTCCATTTGTTTTCTGCTACCTGTTTTTATCCCTGAATAGGAATTCAAGGCTGATTTTTTTGAATCACGTCACAAGCATAGGCTGTTGCAGTGGTTGAAAGCAATTCATCGGAGCATCAGTTTTGTTTTTTTTTCGGCAGAATGGTTAAATAGGCGGCTTTTTTTAGCCTGAAACGGTTTTTAGCAGGAGTTCCTTCGGACTTCTGCACAACGCGTGAAAACGACGGGAATCACTATGAAATTAAAACACTTATGCAGTGTTGCAGGTTGCGGTCTGGTTTTTTTACTCTCTGCCTGTGGCGGCAATGAAGATGTCAGCTCCGGGACGACCCAGGCGCCCAATGCCGGCGCTTCGGCTAACGTTGCCCGGGAAGTTATCCCTTGCCCTTCGGACCCGGGTATCACTTATATCTGTGGCCTGATGAATGCCGAGGACCTGCTCAGTATTGGCGATACCGGCATGATTCTGACCTCCGGCATGAGCAGTGAAGGGATTAACGGCCACCTTTACATGGTCAATCCACTGGATGACAGCTGGGAAGAGCTGGTGTCTGGCCCCAATTATTCTGCGGATCAGGATGACGCGGTGTTTCCCAACTGCCCCGGCCCACTGGATGTCAGCAACTTCTCTGCCCATGGTCTGGCTCTGAATGAAACCGAAGCCAATCGTTTTGACCTGTATATCACCAGTCACGGTGCCCGTGAGGCCATTGAAGTGTTTGATCTGGATTTAAGTGAAGGTATTGCCGAGCTGACCTGGAAAGGTTGTGTCACTCTTAATGAGACCATTTTGCATAACAGTGTTGCCATTCTGGCAGATGGTGGTTTTGTCACTACCGAGTTTGCAGATGAAGCAGGCTTTGAACCAATCTTTGCCGGTGAAATCAACGGCGGCGTAAAGGAATGGCATCCCGGTGGCGAAGTAGTCGTTCTGGAAGGAAGTCAGCTTTCCGGTCCCAATGGCATCGTTGTCAGTGATGATGAACGTTACATGTATGTTGCGGCTTTTGGTACCCGTGAAGTCGTGCGCTTTGATCGCAGCCAGAATCCTCTTACCAAAGAAACCATCACGCTGGATATTGTGCTGGACAATATTCGCTGGGGTGAGCCTGGCAAATTACTGACAGCCGGTGGTAATGCAGAAGGCGGTGGTTGGTCCGTGGTTGAAGTTGATACGTCTACCATGCAAGCAGTTCGCGTGGGTGGGATGGATGCTGAAGCTGCCATGCAGGGCGTTAGTTCTGCGCTCCAGGTAAATGATGAAATCTGGGTAGGCACCTATAGCGGCGACAGGATCGGTTATTTCACCAAGCAATAATCTTTTTACATTTACTGGGCAGAGAATATTTCGCTGCCCGTTATCTTATTTCTTTTATTTGGAAAGCACATGAACAACAAAGCAATGGCAATTCTGCCAATGGCCGTGCTGACGGTAACCTCTTTCCAGGCGTTGGCACAGGACGAGAATAACTACGAAGCAAGCATCGCCTTTGGTTATGTAGGCACTACCGGTAATACTGATACAGATACGTTCAATACCGAAGTTCTGCTTGATATCACCACCGAGAATTGGCTGCACAAAATGAAATTCCAGGGACTGGGCTCCCAGGAAAATGCCCAGGCCACTGCAGAGCGTTATTATTTCGGCAACAAATCAGATTACAACCTGGATGAAAATCAGTACCTGTTTTTGAAAGGAAGCTATACCGATGACCGCTTCAGTGGTTTTGAATACCAGGCAGCGGTCTCTGCCGGTTATGGTCGTCATTTGATTAAAAATGACCGCTTTGAACTGCAGGGTTTTGGTGGTCTGGGTTATCGCGAAAACAGCATCATCAATGGCGGCAGTGAAGGGGAAGTGATTGTTTCCCTGGGCGAGGAGTTTGAGTGGATTATCAGTGAAAACGCGGTGTTTACACAAAGCTTCACGACTGAAATTGGTGATGTAAGAACCACCTCCATACTGGAGCTGGGTCTGGAGACCAATATCATTGGCGATATCACCACCAAGATCGCTTTTCAGGCGCGCAGTAATTCCGATGTGCCAGTGGGCCGTGAGAAGACTGATACGCTGACCTCTGTGAGCCTGGTTTATTCGTTTTAAACACATTACAAGTGACTAGTCTCAAGTTACAAGTCACAAGAAAAAAAGGGAGCGATGAAATTCATCGCTCCTTTTTTTTGCTTCAATATCTTTGTACGCTGAAAAAATCGTAGGTCGGATAAGGCTGCAAGCCGCCATCCAACATGAAGGCAGCTTTTATTTACAACGATTAATCAGGGCATTGGCAGACCCATCAAATATTGCGAATCATTAACCCGGACAGAGCATACATGGCCATCATGTCGGAAGACGCTTCGCTTTTCCGACCTACTACCTGTAGAAAGTTTCAGGAGATAAGAGAAAAATGTGTAGGTCGGATAAGGCTGCAAGCCGCCATCCAACATGAAGGCAGCTTTTATTTACAACGATTAATCAACGCATTGGTAGACCCATCAAATTTCGATGTTTCCCCATCATTCACCAGCTCGTCATGAATCCCCGTACTCAACACCTTGCCCAATTCCACGCCCCACTGATCAAAGGCATTGATGCCCAGAATCACGCTGCGGGCAAACACCTTGTGTTCGTAACAGGCGATCAGGCTGCCCAGGCTTTGCGGGCTTAATTTATCCAGCAAAAGGGTGGTACTTGGTCGATTGCCCGGGATGACTTTGTGGGGAGCCAGCCTGGCGGCTTCCGCTTCGCTCATGCCCCGATTCAGTAATTCTGCGGTAGCGGCTTCCAGCGATTTACCGTCCATCAAGGCCTGACTTTGCGCAAAACAATTGGCTAAGAGCTGCAGGTGCTGCTCTTTGTTACTACTGGCGGTTTCAGAAATCGCGATAAAGTCTGCCGGAATCAGATGCGTGCCCTGATGCAATAATTGATGAAAGGAATGCTGACCATTGGTGCCGGCACTGCCCCAGACAATGCCTCCCGTGTCCACATCGATAGGTGCTCCATCCTTTGTCACTGATTTTCCCAGGCTTTCCATATCCAGTTGCTGCAGGTAAGCCGGGAACAGATGCAATTGCTGGCTGTAGGGCAACACGACTCTGGATTCGGCCGCAAAAAAATTCTGGTACCAGCAATCCAGCAAAGCCATCATTACCGGAATGTTCTGCGCGGCAGGCGTCGCGCGAAAATGCTTATCCATGTTATGGGCGCCAGCCAGCAGGGCGCGGAAATTATCCATACCAATACCCAGCGCCACAGGCAGGCCGATAGCCGACCACAGGGAATATCGACCACCGACCCAGTCCCACATGGGGAAAATATTCTCCCCCGGGATGCCAAATTCAACGGCTTTTTCCACATTGGCACTGATTGCCACAAAGTGTTTTGCCAGAGCGCTTTTTTCACTGGCGGAACCATTGCAGGCTTTCAGCAACCAGCGTTTGGCGGCGCGGGCATTGAGCATGGTTTCCATAGTGGTAAAGGTTTTGGAGGCAATAACAAACAACGTTGTTTCTGGATCAAGGGGTTCCAGGGTCTCTTCCAGATGCGCGGGATCCACATTGGAGACAAAATGACAGCGAATACCATCCAGGTGAAAATCTGATAAGGCCGTATAAACCATAGCAGGGCCGAGATCTGATCCGCCAATACCGATATTCACCACATCAGTGATCGGGCTGCCACTATAGCCCTGCCATTGCCAACGGATCACGGCATCAACAAAAGTAGCCATGCGGTTCAACGTCTGGTGCACTACCTGGCCGTTTTCAGACTGATCTTCAGGGGAGCGCAGAGCCGCATGCAGGGCAGGGCGCTGCTCGGTATTATTGATCACATCACCACTAAACATGGCCTCGACGGCTTCTTCAAGCCCGACTTTTTTAGCTAGATTACCAAATAAATCAATAGCTTGAGCGTCAACATGATTTTTCGAGAAATCCAGTATAAGGCCATCAGTATTGAGACTAAACCGGGCGAAGCGATCCGGGTTGTCCCTGAAAAGCGCATTTAAAGGGCGTTTGGATAAGGCTGCCTGGTGCTGTACCAGGGCCTGCCATTCAGGGCTGTCGGTAAGTGCGGACACTGCTAATCCTGTGAGGGCGAAATATGCAGAGAATTTTAACCTAAATATTGATCAAAATCGTGGACATTGGTAGTATGCGCCGCCTGAACGAATATGTAGCATGTAGTTGAAAAAAGAATGTAGGTCGGATAAAGCCGCAGGTCGTCATCCGACGTAGACACACTTTTAAGCCGCTATAGTTCAGCCGTTGCATAAAGAGAAGCAACTGACTTGGGCTTTAGCTAGAATAGAAAGAAGCACGATTTTTGCCGCTATAGTTCAGCCGTTGCATAAAGAGAAGCAACTGACTTGGGCTTTAGCTAGAATAGAAAGAAGCACGATTTTTGCCGCTATAGTTCAGCCGTTGCATAAAGAGAAGCAACTGACTTGGGCTTTAGCTAGAATAGAAAGAAGCACGATTTTTGCCGCTATAGCTCAGCCGTGGTAGAGCAACTGACTTGTAATCAGTAGGTCCCGAGTTCGACTCTTGGTGGCGGCACCAAACATAAAGCCCGATCAGAAATGGTCGGGCTTTTTTTTATAGCATTTTTCAAAAGGGGATAGATTTATATAATTGTCAAAAAAGCACGCCTCTTCTCTTTCTTATCAGTTTCACTGAGCTGCCTCCCAGGCTTTTATTTCATCCGTAAACTTTTTTGCCAGCGCATTTGGTATAGGAAACGTCAGATGATACTGTGCAATCTTCCAGCCTCCATCAATCTTGATTAGCACGCCGGTACCACGACTGGTGCCGTAGCTGGCACTGTCAAGGATTTCATCAAACCAGGCCGAGTTGCCGTCCGGTGTGAAGTTGATATGACGCTCCCGAGGAAGATATAGCCAACCATTACTGGCGTTGGCGTATTCCTGAAAGACTGCTTTTGGCCAACGCTCATTGACATCGGTGCCCAGAAAAACAGCATCATTAACCAGAAGGTCAAAATAGGTCTGCCAATCCGCTGCAGCAGCGGCCTGATGATAGGCATCCAGCACGTCGTTCACGGCAGCCTCATCGGATTGGGCAAAAGCGGTATTGGTAGCAAGCAGGACTGGTAGTAATAGCTTGGAAAAAAAAAGGATGCATCTTTTCATCTCGGGACTCCGCTGTTGGCAGGCGCTGTCAAAGGATCAGGAGCGCTTGTTTAGAAAAAAGGGGACAGATTTATTTTATAAGAAAATAAATCTGTCCCCTTTTTAGTCCACTTTTTTTAGTAGTCCCATCCAAACGGTGTATTTGCGGGTACTTCTTCCATAAACGCTTCCACGGCCTGAATCTGGCCATCATAGATCTTGAACATCTCCCACACCGATAATTCTCCTTCACCGCGCATCAGGGAGCCGGGCCCGAAATTCATGCGTAACCAGACTATGCCGAGCTCTTCATCTACCCCGGCTATCCGGGCCTGAATCCCGGCAAGGGTAGGGATGCCCTGGCTGCGGATGTCCTCGCAGTCGGGAAAAAACGTGCAACCAGGTCCGGCCATCAGTTGGCCATTTTCAAAACGGTAGGCTTGCGGGCTCACCTGCAGGTTGGCTTCCACGAAGCTGCCAATGCGCAGACCTTCCGGATATTGCATGGCAATAGCAATCATCTGCTGACGAGTGTTGCGCTGTGAAGGGGTTGGCAGGTAGGTCATGGCAGGGTTGGCGCCAATAATGTTTTGCGGCTGAAACAGCATGCCTTCTTCACGGCTGCGCACCACAGTGGTTTCCACTTCGACTAAGTCGTCATTGGAAACTTTCAGCCTGATTGCCTGCAGAACAGGAACGCCGTTTTCCATGGCCAGTACATGGGTGCCTGCGGTACTGTTACTGACATCCAGAATGTCCTGGCGAAACGTGCCATAGCCTTCAATACTCGCCCAAAGGCCTTCCCCCAGTGACATTTCCACATGATCTTCAGTAAACCTGACATTTTCAGCCAGGGGTAACAGGGCCGGGTCTTGTTTTAGCTGGGCATCAAGATAATGGGTCAGGTGATCCTGCAGACATTGACGGTCACACTCCTGGGCATTAGCTAAAGAAATGAAGGACAGGGAAAGTAAGAGGATTAAAACTTTTTTCATCGGAGATGTGTACCAGAGTTAAATTGTTTCGAAATCGAAAGACTAAAAATTGGAATAGTACTTGATAGGCAAAGATACATTCAAACGTAGTGTAGCCCTATTCGCTTGTTGAGCAACGATCATTCCGGTTCTTTTGACACCCAACCCGTGGCTTCAATATATTCCTGACGTTTCTCGGTGTACTCAATAACCGCTTGCAGAAATTCCGGATGTTCCTCGGCAACCTGTTTGATTTTGTTTCGGTAATCATCCAGTTGACTGGCAATGGCAAACTCAATGGGTACATGTTGAAAAGTCCCATTGAGGCGATCCCGGGCTTGTTCCCGTGTGGCGATCAGTTGAAACTCGGGGATGCAGACCTGGCGTTTAATGCGGGTACCGGTAGGTTCGTGTAATCGACATTTGATATCGAATCGTTTTTCATCATTGAAACTGTTAAACACTTCGTAGGCTTTCTCCTCCGCTTCCCAGAGCTGAAGACGTAATTGCAGCTTGGTGCGTTGGGTTGTGATGACGATTTCTTCAGGAGGTGTTGATGTTGCGGGCTTTGGTTCCAATTCTGCTGATTGGGCAGAAGGAATCAGGTTGAGCTGCAAAATAAGCAGTAATAATGTGCTTGCGTCAAAACGAGAGTCCATTGATTGAATCCAGGCTGCAAACTGATTGAGCAATTATGATAAATAAATACCACAACTTCCACAGGTGGGCATTTAAGGAGTATTTTTGACCAGGGCTACTGCTTCGAATCCGCGATTTTTATGATAGTCTTCCTTTCCAACAGGGAGATACCATGACCACATTAAAACGACGTACTTTTCTTAATCACCTGCTTGGTGCCGGTGTTATTTCACAGTTGCCATTAGCCAATGCCGTACTGGCACAGAATGACAACGCCATGAAACTTATTCTGTTGGGCACCCAGGGTGGCCCCAACTTCAATCTGATGCGCGGTGAGACATCCAGCTTGATTATGGTGGGCGACAGGCCTTATCTGATCGATTGTGGCTACGGCACATTTCGCGCTCTGTTGGAGGCCGATGTCAATTTTCTGTCTTTGCCCACTATTTTTCTAACCCATTTGCATGATGACCATGTGGCTGATCTTCCGGTGCTGTTAAGTCATCAATGGACACAGGGAAGGGTAGAGCCCACCATGGTCTATGGCCCCTATGGTACGGAAGCATTGGTTGCCTCGGCTCTGCAGTTCAACCAGGCCAATACGGACATCCGCTTTATCGATGAGCAACGCACACTGCATCCCTCCACTGTCACCAGTGGTGAGGTGATTCCGGCCACCACAACAGTCCATAAAGCCTATGAAGATGACCGGGTGCTGGTAACGACTATTGAGAATACCCACTTTCCGGAGTGGGCCAAGGAGCAGATGCCGCATCGGGCGCTGTCTTATCGTTTTGACACGGATGATCGCAGTATTGTGTTTTCCGGCGACACCACCTATTCAGAAAACCTGGTCAAGCTGGCTCAGGGCGCCGATATTTTTGTCTGTGAAACTATTGAGCTGGTGAAAACCCGCGAATGGTTTGATCAGGTAACCGGGGGTGGTGGTCTTTACCAGGATGCCCGGGAAGGCATCTGGCAGCATATTATTGAAACCCATGCCAGCACCCAGCAGGCGGGTCGCATGGCCGCTGAAGCCGGGGTGACTACCCTGGTACTTAACCATGTGCTACCTGGTTCATTGATGGACTTGCCTGACGAAATATACTTCGACGGGATTCGAGAAAATTTTCAGGGTGAAATAATCGTTGGCACCGACCAGATGGTGATCTAGTTCAGGTCGCTCTTTAGTTCAGATCAACGGTAGTTGCGCCGGTGGCGCCGCGGTTCATCTGTTCCCTGAAAAACTCTGCCACAGAACCGTCATCCTGTTTCTCACCCTGTTCTTCATCATAGGCAGCCCACTGTTCCTTGCTCATACAGATAGAGCGTCGCATCTTGCTGCCGCCCGTCTCAAAAGTTCGACATTCCCGGTTATCGGAAATTCTGTCGCCGCCGGTATAGGTGCATGCCGTGCTCATTAACAGCATGCCCGTCACCAGTGTCATCCACAATAATTGAACGTGTTTCAAATTGAGCCTCCGAGCCAAGTGCTATGTATCAAAGTCCCTTGGCGTCCGTTTCCCAGTTGGGATTGGTGCAAAGCCGGCAATCGGCGCCCTTGAAGGTTCTGCCGGCGTCCTCGTCTCCCTTGAACTGATACATCAGCCAGTCAGAGATCACGTTGGCAAATTCGCCGCCACCGGGATGGGGATAGGTAGCAGAATGACCAGCATTTTCGCGAGCCCCTAAAAATACCGGCACATGGTTGATGGCTTCAAAATTTTCGCGCGCGGTATCGTACATGAAATCCACTTCTCCACCGTTGAGCAGTAAGACAGGTCCATGTAATCCAGCCAGTTCTGATGCATCAGAAACACCTGAATTTAAAATACCAACGCTATCGACGCGCGGATCCAGTCCGGCCACTGCCGCCATTCTGAAACCGCCACAGGAAACCCCCATGGCCGCAATCTGCTCAATATCAATTTTACCCTTGAGATGCGAGCCTTCACGAATGGCTTCCTGTTCCGCCCAGCTAATGGCATTGAGCATATCATCGGCCGTGGCATTGCGCCGTGCCTCTTCCCCTTCTTCAGGTTCAACAGGAAGGGTCGCCATGGCGATAAAGCCATGGGAGGCAATGGTGGAAAGAATACCGGCATAACTTCTGCCATCTATATTGCAGCCGCCAGCACCCCAGACCAATAGGGGCATCCTGTCCTGCTGCGGGAAAGCGCCAAGGTCAACCGGGCGAAAGACGATAAAGCCGGGGTTATCAAACGCAGCTTCCTGGGTGACCCGGTAAGGGCCCGGCTCCGCCAGCGGCGCGCCTTCCAGCGGCAGGGTACGCATGATCATCTCCATGGTGATACCGGGAGGCTGGGCACTGGTGCAGCTACTGATTAAAAAGAACGTGAGAATGGAAAGTGACAATGATACCTGACGCATGGAACGGTTCCCCCAAAGTGCTTTAATTTTTCTCGATTGTCTCCCATGCAAGCAGTAAAACTCAAGAAGCATCAGTATTTGCTGCAACTTTGACTGATTCATCGGCTTGCAAGCCCCCTATAACTATCTTAACTGGTTGAAAAATTGTATAAAACGGACTTATGCCAACTTAAACAGTAAAGGCTAACACCGGCTTTAACCAAAGAGTATCCATGAATTTTAGCGAATTAAAAAAACGCGCCATCTTTAAAGTAGGGTTCGCCTATCTGGCAGGGTCATGGTTGATTATTCAGATAATCGGCACGCTGTCTCCCATTTACGATTGGCCTGGCATTCTTGTGCGGGGTTTCGCCTTCATGCTGATCATGGGTTATCCCTTTGTCATGCTGATGACGCTGGCCTATGAAATGCTGCATAAAACCAAAGATTGGCAAGTGACAGAAGCCGCTAATCAGCAACAGGCCGGCAGTGGTAAGGTCTTTTACAGGGTGGTGATTGGAATGGTGATATTGACTCTGAGTATCATGCTGGTGGATATATTTGTGCTGGTATAGTGATTTAGTTAAAAGCTCGCAGGTCGGATAAGCGCAACGACATCCAACATGGCAAAGAAGTTAGCCTGAAAAAATTTCAGAATATAAAAAGTTACCAATGGCATTTTTTAACGAATTAAAACGCAGAAACGTCTTCAAGGTCGCAGTGACCTACGCGGTTATTGCCTGGCTGCTGATCCAGGTCATCGATACCGTCTTTCCCCGTCTGGGGGTGCCGGAGTGGGCTATTTCCGGATTGACGGTAATGCTTATTCTGGGTTTTCCTGTGGTGCTGGTGGTGGCCTGGGCATTTCAAATGACCCCCGAAGGCATTAAAACCCAGCAGGTGGCAGATGATGCCAATCTGAAAGGCTCTGCTGGCAAAATGAATGGCCTGATGGTTGTTTCATTGGTGCTGGCGTTGGGCTTTGTTGTTTTTGATGCTTATATTCTGACCGGGTCGAATAGCGCCAACGAACAGGAAGCAGAGACACTCGCCGTCAGTACTGACGGTTCTGACCCCGGAAACGACATTACCAGCTCCGAAGAAAAATCCATCGCGGTATTGCCTTTTACCAATCTCTCCAACGATCCGGACCAGGAATATTTTTCGGACGGGCTGACCGAAGAATTGATCAACCGACTCTCCAGCATCAATGACTTGCTGGTAACGGGGCGAACTTCCGTCTTCTTCTTCAAGAACAGTGAAGAAAGCCCTCAACAGATTGCAGAATCCCTGGGCGTTAAACATATTCTGCAGGGCACCGTGCGCAAATCCGGTAACCAGTTGCGTATCTCTGCCACATTGATGGATGCCGACAGTGGTTTCAACCTGTGGACGCAGATCTTTGATCGCCAGCTGGCGGATATTTTTGAAATCCAGGATGAAATTGCCGTAGATGTCAGTCGCGCATTGAGTGTCACTCTCAGCGTGGGTGAGTGTAACCGCCCGGGTATGCCGAGAAATGTTGAGGCTTATGATGAAATGATCAGGGGCTATGCCCTGAGAAGGTTGGGTAATTATGATAATGAAGTGGAAGGGCTACAGCATTATCTCAGGGGCTTGGAGCTGGAGCCGGATTCTGCCTTGCTCTGGTACCGGTTGGCAGATGTTTATCGCGGTCTCTCACGCAATGTTCCCCAAGGTGAACAGGAAGCCTGACTCAACTAGAGAGATCAGGCATTGGCTAGGGCAAGAAGCCTGGCGCCGGAGATGCCGGAGATTGCCGATGAAGACCTGATCGAACTGTTTGACCAGGGCGAATTGCTTGAAGTTGAACGACGGGTGGCACAAAGATCCTTCCGCGTTGGCAGCACCGCCGTCGATCATGGCTGGTACGCCGCATTCCTTAAGGGGGTGGGGCGCGCCGAGGAAGCGCTTGTGCAGGCAAACCGTGCCAAACGGCTTGACCCTGCATCTATTGATGAAAGTAATGCCGAATACCTGTTCATTGTCGGCAGAGATGAAGAAGCGCTGGCAGAGGTCAGGCGTTTCGTTGAACTGGGTGGCAGTCCCTTGATTGCTGCCAACCTGAGTATGACCATTGCCCTCAGTAATGGCGACTGGGCTACGGCCTTGGAATATAGCAAAGGTACGGTAACTGCCCGTGCCATTAACGACCAGTTTATCCCGTATCTGGAAAGCGGCGATGCAGAAACCGGCATGGCCGAATTGCGGCAGGTGCTGGACACCCGGGACCTGAATCCCGTCCAGTATCGGGGTGTAGCCATGTTTGCCGCGATGTTTGGCGAGCCGGCCCTGGCATTGGAGCTGCTTTTACAAAGCAACGCCCTGGGAAATGATATCTGGCGTGACTATTACAGTGACATGCGCAAGTTGTCCGCGTTCAAGGAGCTGATGGTGGAAAGAGGATTGGTGGATTACTGGCGCACGACGGGTAATTGGGGTGATTATTGCCGGCCGCTCGACGGTGGGGATGATTTTGAGTGTTTTTAAAACAGTCGCAAGTTGCAAGTCACAAGTTACAAATGGGACAAAAAAATAAAACTAACGACGTCCCGATAAAGTGTAAAACTATGAAAGCACAAAGTTTGATTTACATTTTTACCCTTGCAGCTGGCTTGCTCCTGTTGTCCTGTTCACAGGAATCTGAAGAATCGCAAAATAATGCAGTGGCCTCTGCTGAACTTGAAGCCGCTGTTGATCAGGCTTTGCAGGTTGTGAATGCTACGGGTGTAGTAGAAAAAACTGGAGTCGTTTTTTATGAAAAATCCATTGCGGTTCTTCCTTTTACTGATCTCAGTGAAAACAGGGATCAGGAATATTTTTCTGATGGGCTTAGTCAGGATCTGATTAATACGCTGGCGATGATGCCGGACCTGCAGGTGGTGGGGCGGGATTCGTCTTTCTATTACAAGGGCAGGGATGAAATGCTTGGTAGCATTGGTGAATCCTTGCAGGTAGCTAATATTCTGCTGGGCAGTGTGCGCAAGTCCGGCAATAATTTGCGGGTCACGGCGCAGTTGGTGAGTGCCGATGATGGCTTTAATATCTGGTCGCGCACCTATGATCGGGAACTGGCGGATATCTTTGCCATTCAGACTGAAATAGTTGACGAGGTTGCTACGGCGCTTAGCGTGACTCTTGGTGCGGGTGAGTTTGCGGTGCCGGGCATGACGCGCAATGTTGAAGCTTATGACAAAACCCTGCAGGCCCAGGCGCTGTTTAATCAGTTCACGCCGGACAATGTTTTTCGCGCCATCAATCTACTGGAAGAAGCGGTTCGCATTGATTCTGACTATGGCCGCGGTTGGCTGTTGCTTGGAGACTTTTATGACCAAAGTCAGCTTATTCTGTCTCAGGATCAGGCTGTCGATTTTCCAATGCTGGCGACCAGGGCATTTGAAAAGGCCGCTGTCATCGCCCCGTCCATGCCGGAACTGATGCTGGTGGAAGCCAGCTCCCTGCGCAACCAGGGCAGATTTCTGGAAGCGGAAAACCTGTACCAGCGCTATTTTGAAAACTATCGTTATTCTGTGCCGCGTGCCATGGAAGAATATGCCCAGATGTTATCGCGCACCGGTCAGTTCAATGAAGCCATAGCCATGCTGCAACGCGCCCAGCGCCAGGATCCTTTTGCGCCGCGCTTTACCTATCAGGTGGCACTGCATGAGCTGTATCGCGGCCGGGTGGGGGAAGCGAAAAAGTTGGTCGAATACGGATTGTCACTGGAAGGCGGTGAGTTTTTATTCAGGGCGGTAACCTGGGAAATTGCCATGCGGTCCGGTGATCTTGCCGGCGCCGCCGAGATGATCAGGGCATACTATGCCAATATTCCCGACAACACTTATGACGCGACCGTTTCCAGGCGTTTTATGGACAAGCTGGCGGACATTCTGTCCGTAAATAATTTTGATCAATCTACCGATGATATTATTGCCCTGATCAATGATCCGTCTGTCACGCCGCTGGAACTGGGTTATGTGGCGCGTCTGGTGGCCTTGATGGGGCAGCCGGAAATTGCCCTGGATTACTGGTTTGGTGAAATGGCCAGCCCGGCGATATGGGACGGCGTCTACGATGATATGCGCCGCCTGCCTGATTTCAATCAGTTGTTACAGGAGAAGGGCCTGGTGGATTACTGGCGCGCTACCGGCAACTGGGGCGAGTTTTGTGTGGCTGCGGGTGGGCAGGATTTTGTTTGTAAATAAAATACCAGTCGCAAGTTACAAGTGAAAAGTTACAAGTCACAAGATTCAAGTTAAAAGTTGCAAGTTAAAAGAGCAGGGCCGAAGCCTGGTTTTCTTTACTCCAGAGACGGCTCTAATAATGATTAAACTTCCTCGTTATGATCCGGCCAGATAAAACCGATGGGATTGGGTTTGCTTTCTTCTTTGACTTCGGTGGCGAAACACATCATCTGCACGGTGGACTGGTGGGCAAACATGGTCACCGGGCTGTCCTGGATCAGGCCTTCGATACGAATACCATCAAAGCTGACCTGGGCCAGTTTCAGGACATTGATCTGGACGCCGCCGTGTAAAACGGCAATCACTGCGGGCTGGTAATTTTCAGGCAGCTGCATGCGCCAGGCCTTCACTTCGGCGGCAAGGGATGCAAGAAATACCGCGGCACTGCGAAACTCGTTTTGTTCCTCCGCACTGCAACTGGCTGGCAGCGGACAGTACAGCGCATCTTTGGAAACGGCAGGGGGAGTGAAGCCGGGGACCGGAGATATTTGCCGGCTCAGGTTTTCCATCACATCTTCCAGATTCTGTGGCGTGTTATTCATGTTCTGTTTGGATTCTTCAGTCATATTACGTCCCCCTGTAGTTCCGGTGCTGGTGCATCCGATGGGCCATTATGGCAAATAACCGGTCGGGTAGTGAAACTAAACAGTAAAACTAAACAGTGAAACCCAACCATGGAATGAAATAGCATTACAGCTATGTACACTCCTGCCCCCGGTAATTTTCCAATACGGTGCCAAGAATCGTCATGGCCCTGTCAATAGTTTCCCTGCTTACCAGTAAGTCCGGTAACAAACGGAGTATGCCGTTACGGGTAGGAACTACCAACAGGCCAGCTTTTGCACACTGCAAGGTGACAGGGCGTGTCAGGCTGTGATCATTGAATTCAAGGGCGCATAATAAGCCTTGTCCGCGCGTTGCGTTAATCAGTTTGGGAAACTGCTTATGCAGTTGCTGCAGTTTTTGCAGTAAATATTTACCCTTGTCTCTGACCTGCCCGGCGATATCGTTGTCCAGCATAAAGCTTACTACTGCATGGGAAATAGCGCAGCCCAGTGGATTGCCGCAATAGGTACCGCCGTGATCATCCTTTTCCAGCATGGCAGCAACCTTGTCACTGACAGCGAAAGCAGCAAAAGGAAAACCACCGGCTATGCCTTTACCCATGGTTAGAAAATCAGGGCTTATTTTTTCATTACTTTGTTCAAGCGCAAAAAAACTGCCAGTACGGCAAAACCCGGTCTGGACTTCATCGATGATAAACAGGGCGCCATGGGTATGGCACAGTTTCTGAATCTGCGCGAGATAATCGGATGATGGAATCTGCACACCACCTTCACCCTGCACCGGTTCGACAATGACGGCTGCGGTTTGACTATCAATGGCCTGGGTCAGGGCGGCTACATCACCAAAAGGAACAAACACAGTATCCGCCTGCCTGGGGGTGTATCGATCACTGTTGTCAGTACCTCGGGTGACTGACAGCGTATTAAAGGTTCTGCCATGGAACCCCCCCAGCGTGCTGACGACTTTGCGTCGTTCGGTAATCTTTCTTGCCAGTTTCAAACAGGCATCATTGGCTTCCGCCCCACTGTTACAGAAATAGGTTTTTACCAGACCTGCAGGCAATATCTGTGTGAGTAAACTCAGTAATGCAGCACGAGAGGGGGAGTAGCTGAAACCTGCATTGGGACTTTGAATAATCTTGCTGGCCTGTTGATTGATTGCTTCAATAATGACCGGGTGACTATGACCCAGACAGGTCACGCCCCAGCCAGAGGTAAAATCAAGATACTGTTTGCCAGATTCATCCCACACCAGGCTGCCTTCACCATGGGTGAAGGCCAGTTCGAGTCTGTCGCAAAAAGTAATTCCCAGTGAATTTTCTGTTTCTATGGTATTCATCGCATGTTCCTCTCGTTATGCGTTGATTTTTTCAGGGCATAAAAAAACCTCCAGTGTCACGGACAGCTGGAGGTTTTTTAAAAACTATATTTTTTACATAAAAAAACTAACCAGGCATCCCCTTGTTATTACGCGCAGCACGACGCGCCGCCGCGGCATTAAGCGCTGCGGTAGTAAGAAGAGCATGGTTGGTAGTGGGTAAAAACATTTCTGATCGGTTGTTTAGTAATAAAGAGGGCGGGACTTTAGTGGCAAAAATGAAGCCTGTCAATCCTTGTTCATGTGTTAATAATAATTTTATTAGTTATTTGCGCACTTGAATGAATAATAGAACTGATCAGGGGGACGTTGCCGCTTCCAGCAGATAGAGTTCTTTCAGAATGGTTTTCCATTCCTGATATTGTTCTTCCAGGGTGCCGGAAAGGTGATAGAGAGAATCCTCAAGGGTAATATCGGTGGGGAGCACTTCATTGGTAAAGCCCTCACTGATTTCGTCCAGATACTGGTCCTGCATGCGCGCCCAGCGAAAATTATTATAGCTTTCCAGTAATGACATATAGCTGCCGCGAGGAAGATCATTCCCCTGCTGTGCCTCGCGATTGATCTTGTCGATTTCACTGCTAATCTGCTCGCGCCGATATCTGCGCCACAAGTCATAAACCGGTTTGATGGTGACAAAGAAACTGTCGTACTGCTCATCCACCACGTCAATAAACACATATTCGTGTTCACGAATCTGTTTCACCCTGAGCAGAAAAGGATCGTTGTCTGCAGGGAGTCGGGTCAGGGAAATCATGCTGTTTTCATCACTGCTCAGGTAAGGGGTGAAAACAGCCGGTGCCAGCAAACTGGCGTATTGCAACAGGGCAACCGACTTGATTTCATTGAGTTGGGTAATGCTTAAGCCAGCTGAAAACTCTGCCAGGTCGTTGGCAATGTTCTGGTACAGGTACAAAAAAGGATCGGTTCCCAGCAAGGGTTGATTCAGGGAAACACTTTCCACGGCAGTACCGGTATAATTTTTATCTGCCCAGATCCGCCCGGTGGCGTCTTTGGCGATCAGGGCGAGTTCCAGTTGTGTGCCATTTGAACTGACGATGGTGGCCGAGATTTGCAGTTCAGCACCGCTATCCTCCTCTGGCAGTAATCTGACCGCACCCCATGACCCACTTTCCTGCAGGATCAGTTTTAGGAAGGAAGGCAGGTAACGCGATTCGGCCTGGCGCACTGCGGGATAGACACCCTCAGTCTGTTGCGTGAGGGCGTCTTCCGGCAGATTCATGGCAAAGATTTCGATACTCACATCAAGCAGTGGCCGTTCATCATCTGTCGGCTGCGCCAGGGCCATGCTGGTAGTTAGACAGTAGAACAGCAGCCCGCAAACATAT
>JAUHWU010000159.1 GCA_030427065.1 Gammaproteobacteria bacterium | reverse complement strand
CGGGACATCATGGCCAATGCAGTGACCGCAAAATCCGGCATCACATAACGTAGTTCATCTGCCTGATAGTCTTCAGCAACCAGTGACACAGCATGCAGGTGTCTGTCTCCTGACAGAGAGATCAGATTTGTGATGCCTCTGTCTTTTACAAACTGCATAAGTTCGTTGCGCTCATTGGGAAAACCATCCCAGTTATCACCAGGCCAAAGCACAGCGTTTTCTATGGCAGGATCAATGGCCGAATAGTCAACGTTAAACTGCTGAACTGGCAAAGGACTGCCCCAAACTTTCCATGTTGCGTTGCTACCAGCCAGACTTTCCTTCAACCATTCTTTTTGCGCATTACCAAGCATGGTGACGGCAGGAGAATTAAGTCTTGGATTAGGTACGGTACGACCGTTGATTGTTACACTTTCGGGAGGATTGTTATTGTTGGCAGTCTTTCCGGCAGCTAACAAATTGACGACACTGTAGGGTAAGCCCCGGTCAGGGTTCAGAGAGGCCTCACCATCACCGAGAAAGCTGGTCCCCAACTCCAATGTGCCTGCCGGACTACGGTAACTGCGTTGATCAGTGACCATCATTTCCATATGGGCTCCCCAGCGCAGGGATCTGAAAACGGTGATGGAATCTGTTACGGCCTTGTTGTTTGGTTCCGCAGATAAAAAATTCTCATCAAAAGGTTCCAGAGGTGCATCTGATACAGCGCTGGCACGAAAATCCTGGGCGGGATTCCCGGTCCCTTCAACAGCCCGGCTTTCAGATAATATGGCTGGTACAAATTCAAACCAGGCCTGATTAGCCAGCATTTTACGGGCTGTTTTTGGGCCATCTCCGGCGAAGGACTGCCAGGCATCATCGGCAAATTCATGATCATCCCAAACCTGGACAAAGGGATAACGCGCTCTCATTTCCTGTAAGTCCGGATCCTGCAGATACTCCCGATACAATAAACGGTAATCATCCAGTGTGGAGGCCAGGCGTGTGCCACGGGGGCCATCAAGTCCACCGGAGGAAAAGGGTTTAACTCTACGTGGTCTGCCGTCTTCATATAAGGGGGGATCAGGTTCGTCCTGGCGAACATTCTCATAAATGTAATCACCGAGATGAAGGACAAAATCGATATTTCGTCTGCCAGCAGTCTCTGTTTCATCATTCATCAAGCGACGATAGCTCCCAAAAAAGCCGTTTTGCAGGGAATGACAGCATAGAAAAGCGATGGAAACTGGTCGCTCATCAGCAGGATCGGGTGCAGTCCAGGTACGACCGATGCGGCTGGATGCATTGTCACTGGTGATAAAACGATAGTAATAGGTGGTGTCGGTGTCGAGTGAGGACACCAGAGCTCTCACCGTAAAATCGCTCTCTATTGTTGCCACAAGGTCTCGTTCCAGAACCAGGCTCTCAAAATCTTCAGTCAATGACAGTTGTAGCGTCATCTCTACCTGCTCAGCACTGTCACCGGGTAAAGCTCGCGTCCACAATAAAACAGCATTGGGCTGCGGGTCAGCTGAAGCAACACCCTGGGGAAAACGGTCAGCCTGTAAACTGATGGTATTTCCTGCCTGCTCTTGTGCAGATGACATAGGTATGGCTGCATCAAAGACATAGGTGCCGGCAACCAGACTGGTAAACTTGATTATCTTACGTCTTTGTTTATCCATACTTCCCTCGGCAAAATTATGTAATGTAAGTTGAATTATTCATGTTTTGAGTAGACAGCTTGAACTGCCTGACAAAAAAGCATATTTATTATGTGAAAAGAAAATTATCTGACAAAGTAATCTAACAAGAGTCGGTCGAAATCATTAACAGAATCATTGCTGGAATAGTTATACTGGCTCAGCTGCAAATTTTTAAGTAAAGTAATTGAATTACTTTGACTAGTAAAATACTGGAACGACTATATTAGATATAAGTGAAAGCCTATATCCATGCAGGATTACATTGTGAATAAATCGGTAAACAGCCTTTGGAAAGGTCGAAATCCTGCGGAAAAACCTGAAAAAAGTATATTACATAGGTAATTACATATATAAAGTATAAACAAACAAGTATTGTGCAGGTATCGGTAGATACAGTAATTTCCTTAAAGAACCGTATTATAAAGAGGAATTTAAAAATTCCCCTAGAGCCCATGACTTTTTAAATATGGGTTCATTGATATTTAGCAATTTAGTGTTTATTCAGTTTTTACTGGTGGTATCGATTTTATCTAGTGCTTTTGTATCAAGCCGTCACTTTACTCAACAATCTGTCACTTTACTTAATAATAAAGACAAGAGGGGAAACCAATGAAAAAAAGACTTTTATCCGTGGCAATAGCTGCATCTGTCGCAGTGCCTGTATTGCTGCCACAGCTGGCCTTGGCCCAAGCTCAGTTGGAAGAAATAACGGTTACAGCGCAACGCAGAGCTGAAGACCTGCAGTCAGTGCCTGTCGCTGTTACCAGCTTCAATCCTGAAGAACTTGACCGTCTTGGCGTGACAGACCCTCAGCAAATGGCTGATTTTATCCCGAATGTCAGTATTGGTGATGGTACCGGACGTGCCAATGTGGGCGCACAGTTTTCTATTCGTGGAGTTAATGAGGCAAGAATTTCGCCCGTTCTTGACCCGGCAGTAGGTATTTATATTGATGAAGTCTACTACGGCCGACCAATTACCAATTTCCTGCGTTTGCTTGATGTACAGAGTGTAGAAGTGCTGCGAGGCCCCCAGGGTACCTTGTTTGGTAAAAACTCTACCGGTGGAGCCATTGTTTATACCACCATCAAACCGGATGTCGATGCTGGGCTCAGCGGTTATGTTAAAGGCGGTTTCGGCGAATTTTCCCGGGCCAATTTAAGGACAGCCCTGAACATTCCTCTCTCCGATACTCTTGCAGCACGGGTTGCTTATGCGCATATGGAGCGTGATGGCTGGGTAGAGCGCATTTCTGATGGTGTTGGCCTGGGTGCGGATGACACTGATTTTTTCTCGGCAAAACTGCGCTACCAGCCTAATGAAAAACTGACGGTAGATGTTGGCATTGATTATACAGAGTCCTCTTCCAATGGCGGAGCTAGTAAACTGATCGATTACTTCGGTAATAATGGCGGCTTCGATGATCCCGCCACCTCGGGCATTGAGGGCGACACTACACCACCGATTTTTACTCCCGGTATTTCAAATATCGCAGCCTATAACACCTTGTTCCCTGTCGGAACGCCAGAGCATTATGCACCGACAATTCCCCTCGACCTTTATAAACTTACAGGTGCTGGCCCCATAGGCGGTACTGATGCCGAAAGCACCGGTTTTAACATGTCTATTAGCTACGATATTTCAGAGACTCTGACATTCAGATCTATTACTGGCTATCGCGATATGGAAACCCTGGAAAACCGCGAGTCGGATGAAAGCCTGTTTGCACAATCCTATTTTGATAGCAAAACACTGGATAATAGTGATTTCTGGTCCCAGGAATTCCAGTTTACTGGCACGGCTTTTAACGATCGTTTAAATTATGTGGTAGGCGCATATCTTTCTGAAGAAGAGCCAACACTCAGGCAACTCACCAACAAGGACTACCGTGCAACAGATCTATTTGGCACGGTGGAACTTCGCGGTACCAGGGCGCAGGTTACCGAGAGTAGCGGTATTTTTGCACAGGGAGATTGGATGTTAACAGACAATCTGACTCTTACTCTGGGCGTTCGCTCGGTCAAGGATAAGAAGACCTTTAGCACTTTCAATCAGGGCGTTTTCGATGCTGCATTGGATCAGCGTTTATTCGAAATATGGGCTATTGATCCCAATGGACCAGATGATAACAGCAATTATCCTGACCTTGATCCCCGACCTGGGTCAAATGTACTTTATCCCAATGGTGATGGGGCTACTTACGGGGGCTGTACAGAAACGAGCCCTTGCTATCTGCTGGGAACGAGTATTGTTGGCTCAGAAGCACAAGCAACCTTTAGCGGAAGCGACACTTTTACTACGCTTACGCCACGAATAGCACTGGAATGGCAGGCCCGAGATAACATGATGTTTTATGCGTCGGCCACAAAAGGGTTTAAATCCGGTGGCACTAATGACACGGTTGCAGATATCGACACTCCTTTCCAGCCGGAAGAACTCTGGAATTACGAATTGGGTGCGCGCTTGCAGTCGGAGAATGGGCGGATAAGGGCTAACATTACCCTTTTCGAAATGGATTATTCGGATAAACAATTGACAGTGACTTCTGACGCACGTTGTAACCGTCGTTGCACAATCAATGTTGGGGACGCCACTATTTCAGGGATTGAAATAGAAGCTATTGCCTTGTTGACTGATAACCTCAGATTTAACATGGGATATGGCGGCCTTGATGCAGAATGGGATACCTATACCCAATTTGCCGGTGTAGAAAAGGACTCACCCTTTAGCCGTGCTCCGGAGAACTCGTTTACTGCAGGGCTTCGTCATAACTGGGATCTCGCCATGGGCGGTAGTCTTGTGAGTTCAGTGAACTACTCATATAAAGATGATCAGCAAAGTAGTGGTCAGGATTCTACAACCTTGACGATTCCTTCTTATGACCTTGTTACCGCCCGTCTTGCGTATGTTTCACCACAGGGCAACTGGGAAGCATCGTTGTTTTGCAATAACTGCACCGATGAAGAATACATTACCGGTGGTGCCGCATGGGCAGGCTCAACAGCAGGCAGTGGATTCAATTACAAGCCTGTTGATCATCCGGCTTATATAAATTCGGACCCTAACGTGGCTGATCAGAATCCCTCTGCTAATGCCCCCCCCGGCATTACGTTGGTAAACATTGGCGCACCTCGTTTGATTGGGGTGGATTTTAGTTATTCATTCTAATTAGTTAAGCAGAGATGCAGGGTATCTGAGTTATTGTCCAGAGCTTTATTGCAATAACGTTTAAAAGCCGGTTACCTGAGGGTGGCCGGCTTTTTTATTTCCAAATTACTAAAGCCTAAAATTAATTTTAGAAAATAATGCAATAGAATTAATCACTAACTTCAAATCAACACGTTAAAACCGCATTATCAGGAATGTTGCCAAGTAATGGACAAAAAATACCCACAAGAAAATTATAAAAGAATGATGCTTGCTTCACCTATCTGTCGCATGGGTATGGGAGCTGATGCACAAAAAATCGAGCAGGCACTGCTTGATAAGCTCGATGGTAAACATGTCATGATGATGGGGAACAACCCTGAATTACCAGACATGCCGGAAAAACCCGAGCTACTGGATTTTTATAAATTCCGTTTTGAAGCCATCACCAGGAATCATCTACTTGGTAGTGCAAAACATGCTATGGAGCAGGGCGAAGACGAAAAAATTGTCATGGCTATTATGTTGCATGACATATACAATGCCTGCCTGATTCGTGTGGATCATGGCTATTGGGGAGCACAATTGATCGCGCCCTATGTGAGTGAAGAAATTGCGTGGGCTGTTAAGTATCATCAGGCACTAAGGTTTTATGCAGATGAGGCCGTGGGGTATCCTTATCCCGACAGCTACAATAAGTTCTTCGGCCCAGACTATGCCCCGCCAGACTATATCCGGCAGGATGCTGAATATGCCGAAAATCATCCCTGGTATATGAGTGCACGCCTGGTCACCATGTATGACAAATATTTTTTTGAGGATGATAGCGAAGTTGATCCTGATATTTTCACCGATATTGTGGCGCGTAACTTTAAACAACCGAAACAAGGACTGGGCTTTGATAACTCACCAAGCGCCCATATGTGGCGTACCATGATCTGGCCTAATAATTTCCTGTAAAAAGAACGGCAGACACGGAAAATACTGCTTCCTGGAAATACCCCCTGAAACTGACTTTGCCAGGGCACTGATAATGATGGAATTCTCAATAAGCTATTAATGCTGTCGACGGCAACGATCCTTTCGTGAGCTCTGGCTAAAAACACGCTACATATATTTCCCTTGCCAGTGGAATGCACGAAAAGTATTCTGGATAATCGTTCTAGACCACAAAAATAATGAATCTGGGGATATTCGTGACCAATCGCAGACAGTTTATACAGTCCGGCCTTGTCTTTTCCACCTTGCCATTCACAGGGCTCGCCGCCATGAAAGTGGCCGTGGCCTCTCCTGAGGGCCC
>JAUHWU010000158.1 GCA_030427065.1 Gammaproteobacteria bacterium | reverse complement strand
GCTGCTGCAGATACTTGCTGACATGATAGCGACGAAACCATAAGTCCCATCTTCCAGATAATAGCTGCCCATTTGCCTGCAAATAGACCTTGAGAGCAAGCTGCGGCGACATACCTCCCCTCCCCCACCACCCCACCACCCCGCATTAATCTCTCCACTGTACGCTTTTTTCCCCTCTGTATTTTCACCGGAATTTTTGACCCAGGTTAAGTTTTCCCCGCCTTCTCTTCCTACAATTACTACATTGAGATAATACTCTTTGTAAATTTCCATGGAGAACACTATGACCACATTGAAAGTTATTGAAGTACTGGCACAATCCGACAAAAGTTGGGAACACGCTGCACAGCTTGCAGTTACCAAGGGTGCCGAATCACTACACAATATTAAATCTCTCTATATCAAGGAACTAGAAGCCAAGGTAGAGAACAACAAGATTGTCAGTTATCGAATTAATGCCAAGTTATCATTCGAACTTGATTAGTACATTAGTGACCCGGTGAAATAAAAGTTTTTTACTCACAAGGTCGACGTGTTTACTGGTCAGCTCGGGGGGTATGGGTAGCACGGCGATACAGCACAGGATTCAATGCAGCAATGAACAGTGTCACTTAGAATGCCAGGTGATGATAGCCTTCTCTCCTATATGGTGACTATCAGGCGTGCACTTCACCAAACACCTGAACTGGCATTTCAAGAGAAGAAAACCGCGCAACGCATTATTGAAGAGTTGAGGCAGTTGCAAATACCCTGTGAATATTCAGGCCCCGGTAGTGGTGTTGTGGCAAAAATTCCAGCAACATTGAACGACGCTCCCACGATAGCACTGCGTGCTGAAATGGATGCTCTGCCCGGGGAGGAAAATACTCACCTGGCGTTTTCCTCTCAGGAAAAGGGCAAAATGCATGCTTGCGGCCACGACGCTCACATTGCAATGGTTCTGGGCGCTGCAAGGATACTGCATGAAAAACCTGCAGCTTGTAATGTACTACTGATTTTTCAACCTGCGGAGGAAAGTGGAGGTGGTGCCAGAAAAATTATTGAAACAGGCTGCCTGGAAAATGTAAGGGCTATCTTTGCAGGACATGTTACCCATCATTTCCGGGTTGGAGAAATAATGATTGGTCATGGCGTCATAACCGCCCAGTCGGATCGTTTTGAAATAATCATTCAAGGTAAAGGGGGGCATGGCGCAAGACCCCATGAAGCCTGTGACGCGGTGATCATTGCCGCCTCCCTTGTAAATACCATCCAGACCCTGGTTTCAAGGGAAGTTGATCCCTTGCACCCATCAGTAATTACTATTGGCGAAATGCAGGCCGGGAGCGCAGCTAATGTAATAGCCGAGCATGCCGTCTTGCGAGGTTCTATCCGTACCACCCAAAAAGTAACCAGGGAGCATATTCACAAGGGGCTCAAACGCATGACCTCTGCTTACGCTCAATTACATGATGCCAAAATAGAGTTGCTGGTGGTTCCCGGTTACCCGCCAGTGGTTAATTCAGACCGGGAGGTGGAGCTTGCCATCCAGGCTGCAAGCAAGGTAATTGGAAAAAATGGCGTACAAAAAATGGAATATCCCAGCATGGGATCAGAAGATTTTTCCTTTTACCTGGACAAGTTGCCCGGATGCTATGTGCGCTTTGGGGCTCGCCAGGAAGACCAGCCATTTATTCCCTTACACAGCCCGACATTCGATATCGATGAAAGCATGATGTTGACTGGTGCAGCTTACTTTGCCCAGCTGGCATATGACGCCGGGGATTTTTACAGCAATGATTCACGCCCATAAAAAATTCAGCAGGCATCATAAGTCACAGGATGATGTTTCCAGCGTACCATTAATATTTCAACCTTCCGACATTGACAGTATCGGCCTGGAACTTGAAATGCAGCTTCTGGATAAAAAATCCCTGGATTTAAATGAAGGGATCATGAAACTCATGGAGTTCTATCCGGATGACGACTGCATCAAGCCCGAATTCATTCAAAATACCGTGGAGATCTGCACTCCGGTTTGTCACACGATAGAAGAACTGGACCGGGAACTGCGTCTGCGGGTACTAGATATAAAAAAGCACTGCGACCAACTTGATATGACCTTGTGCGGTGCTGGTTCGCACCCGTTTAACAGAACCCTGGCAACTATTACCCCCATGCAACCTTATCTGGAACAGGCCGCCAGGGAAGGCTTTACCAGCCACACCCAGATCACTTTTGCGACCCATGTTCACCTGGGTATGCATTCTGGCGATGAAGCCATTCAGCTAATGGTTGCGATCAAAAAATACCTGCCACTGTTGATCGCACTTTCCGCCAACTCTCCCTATTGGCGCGGCTATGATACAAACTATGCCGCTTACCGCCACCACGTCCTGGCGGCTACACGCAGCTATGGTATTCCACCATCATTTTCATCCTGGGATGAATTTGTCAGATTTGCCAATGTCACCCGCAAGGCACAAATATTCAGAACGGTAAACAATATTCACTGGGATATTCGACCGCGCCCGCAGTTCGGGAGTCTGGAAATTCGCGTAATGGATGCCCAGGCCTCTGTTACCGATGCTGTGGCGCTGGCCGCCTTTATAAAAGCCTTGGTTGCCTGGCTAAGAGAAAATAAACAACATGATCAATCCACAACAATTACCACTCCTCTTTCCGAATGGATAACCCGGGATAATCACTTTCAGGCTGCCCATTATGGCCTGCAAGCCACCTATTTCGACTATGAAAAAGATACTACAGTATCCATGCTTGAGCATTTCAACGAGTCGGCCCTGATGATTAGCACCATGATGCGGTCAATGAAACTGGAAAAATATTTTGATCATATAAAAAAGCTGGTTTCAGCAAATGGCAGTGTCGAATTCCAGAAGCAGGTATATCGAAAAAATGAATCATTTCATGAGGTAGTTGCGGCTCTGGTGGAAAAGTTAAATAAGGATATTAGCTGGCAAGCAGACTGAGTCCTTGCATTGATCATTTGCTAATTCCATCTTTGCGAAAGGCAGGCAGCCATGAAAAATTGCGACTATTTCTGTATTGACTCCCTATTGGCAGTGTCCCTTTCGGATGCCAGGGAGCGTTTTGTAAGCCGTGAAGTAAACCGGATTGTCTTCATTGTATCAAGCTGTCGGAATAACGCCTGCCGATGCTATCGCGTTTCCAGGAACTACCGTGTTATTTTTTTAATGCTGAACTTTTTTACCCGGTTATTCTTCCTTAAAATAATTTCGATCCACAGGGCTTTACAGGGAAAGTATCTGCACAAGCAATAGCAGTATCAGTATCAGTATCAGTATCAGTATCAGTATCAGTATCAGTATCAGTATCAGTATCAGTATAACCAGCCTGGTTTTATAAACAGGATCAGCCCCAGGACCAGCATGACCAGACCACTGAGCAGTTTTAGAAACCGCCCTCCCCCGGCACCAAGTTTGTGGCTGCTAAAAGCAAGTACGGCCATTATCACCATCACTGTATCATCGGTTATATAGCCCAGGATATAAAGGGCCAGATACGCATAGTAAGCAAGCGGTTCGAGCCCCTGCTGGGTAAGGATTGCTGTATAAATCGAGGGAAACCCGGCCGTACACAAGAGTTCAACCAGATTCACCAGGATTGCCAGCGTTGTTACACCAACGAGGGAAAGGATCAGGGAGTCGGCCCGGATGATGTCCCGAACCCGGCGATAGATCCCTGGCCTGGCCGATGCAGGTATTGACAGTGTAAACCTGTCGCCCGAAACCAGACCTTCAAAGGTATTAATCAAGCCTATGGTAACGGCTATGATACTGAGTATTATCCGCAGTCCATAAGACATTCCGACAATGATAAACAAATTCAACCAGGCCGCCATGAAGGCATAGTAAACCGCACCGCTGGCCAACACAAAAACGCCAGCAACCAGCGCCATGCGTTTTCGATTTTGCAAATGCACCAGCATTGACAGGAGGAACAGCAGAACCCACATGGCACAGGGATTGAAGCCGTCAAGCAGGCCAATGGCCAAAGTAAAAAGCGGCAGGCCGAGTCTGTCGATGGACAAGGGTCCAAAAATACCCGTCTCAATACTCTGCGGTGTTAATTCCCGGCGCTCAAGTAATGCGATGAGATAGGGTTCGATTAATGCCGGGCTCGAGAACCCGACAAGTAATCGCCCTTTAAAGGCAAACGCCGGTACCCCCGCTTCCTGCCCTGTCACTTTGGCCAGATCTGTCAACTCTTCGCGTGCTGACAAGTCGCTGTCCACCATTCGGTAGACGATTTCCAGGTCTGGATGCCGCCGGGAAAATTCTTCCAGGTAATCCCTGGCATCTGCACAATGGGGACAACCTGTCTGAACAAACACCTGGAGAACCTCACGCCCATCCGCATCGGGCTGCGCAAGTGCAGACAAAGACGACGTCAGTGCGACAATCAGACACAATAGTCCTTTGTAAAGTGCTTTGTAACACCATCCAAAATCTGAAGTCTGCCCCGGAATATTCATGTAAAAACCGCTACCATATCATCTAGCAAGTCTTCCTGATGAATTTAACTCCACTCATGGTCGTTCAATTGATCCAGGTCATTAATACTATGCTGATATTCATCCGATTCGGAAATTGATAGATATCAATATTTCCAGCGCCCAGAATAATAGACTGCGATAAATTATCAAACGGGAAATGCAGTATGGCCAATGAACTAGACCCCCTGGTCGACCAGTGGTACCAGCATACCGACAAGGGACAGCAGTTTTACGTCACTGCTATTGATGAAAAAAATGACAGCATAGAAGTACAACATTTCGACGGTGACATCGAAGAGTTTTCCTCCGCTGAATGGCGTAATCTGGATATCGATTTGAGTGAGGAACCGGACAACTGGAGCGGGGGCATAGATATCGGCAACCTGGAGGATTTGGGTACAGAAATTACCGACACCAGCGTCGCAGACTGGGAGGAACCACTGCAGGAAATTCACCAGTCAGATCGGGAAGACCATGACGAGGATTATGACAATAGTGAGGGTTATATGGCAGAAGAGACAATTGGCAACGCAGATGATGCGGACGCACAGTCAGCAGGAGCAAGCACTTTAGTTGAACAACCCAACGGCATATTTCGTGAAATGCTGAACGGAAGCTGGTACGTAGAGTACTCAGAAGACCCCGATACCGGATTGTGGCAGGCAAACGTGTTCAAAAATGACGTATCGGAATGGAAAAATACAGACTTTGAATCGGTTGAAGATGCGCGTCAGGCAGCGACTGAATTTTATGAACAATTGTGATCTATCACCAGGCATGCAGTAAATTTCCAGGAAAATTCAAAGGAATTTTTTTACGAATTTTCTATGGACTTGTTACGACGAGAACAGGTTCACGTCCCTTTGAGCCACTATAATGATAGCCTTCTGGTAGCATGGCAATCTGCACTTCTGTACCGGCACTTTCCAGCTATAACATCCAGCTATAACATCCAGCTATAACATCCAGCTATAACATCCAGCTATTACAACAGTTATTTTACCTTTTTGGTATTTAACAACAGATTGTTCCATAACAATTCAAGGGATTTTTCAACATTATGCCGTGCTTGGGCTAGTGGCAAAATACCGGCTTTCCACATACTCCATCAAGTTCTCTGCAACATCCCGCGGCAATGCACACAGGACAATGCTCTGTATTATGGATTTTAAAATTTCATGATTATCTACAGATGACACATGGTTCAGGAAACCGCCTTATGCTTTCCGTGACGCCCGCGCCATCCATGCCATTTTGTTCCCCGTTTTTTAAATTGTTCACGAATGCGTAACTTTTGTGCATCGCTTAGCGAAGCATGAAACACAGCCAGCTTGTCCACCAGGGTAATAACGAACTCCTGAAAAGTCCGCAATTTGTCCAGAACCTCCTTGATCACCATTTCCTTGTCAAACTCCTGCTCTCCCAGCAATAATTCAAGGAATTCCTCATGGGGCCATTCTTCACGTGACTCTTCTTTCATTTTTGTCAGCCAGTCTGACAGCTCCTTTAACGTTTTCCTGCTGTTCTCACTCAGATCGCCATCCTCGGCAAACTCTGAAAGTACTTTCTGAAGATGTTCTTCCTGGGATTTCCAAAACATGATTACACCCCTGAATTTATTACCATGTCATTCACGCCACGAATAAGTGTAATTTTCAATCTTTCTCCATCACCTGGACCAGTTCCTGCAATCC
>JAUHWU010000157.1 GCA_030427065.1 Gammaproteobacteria bacterium | reverse complement strand
GGTTCCGGTTACAGCGGGGAAATCACGGTTTTTTTTGTAATCCCTGATCCCTGCTCCACTAAACTCTTTCAGTAGTTTGTGGGCATGCGCCTCACCGGCAGGCCATCGGTCAGCCCACACAGAATCGGCTTGCGGCCAGTCCACGTCCTTCAAACTGCATTGCCCGGGAATGGAGTATTTCGCGATTGTGGCTAACAAGGGGGCAGGTAATTTGAGCGCAGCAACGGTATCGGCAGACTCATGCACATATAAACTGGCCCGACACTTTTTCGAAAAAGGCGTAAACACCTTGAATGGCTCGCCACTGTTATTCAGGATTGATCCCGGCTGCAACAGCACCTGGTCATGACAGGCTTCTACCTCAACACCAAGCGCCTGGCACAGCATGCTGACTTCCTCATCCCGGCGTGCTTCATACAAGGGATACTCGGCATTAAATGACAGTGCAGTGATGTTCAGTTTTTCTACGACATCCTTGATTACGGCTGGCACGGCGGCGTAATCGGCCACCTGACAAATCACCAGGGGGATGCCCAGTTTGGCCAGGCTGGCTTCCAGTTCAATCAGATTACGCCGCCAGAAATCCAGTTTTATGGGGGCATCATCATGCTTTTGCCATTGTCTTGGCGTAGCAATGTAAAGCCCAATGGTGGGTCCTTTGGTGACGGCACTTTGAAGCGCCAGATTATCCCGCACGCGAAGGTCAGTGCGGAACCAGCATAGTGAAATTGACATAGCTAGATCTGATTCCTGAGACTGAGATCATCCGGGTAAGGCTGCAAATAGGACTGTCGGGCAATGTAGTCATTGGGGTAACTGTTAAAATAATTACGCAGCAGAGTTACCGGAACTATCAAGGGGACGATGCCGTTGCGGTACTGATCAATGAACTTGGCAAGGGATTCCTTCTCACGCGGCCCCAGAACATTTTTAAGATAACCCTGCAAATGCATCAACACATTGGTATTACTTTTTCGGGTGGCTTTTTTGGCTAGGGATTCCATCAAGACGGAAAAGTATTTATCCCCGAGCGCGTCCACATCCTGTTTGCCTATATTCGCCAACATTCTTCCCAGCTCACCACAGGATTGGGGATCATGGGCCATCAGTGTGTACTTATAGGAGGAATGAAAATCGATAAGTTTTTTAGCACTCAGACCCGTTTTTCTCAGGGCTTTAAAATTATCGTAGGCAAAAACCCGGGTGATAAAATTTTCCCGCAATACCGCATCCATCAGGCGCCCCGACTCTTCTACCGGTAACAAGGGGTAAGTATCCGTCACTGCCCGGGCATAAACGCCACGGCCCATTTCTTCCTGGGGATAGCCTTTGTCGTTATAGACTTTTACCCTGAAAAGACCGCAGCTTGGCGAATCCTTGATGAAGATATAACCACTGAGCTCCCCAAGATCCTTCATCTTTTCCCGGGAAAAGTCTTTCATGGCCCGGGTCACATTGTGCTCGGGATTATCAACGCCAACAATATCCGGGTCATGGGGATTGCCCACCAGGCGAATAGGTTTACGGGGAACACCAAGTCCGATGCTGACTTCCGGACACACTGATGTAAATTCGAAATAAGCGGAGAGATCGCGGGTACACAATGAGGAATGTTTATGCCCACCGTTGTAACGGACTTCATCCCCCAGCAGACAACTGCTTATCCCCACTTTTATTTTTTTCTGTTGTTGAGTTGTCACTAGTTAAACGGACTTCCTATTTTGCGCTCGCTGTTTTGTTGACGGCAGCCAGAGGTGCTTTCTCAATGTCGTTCAGTTCATATACTGACGCTATCATAGCGCCCATTGCGTGCCAGAATTCATCCTGCCTGCCTACTGCTTCCAGCAAACGGATATCAAGTCCCGGATGCGCCTGTTGAAGATTCTCGATCTGCTCAGGCACATCATGCAACAAATGCCGGCCAGCGGCAAAAAACAGTGGCAGGATATTAAACTGCCGCACTCCGCGCAGGTAGTGATTGGCGATAACTGTCTCAAGACTGGGGGACGCCATTTCCATGTAAGCCAGACAGGCATCCTGGGCAAGGGCGCCATTGATTACCTGCAAACCATGTTCAAAGGTTGCACACCAGTTGCTGTCCCTGCTGCCATGGGCCAGGAGTATTAACTTTCTGGGGGATACCGCTTTAATCATCTGTTTATCTCTTTATCTCTTTATTTATCTCTTTATCTCTTAAATCAGGCCCATCAAATCCATTGCTTCAGGTATTACGTAATTAGGTGACATATAATATCTGCCAGCTAAACTACAAATTCGACTTGATTAACAATCACGTAAATACGACGTATTGGTGCCAATAGATCTATGAAAAACCAAGCTGTTTTACTTGCCAACCTGGGCTCACCGGATAATCCTGATGTTGCCTCGGTGCGACGCTACCTGAACCAGTTTCTGATGGATCCCTACGTAATTCAGCTGCCGTGGATTTTGCGTCGTCTCATAGTCGGCTTGTTTGTGCTGCCCTTAAGACCCAAACGTTCAGCCGAAGCCTATCAGAGTGTCTGGACCGACAGAGGTTCGCCGCTGGTTGCCCTGTCCCGGGATTTACTCGCCGCATTAAAGGCAAAAACCGACGTGCCGGTAGGCATGAGCATGCGCTATGGCAATCCTTCCATTGAATCGGAATTGTTAAAACTGGCGCAAATGCCTGGAGTGGAGGAAATTGTATTTATTCCCCTCTATCCCCATTACGCGGAAAGCACAGTGACCACGTCTATCGTGGAAGCACAACGGGTCATCAAGAAACATGGCTTGAAGGTCACTCTGCGCCCCTTCAAGCCTTTTTATAATCGACCTGATTACATCAATGCCCTGGTAAAAAGTGCCGAATCATATCTGGATGACAAGTCAGCCTATGATCATATTCTGTTCAGCTATCATGGCCTGCCCGAATTGCACCTGACCAAGGCGGATCCCACCGGCTCCCATTGTCTGAAAACCAAAGATTGCTGCAAGGTCCCTTCGCCTGCCCACGCCACCTGCTATCGCCATCAGGTAATGGAAACCACACGGCTGTTTGTTGAACAAACCGGCCTGAGCAGTGATCAATACACGGTGACTTTTCAATCCCGATTGGGGCGCGCAAAGTGGCTTGAGCCCAGTACTGAGGAAACGCTAAAGGAACTGGCCGGCAAAGGCTTCAAGAAAATACTGGTGCTGTGCCCGGCGTTTATTACCGACTGCCTGGAAACACTGGAAGAAATTGAACTGCAGGGAGATGAAGTGTTCAAGGAAGCCGGAGGCGAATCGGTAACTCTGGTACCCTGCCTGAACGCCAGCGAGGTATGGGTAGATACTCTGGCTGGCTGGGTGGAAGCCGAATAGCCTTTGAATTACTTGCCGGAAATCTGTTAGCGGCAAACTTGCCGCATACTCAGACAGATCCCAGGCGAAAGCCGCTGGGCTCAAAGTCCTTCAGATCTTCGGCCAGTTGCTCGTCGCTGCCTTCATGGAAATCAAGAAATACCAGCACCAGATAATAATGATTCTGGGACAGCCTTCGATGGGTGACCACCTGTCCAGCAACACGAAACGCTGATTTGTGTTCGGGAATAATGAAATCCAGAGTCGCTGTGTGGGGATACTCATCACTGGCCAGCAAGGCTTCAACCAGCTCACTGTTGCAACTTATTTGAATACTGGAGCGCGATATATCCACACATTCAGAATCATACTTGAGATTTTCCTCAGTACCATTGAGTCCAAATTTCACAGGAAAAGTGATTGAATATCTTGGAAATGCACGTCTTTCTTTCATAATTCACCCAAAACTGTCGTCTGTATTGGTTAAAATATAAACAATCCGAAGCTGTCTTCAGATTCTAGGCGCCGCTACTACCGGAAAATATAATCAAAATCACAAACCTTGACCCTGTTTCACACCTGAACTGCAAAGCATGCCTAAAAATGTGAGCCTCCGAATCATTTTCTCAGTCAATCAGTCAATCAGTCAATCAGGATATCGGTCAATGCCGTGTCCAGCTCCGGGAAATCAAAACCGAATCCCGCTTCCAGCAGATTGTGCGGCACTACATTCTGGCCCATCAGTAACAAGCGCTCACCCATTTCAGCAAAAACCGTTTTCACGACGAACGCGGGCAGCGGGAAAACTGTCGGTCTCGAAAGCACTTTGCCAATAGCCCGGGTGAATTGTGTGTTACTGACAGCTCCCGGAGCGGTGAGATTAAAAACACCACCAAGACCAATATCATTCACCAGAAAATGCATTGCCCTGATTACATCGTCCACATGAACCCATGACATATATTGTTTACCCGAGCCAATACGCCCGCCCAGGCCAAAGTAAAAAGGCGGCAGCATTCTTTTCAGTACGCCGCCATTTTTTCCCAGCACAATACCCAATCTGATAATGCAAAGACGAATGCCCAGGTCCCCCACGGCAGCAGCCTCCTTTTCCCAGGCATCACAAAGCGTATGGGAGAATTCCTGATGAAAGGCGGACTCTTCTGTTAGTGGTGTTTCATCATGGGCCCCATACCAGCCGACGGCTGAAGCACTGATCATCACTTCGGGATGTTTTTCCAGCCGCCCAAGACACTTCACCAGGTGATTGGTTAAACCTATGCGACTCTCCAGTAATTGCTGTTTGCGTTTTGCACTCCAGCGTTTATCGGCAATGCCCTCTCCACCCAGATTGATCACGGCGTCAAAACAGGTGCTGTTATCTATGGCTTTGAAACTGCCGATATAACGCACCTTTTCAGCAAATGTTCCCTCATGTTTTTCAGGAAGACGTGTAACAACAACAGCCTCATGGCCCTCATTGACCAGCTGTGCCACCAGCTTCCTGCCAATGAAACCGGTACCGCCCGTGATAAGAAAATTTGCCACGCTTTATGCCCCTTGATCCCTGTCAATTAATTCACTCAGGATATCATGATTAACAGCTGCCCTTTACCAGCCAGGCACAACCTTCCAGTTCAACCTTGTTAGCATTGCTATAACCATGCAGTAATTCAACCGCTTCCTGGTAAGCCTGTTGTTTTATCTCATCAGGCTGGTCAGCCAGGGCATCACCAAGAAACAGCGCATCCATCACAAAACGGGCAGCACTTTCCGGTGTGGCCTGTGCGCCGCCTAATTGTTGCTTGCCACGCCACAGCGTAATCTCAAGATTCGTAAAGGCGGCACTCTCAAGAATATCGCGCAGATAATCCTGGTTACCAAAAGCAAAAGGACCCGGCGCATTCGGCACTGGTGCTGGTAATTCAACATACTTGCCTGCGATTGCCATTAGCTGTCCCACCCAGGGCTGTTCTGTGGGCGGTCCCCAGCAGACAAAACTGATGCGGCCATTGTCCTTGAGAAAACGTCGCATATTTTGAAAGGCCGCATAAGGGTCTTCAAAAAACATGACCCCAAAACGCGAGAACAAAACATCATAATCCCTGATGCTGCTGGTTGATGCATCATCACAGATAAAATTGATATTCGATAAGCCGGATTCCGCCAGTCGTCGATTCGCGGTATCCACAAGAGTCGGGGAAAGATCCAGACCGGTCACATGGCCATCCCCAATTATGCGCGCAATGTCAAAAGTAGTAACGCCGCCACCACAACCAATATCAATAACCCGTTCGCCCGGCTGGAAAGCCGCATAATCAATAGCCGCAGCACCTACCGGAGCAATCATGCCTTCAAACTCATCAACATAGGTATTCCATTTTTCACCCATCTCGCCGGCCCAGCTTTCCGATTGCATTTCCTGGGGTAATTTATCTGCCATGTTTTTCTCCAATTGATGAATTACTTGCCTGTCAAAAGCCGGGCCAGTTTTCCGGTACATTCCCGGCACGTGAATTTGCATTTTTCCTCAAACTGGCCAGGAAGACCAGCGGGTTCTTGCAATCAAACAAAGATTTCATGGCTATGAAAAATGCTTGCTGGAATGCCATGAATTTTAACAGCAGAAAACCGCCCACTGCGGGCACAGGAAGTATCAGGCAAAAATACAGACCAAAAAAAAGCAGGTCTTCAACCTGCTTTTTTCAAGAAAACATTCGGGGACTATTATTTATCCGGGGTCTTTGCCTGGGGTGAAATCAGGGTGGGAAATGGAGAAATATTATCACCTTTGCTGATTTTGCTGACCCCTTCCTTTTCGACTTCATCGATACGAATAATGGCCTGCATGGGTATGAAACTGCGTTTAACCCCGGCAAATTCGGCTTTCAGTTTTTCCTCGCTGGGATCAACC
>JAUHWU010000156.1 GCA_030427065.1 Gammaproteobacteria bacterium | reverse complement strand
GATAACCCTTTCCTGAGAAGGCGGATGACTGGCAAAGAGTCCATCCAGCCAGCCTGGATTATTGCCTTCTGACAACCTGACAAAGGCTTGCTGTAAAGTTACTGCGGCACGGGGATCGTATCCCGCCGCAACCATATACTGGATGCCGTAATAGTCTGATTCTCTTTCTGCTTCCCGACCATAGCGCGTGGTAATTAATTGCGCGCCTAATTGGGAGGCACCGACAATATAATCCCCATAATCATTATCCTGAAGCGCAATCGCGCCCACCGCCAAGGCGCCCTGCAACAGGGTTCCCCGGGTCATGGCCTGGGCACCATGACCGGCTGCGGCATGAACGACTTCATGTCCAAGCACTGCGGCCAGCTCTGCTTCACTATTTAGTTCCGTCAACAAGCCCCTGTTCACGGCTATTTTGCCACCAGGCAAGGCCCATGCATTGGGTACCGAGTTATTCAGAACCACGAATTCATAATCCAGCGGACGATCACTGACAGCGGCTATGCGCTGACCCACCGTGTTTACGTAATCGGTAAGCGTCTGGTCAACCGTGAACTTACCACCCTGGCTTTGCTGGGAAGGTCCATACTGCTGTTCGCCAATAGCGCGTTCCTGCGCTTCTGAAACCAGCGATATTTCACTACGTCCGGTCACCGGATTGACGGCACAGGATGTAATCACTGCACTTAAGATCAGCAGAAAAAATGAGGGAAAAATTTTTATTTGCATCAAACGACTCCTCCGACAGGTGTCTGCAAAATCGGGCAACTGAACAATAATCTAAAGCCCCTGCATTAACCCAACCTGAAGCGATATAGATCAACTGCATTGAACGTTAATTTTTTATGCTGGCAAGTTTACCAGCAGTGTGAGTGCTGTCACGGTAATTAACTATCACCCGGTAATCACCCGGTAAAATATCGGACTACCAGCCAGAAACCTGCAAAAGCGGTTAATAAAAGAACGATACGGTTAAACCATTGCTGGGAAATCCACTCAAGGAACTTCTTTCCTCCAAGCGCGCCCAATAATACCAGCGGCGCAGTCAATGCCACAGAACCCAGGTATTGCATATGAAATATATCCTGCCCCAGAAAAATAGGGATTTTCGCCACATTGACGAACAGGAAAAATATTGAACCGGTACCCACGAAAGCTTTCTTGTCCAGCTTCAGCAATAGAAAATACAGCGATAATATCGGACCAGCAGCATTGCCAATGGTGGTAGCAATACCGGCAAGCAAGCCAGAACCGGATCTGACACTGCCAGGATGATCGAGCGCCCATTGAGTCAATCTGGGACGTAACGGCTCCAATGACACCAGAATGAGAACAACCACGCCCAGAGTAAGGCCCAGATTCTCGTTATTAAGAAATGCCAGTAATACACCGCCCAGAATGACACCGGTCAGCACTGGCAGCATCATTTTTTTCAACTCCTGCCAATGGGCAAGTCGCCAGTACAGCGTGACTGCCACACTATCGCCTACCAGCAGGTACATCAGAGTAATACCCAGCGCATCACGGGGTGGAAACATCAACGCGACAGAGGCGGTCAGCAGTGTCCCGAGTGAAGGCATCCCCGCTTTAATAAAGCCGGTAAACAATGCCACCAGGCAAAGCAGGAGAAGCGCTTCAATGGGCAATAAAGACAAATGGATTCCGTTTATTTGAGCTGTTCAGGAATGCAACCGAAAGGCTGCAGTTCCAGGTTTGATGGCCGGTATTCGCGGGTGTAATTCGGAAAATCACGGCTGAAAAATTTCCCATCATAGTGATCCATGGACATCACCAGTCGATTGCGTTCCTGATCTAGCGAGAGTCTTTCCACCGTCGTGAGCTCGTCGGAATGCAGCAGACCTCGCATGGGCTGGCCTTCAACGGTGACAAACTGGTTTAGCACTCCCTGGGTGAAGTGGCTGGTCTGGATCACCAGTGTGTCGCCTTCAAAGTGACCAATGGAGTACCCCAGGATACTTGGCGGGGTATTGGCCGGTACCGCATCCTGATTCATGTGAATAATACGCTGCGCATCCATCCACTCATACCGGATCATGACATCATCACCCTGGCGGGTAATTGCCAGTGGCGTTCCAGGGGCACCCCATACACGACGAATAGCGACAGGCTCACAGCGATAAGTGGGGTCATCCTCAAACGGATTATATTGTTCAACGGCAGCTTTACCTTCTGCGGTTAAAAATTCCATCATGGCTTGCGGACCACTGGTGGCAAACCCGCCAGGCAGCAACATCCAGGTACCAAAGATGGAGTCTCGGCTTTCTTCCTGGGTGACGCTTTCGCCGCGCGGGCCATTCACACTCAGTTCACGACCATCTTCGAGATAGACCATGTCAAAAAAGCACATGTTGGGGTCACGCCGGTGCTGTGATCCAGAGATACCAATCCGTGTTCCAGGTGCCAGCATTTCCGGTGTTATGCCGTTTCTGGAAAGCTGGGTAAAACCATGGGATTCACAACGCCAGTCAGTGACGCGGCCATTGGCGTCTTCTGCCCGGATATTCAGGTAAGCATGCGGATTACGTCGCTCATACTCAATAATGGTGCCCGATATGGACACTGGTTTGTCGGCATCAAAATGCGGCGCAAAACTGTGATGAGCTGAAGCCAGCACAGGCAATAGAGTAGATAATAAAATAAGGATGTATTTTTTCATTGCTTCCCCCGTCAATGAAAAGTGAAAAAATTTTTCTGAAATATAGGCTTTCCTGGAGCACCAGACAAGACCGCAAATAAAAAAGGCGCCCTTGTATATCAGGGCGCCTTTGTCTTATTCAGCAAGCCAGTTTGGCTTATTCTGGTGTGGCGTTTGCGTAGCGGCCTACATAAGCAGCCTTGGCAACAACTTTGCCTTCCATTGCCGCCATCAATTCATCGCGGCTTGAGCCTTCAGGCAGATCAAGATCTTCATTCAGAGCATAAAACTCGAAGACATAGTGATGATAGCGATCCCTGAATGGCGCACCTGATCCCATGTACGAGGCCTGGCCACGGATATTATTTCCCTGCACACTGCCTTCAGGAAGACTGCCTTCCGGAATTTCACGGGAATGAATATTCCATGCCAGCCAGTGTGTTACATCACCAGTGCTACCACCTATGGCTACTTCGATATCATGAAATACAATGGCAAAACCCACAGTGGTTTCAGGGGAGCCAGTGATAGTGAAATTTGGCTGAACATTATCACCATGAGAAGTGTATTTGATTGGAATAATGCCGCCATCCTCAAACGCATTACTTGTGACCTGCATATTGGGTAGTTGGAAACCCTGGGCAGATGCCTGCCCAATACCGAATGCTGCAACAGCAAAAACGGATAAAATTAAATGGATAAATTTGTTATGCATAATTTACTCCTAGAAAAAACCATATGCCTGAAATTTTTATCAAAAGCTTCTTATCAAAACTTACAAATAAATTCGGGGACACGGATGGTACAACGTTAAAGAAAAAAATAATACAGCATCTGACAAGAGCATATTGTGGCTGTAAAAATTATTCGCGGTCTTTTGTCAGACTACAAATATGCTGAATAGTTCCAGTGTCCCTGGTTGATAAATCAGGCATATGGTTTCACCACAGACCTTTGTGATTTAATCAAACTCCTGTTGATGTAAGTATTAACGCCGGAGTAATTTTTATAATGACAGTGCATCGGATTTTCCTGTTTTTTTGTGTGTTGGGACCATTGGCTGTAATTGCTCTTGCCAGTTACTCTCCCCTGTTTAATCTGCTCTGGTTACTGGTAATTCCCATTATTGCGACAGGCATTTACGACATTATTCAGACCAAACGAACTGTCCTGCGCATATACCCTGTGATTGGTCACATTCGTTATCTTTTCGAATTTATACGCCCTGAAATCCAGCAATATTTTGTTGAATCAGACCTTAATGGCACACCCATGCCACGTGAATGGCGCAGCCTGGTGTATCAGCGAGCCAAAAAACAAAATGACACGCGCCCCTTCGGTACTATTCTTGATACCTATAAAAATGGTTATGAATGGATTAACCATGCCATGATTCCCACCCATGTCCCGCCGGATACTTTGCGCCAGGACTTTGGTGAGGTGAATTGCAGCAAGCCCTATTCTGCTTCTGCCTTGAACATTTCTGCCATGAGCTATGGTTCACTGAGCAAAAATGCCGTGATGGCACTCAACCGTGGCGCCAAAATGGGCAGCTTTTTCCAGAACACCGGCGAAGGCGGTCTGACCGATTATCACCGCAAATATGAAGGCGATATTGTCTGGCAAATCGGCACCGGTTATTTTGGCTGCCGGGATGACCTGGGACATTTCGAGCCCGATTTATTTACCGAGAAGGCGCGCGAAGATCAGGTCAAAATGATCGAGATCAAAATCTCCCAGGGCGCCAAACCCGGCCATGGCGGTATTCTGCCGGCCGCCAAGGTAACGGAAGAAATAGCCCGAATTCGTCATGTAAAGGTCGGTGAAGATGTGATTTCACCGCCCCATCACACAGCATTTTCCAACCCGGAAGGATTACTGAAGTTTGTTGACCAGCTCAGGGAAATGTCCGGCGGAAAACCGGTGGGCTTTAAATTATGCCTTGGCCGTAAACACGAATTCCTTGGTATTTGTAAAGCCATGCTGGATACAGGCATAACCCCCGATTTCATCACGGTGGATGGTGGTGAAGGCGGCACCGGTGCTGCGCCTATCGAAATGACCAATGCGGTGGGTGCACCTGTACGGGAGGGGCTTCATTTCATCAGCAACGCCATTCGCGGCATTGCCTTGCATGACCAGATAAAAATTATTGCCGCCGGGAAGATGTTATCGGCCTATCACATGGTAAGACTGGGCGCTCTGGGGGCAGACACAGTGAATTCGGCCCGGGGCATGATGTTTGCTCTGGGCTGTATTCAGGCCCGCCATTGCAATAATGATTCCTGCCCGACCGGCGTTGCCACGCAAAATCCCGACCGCTATAAAATGCTGGATGTCACTGACAAAGGCGTGCGAGTATTTAATTATCATCAGGCCATGATAGCGGCGCTGGCCGAATTACTTGGGCAACTGGGCGTCAATTCGCTTTCCGAGGTAAAACCTTTTCATATCAATCGTCGCGTCAATCAACACACAGTGGAAACCTACGAAGCGTTTTATCCCGAAATGGAGCCCGGATTTTTGCTCAACGATGCAAAAATACCCCAGGCCTGGGAAAAGGATTGGGACAGATCCGCCAGCGGGCGCTGGTAAAAAAAGTCGCAAGTCACAAAAAAAGGCGGCCATCAGGTCGCCTCGTCGGATGCGTCCCTGCGGTCCTTATCCGACCTACAGAAAACTTTTGAAAATATTGTAGGTCGGATAAGCACAGCGCCATCCGACATGACGCCTGCGATAAAAGCCATCGTGTTTTCCAGCGTCGAATACATCCCTGCGGTTCTTATCCGACCTACAGAAAACCATTGAAGCCCGGGAGAGCGGTTGCTTGACCCTTGCCTCTTGCCTCTTTTTTTATTCCGCAACCTTCAGCGCAACAAGCTCACCCGGATGCCCGGTATCCCCCACCGGCACCACAATATACTGAACGCCATCGATCTGGTAAGTCATGGGCAAGCCGGTTTGTTTGGCCGGCAGTTCAAATTCACTGATGATTTCACCGGTAGCTTTGTCATGGGCACGGAACATAGGACCGCCACCAGTCTGACCACCATATAAGCCTGCCCCTTCCCCGGCGAACAGCAGTGATTTGGTCACCAGCAAGCCGCCGCGATCGCCATGACCGGTGCGCTCAGGGATGTCGACACCACGCAATCTGGGGTGATTTTTGATCTCATCCGGTGTATCGGCATTGGCCATCATCCAGGCATGCTCGCCTTCGTTCATATCAATAGCCGTAATACGTCCATAGGGCGGCTTGATCAGGGGCAGCCCGAAAGGTCCCTCCACGCCAAAGCCACGCCCCATGGCGTAATCAAAATCACTGTCCTCAAAGAAAGTATCCGTGGTTAAACCAATACTCATGGGATGGGAAGTGGACGGGACATACAGCATGTTGGTTTCAGGATCAAAGGCCACGCCCTGCCAGTTGGCACCACCGCCAAAGCCGGGCATGAACAATGTTCCCCGGTTGGTTTAAGTTACCAGTGACGGTGGCGTAAATACCGGGCCATAGGTATATTCATTGAGCAAACGCACTGCTTCGGCCTTGATTTCCGGCGTCCAGTCCAGCAAATCATCTTCCGTCAGCCCTATGCGCTCAAAGGGGGCCGGTTTGGAAGGAAACGGCTGAGTGGGAGACGTCTGCTCGCCAGGTATGGTGGACTGGGGCACCGGTCGTTCCTCGATGGGCCAGACCGGCTCACCGGTTACCCTGTTAAGGGTATAAACCAGGCCCTGCTTGCTCACCTGGATCGCTGCAGGAATAATCTCGCCGTCGACG
>JAUHWU010000022.1 GCA_030427065.1 Gammaproteobacteria bacterium | reverse complement strand
ACCAGCTAAACCATCTGAACCTGTTTGGCCATGCTTATTACAATGACTGTCTGGGCACAATTCAGCGCTTGATTTAACCTGCCGCTTGTCGGCTTTATACAGCCAGCGTTTGCAATACGCGTTCAGGGGTAAATGGATACATGGTCATACGTTTGCCCGTCGCATCGAAAAAGGCATTGGCTATTGCAGCAGCAGCGGCAGCCATCACTTCTTCTCCGGCGCCCGACGGAGCCTCATTCAGGCGCTGGACGATGACCGGGGTAATTTCAGGGCACTGCTCAAAGCGCAGGATGGGGTAAGAGGCCCAGTCCAGAGACGTTACATTGGTTTTGTTAAAGGTCACTTCTTCCAACAGCATCCTGCTGGCTGTCTGAACCAACTGTCCAACGATCTGGTTCTCCACATTGGAAGTATTCACCACCAGACCGGCATCAATTGCGCCACAAAGGTGAAGGATTCTGACATCTCCAGTGCGTTTGTTTACCTCAATTTCTGCGACAGCACCGCCATAGGAGGCAAGGTGAGTGCCAACACCAATGCCGCGCCCTCTGACGATAGCAGCGTTGGACACATTTTCTGCTGCGGGGCGTGGCTGCCAGTTGGCGGCCTTGGCGGCGGCATTCAGGACCCCGAGCCAATGAAACTCAGAAATGTTTTGCTGGCGGAACTGCCATGGGTCGATGCCAAGCTGAAAGGCAAGATCATCGATCGCCTGTTCAGAGACAAAGGAAAAAGACAAATCCACCGGAGAACGCAACCATGCCCCTTTCAGGTAGTCCAGCCCCGGCACATGGTGATTGAGCAAATAACGATTGGGAATATCATACATCCCGCCCAGGGTGCGTGGGTTGATCTGCTGCGCTGGAAAGGGCGGCCATTCTGCAGCCGGGGTTCCCTTTGCCGTCTGTTCACTTGTTTCTATCAGGCTCCAGTGATGCTGCCAGCCCTCGTATTCATAACTGACCAGTTTGCCATTTCTGTCTGCCGAGATTCGGGTTTTTCCAATATGCGCCGGCCCATAGGTATCCCAGCCATGCTCGTCCCAGCGCATATACTGAACCCGAACCGGTTGACCGACCATGCTCGACATAAGCGCAGCGGCCTGAGCAACATCATCCCAACAGCTGTGGCCGAAAGTACCGGCGCCATCATGAAACTGCACGCGAACCTTTTCAGTCTCCATACCAAGTAAATTGGCAATACTGGTCCGGGTGTTATAGATATCCTGGCTCGAGCACATCACCAAAGCGGAATTCTGTTTCACATCCGCCAGAGCGCAGTTGGGAGCAAAAGGAACATGAGCCTGGTAGGGGCCATAGGCCTTGAACTCCGACTTCACAAAGGCTTCGTTGAAGGCACTTACATCGCCTTGTTCAACAGCAACCCTTTCGTTAGTCAGGCCTTTTTCCATCTGGGTAAATAGGTTTTCATTGCCGGGCAGGCTGTCCGGCTGGTCCCAGATAATTTCGAGTTGTTGGGCTGCCTTGACGGCATCCCACTCCTTTTCTGCCACGACACCGACGAAATTACTCCGCCTTATAACACGTGCGCCAGGTATTGAGGCTATTGAGGCTTCATTGATATCAACAACCTGCACGCCATTCTTGTAGGCACCCTGACCCCGGGGGCGGACAATACGGCCATGGAGCATATTCGGCAGGCGTAAATGTTGTATATAGCGATATGTCCCTTTTGCTTTCAGGGGAAAGTCTTTGCGGGGAAAAGGTGTTGCTACCAGTTTGTAATCAGCGGGATTCTTGAGCGGGGCATTGCCGCTAAAAGCCAGGTTGAACTGCCTGTCACCGATAAGCTCGCCGTAGCTGGTGTTCCGCGTTTTGGTTTCATTGCTGTAAATAATGCCGTTTTCAACTTGCAGGCTGTCGAAATCAACCTTTAGCTGTTCGGTAGCCATCTGTAGCAGAACCTGTCTGGCTTCAGCAGCGGCCCGTTGTATCTGGGGGCCACCCACACGCATGGCCGAACTGGAATAGGTTCCACCCTGGTTTGGCGTGATGTGTGTATCCAGGCCAATCGTGCCGATTTGCGCCATGGATAAATCAAGCTCTTCAGCGGCGACCTGTAACAGGGCAGTGGAGCAGCCCTGTCCGAGTTCCGCGAATCCAATAAATACTGTGGCGGTATTATCCTGATGGATGGCTATCCAGCTATCGATTTGCTCGGGATCCGGTGGGCCTGCAAGAGGTCTTTGCTCCTGGCCAAATGTGGTTGTCTGAAAATTGAAATTAATAATCAGTGCGCCACCAGCTTTGAGCAGGCTACGACGTTTAACAGGTGTCATGGTGAGAGTCTTTTTCATGCAAGCCCCTCAGTGATTGTGTCGTCTTCACCTTGTTGGGCAACCCTGATCATTAGTGAAGCTTTTTTGATGGCACTGATTATTTTGGGGTAGGTGCCACAACGGCAAAGGTGACCGTTCATGGCAGAACGAATTTCAGCATCGCTCGGGTCAGGGTTGTTCAGTAATAGCTCCGTCGCTTTTATGATCATGCCGTTGTAGCAATAACCGCATTGCAGTGCCTGTTCGGCTACCAGAGCATCCTGAACAGGAGTGCTTTGCGGTATCGAAGCAAGTCCCGATTTAGCTGCGTAGTAGGCCGTTATTCCTTCCAGTGTGGTAATGGATTTATCTTTTAACGTGGCAATCGGGGTAACACAAGCCCGTGTTTCGATGCCATCAACAAGTACGGAACATGAGCCGCATTGCGCCAGGCCACAGCCAAATCTTGGTCCCTGTAATAATAACTCATCAGTTAACACATACAGCAATGGTGTATCGCTGTCAGCCTCTACGTCAATGCTTACCCCGTTAATTGTCAGGCTTGTCATGAATGTCTCTCCATAAGCAGAACGCCATTACCAGATCAGTACACATACTATTATGAATGCAGGGTGACTTCACCCTTGCAATGGCAAGAAATTATCAGGCTTGACGCAGTCAAAAAAGTATTGATTAGAGTCGCTGACAGCACTGCTGAGCGAAACGTGAGTCCTGCTTACCTCTGCTAAATTTCAGTCTGATTATATCCAGGCAGAAAGCAGGCATGCTACATTGGAGGGGCTTTTCTGTGTTTCAACGTAAAGTGCTGACAAGAACTTCAGGATTCAACGTCCGGGGCAGGGGGAGTGGGGTAGAGGGTCAAAGGGTATAGGCCTGAAGTCTCAGGCAGGTAGTTAAGGATGGCTGGATAAATCCCGTTAGCAACTCACCGTTGCCATTAACTCAATTCGGTTATCATTGGATACTTTAAAGCCATTATTGCTATACCAGTGGCGCAGGGTGCGGTCGTCACCCTTGATTTCGCCGGTAAGTTTTTTGATGTTGCTATTTTGGCAGTACTTGATAATTTCCTTGAGCAACGAAGTGCCTACCCCTTGCTGATGATAATTTTGGGCAATCTCAATCATTTTCAGCTCATAGGCATTGTGAGCAGCGTGCTCCGGCAGATCTTGCGATTTACTGGCAGGTTTGTCAGTTGAGGCCGTTTTTCTCAGCCTGGCGTAACCAATCGGAGAGGCGTGATCGGAGACCCTGAAGATCAGTTTTTCACCGACAAAGGAAGGCGGCAAAATATTTATTACGCACTGCTGCTTGTTTTGGGTATTCACCTGTTACACTGTCCAGGTAAAAAACTTATTAAAACAGTAAGTTAAAGTATAATACTAAAGTAAAATATTAAAAATTGGCTTCTTAACATAATAATAATGCAGTTACTCATACAAAAGTGTGATCTGGTAGACATTTCCAGCCTGGATCATCTCTTAAATATCAAAGGGTTAGAGGTGTTCCTTCACAGTAAAATTTTACCATCGGACTTCTACGGCTTAATCCTTCACGTGGATCAGAATGGTCTGTCCCTCAGTTCATCGGAAAATCCTGGAGCCTCTCCGACACGTGTCGATTTCAGTGATGATGCATTGCAATATCGTTTGCAGACATCGAAACGCTCTGCAGGCTTGCTAAAGGCCATTGGTCTGGACAAGTATTCACTGCCGTTGAGGGTAATGGATGCTACCGCTGGATTAGGGACGGATGCCTATATCATGGCAGCCATGGGCTGCGATGTAACAATGTTTGAGAAATCCGCAGTTATCGCAACCTTACTGCAGGATGGACTGGCGCGTGGCCTGGCAAGTGCTGATGCTGCTGTAAGAAATCATTTGTGCAGATTGTCATTAAATTTTGCTGATGCAGGTGATTATCTTGATCTGATCATTAAAGGGCCTGACTGCATGCCTCACCGTTCCAGACTGGACCAAAAGCCTGACGTTATATATCTGGACCCCATGTTTCCGCCCAGACAAAAATCTGCAAAGGTTAAAAAGGATATGGCGCTGCTGCAAAAAATACTGCCAATTAATGACGATATTGAGTCATTGCTTGATAAAGCCCTGGCCAGCGCCACAAAAAGGGTAGTGCTTAAGCGTCCTGGAAAGCAAAGTAAACAGGCATCTCCCAAGCCAGATTTTCAGGTGCCTGGCAAGTCATGTCATTTCCAGGTCTTTCTGATCAAATAACGTCAGTGATGGTTGGAACAGGGGCAGGGATAAATTGTGAGAAATAGATTGAGCAGGATCAGAAGGCGCAGTAAAAAGGCGCTTTTGCAGCTTGTGCAGTTTGGAAATTACTGAAGAATTTTTTTCAGAATCACTTCATAAATTTGTGAAAGTCTTTCCAGGTCATCGACAAGAATCTCTTCATTTACTTTGTGTATGGTTTTATTGCAGGGACCAACTTCTACTAGCTGTGCGCCAGCAGGGGCTATAAAACGACCATCGCTGGTACCACCGCCTGTGGATAGCCGGGTTTCCACCCCGGTCACTTCAAAGATGGCCTGTTTCACCACATCGGTCAGTATCCCTTCTTCAGTTATGAAGGGATTGCCGGATAGTTGCCATTCAATACTATAGTCAGTGTAATGCCGGTTAAAGATATCTTCTGTCTGTTTCTGCAATAACTCAGCCGTTACTTCAGTGGAAAAGCGAAAATTAAACAGCGCTGTCATCTCGCCTGGAACAACATTATTGGTTCCTTCTCCGGCGTGGATATTGGATATCTGAAAACTTGTAGGCGGGAAGTATTCATTGCCCTGATCCCATTCAACACCACAAAGTTCAGCAAGGGCCGGCATGAAATGATGTATGGGATTGCTGGCAAGATCAGGGTAGGCAACGTGTCCTTCAGTGCCGTGAACGTTGAGGCTGCCATTGAGCGAGCCCCGACGACCATTACGGATCACATCTCCGAGCACTTCGCTACTGGACGGTTCGCCAACGATGCAGTAATCAATGGACTCATTTCTGGCCTGCAGTGTTTCGATTACCCGGCGGGTACCATCCATAGCTATACTTTCTTCATCGCTGGTAATAAGGAAAGCTATACTCCCGTGATAATCCGGGTTGTCGGCAATAAAACGTTCACAGGCTGTCAGCATGGCGGCAATTGAGCCTTTCATGTCAGCAGCCCCTCTACCGAACAGGCGGCCATCGCGCACTTCAGGCTGGAATGGGTCCGAATGCCACAGTTTGGTATCACCGGCCGGCACCACATCCGTATGGCCTGCAAAACACAATAGCGGTGCATTGCTGCCACGGCGTGCCCAAAAGTTGGATACCTTGCCAAAGGGCATGTTTTCTATCGAGAACCCCATTTTTTCCAGGCGTTCCGCCAGCAGTGCCTGACAGCCCATATCTTCCGGGCTGACTGATTTTTTGCTGATCAGATCGCAGGTTAAATCAAGGGTTGCCGTCATGTTATGGATATCCGGATTGAAAGGTCAGGCCTTAGTTATGTGAATGAAGTTCGCTATTAAGCTCAACAGAAGACTTGTTGGTTCGGCACTCCACTGTTCCAGTGATAGAGTTGCGAATGAACAAAAGGTCATCCTTGAATGCCAGCGCTCTTGCTTTTACGACTTCAACCGGATTAAGTTCACTGTCCATAACCGTGACCTTGGAATTGGCTGTTATATATAAACCGGATTCTATGGTGCAGCGATCTCCGAGGGGGAAGCCAAGCCCGGCATTTGCTCCAATCAGACAGTTCTTTCCTACGGAAATCACTTCCGTGCCACCGCCTGAGAGTGTCCCCATAATGCTGCAACCGCCACCAAGATCACTGTGGTCGCCGACAAATACACCGGCAGATATACGGCCTTCTATCATGGCTGTACCTTCTGTTCCGGCGTTAAAGTTTACGAAGCCTTCATGCATGATAGTGGTGCCTTCGCCGATATAGGCGCCCAGTCTTACTCTGGCAGTATCGGCAATGCGAACACCAGTGGGAACCACATAATTTGCCATTTTAGGAAACTTGTCGACAGACAACACATCAATGGTCTCGTTATTCAAGCGCGCTTGCATTTGTTTGATGGCAAGCTCTTCTACTGCCATGGCACCCCGATTTGTCCATGCCACATTAGGCAGCAATCCAAACATGCCATCGAGGTTGACCTGATGAGGTTTTACGAGGCGATGGGATAGAAGGTGCAATTTCAGGTATACCTCTGGTACTGTCTGTGGCTTCTCGTCACTCTCAAGAATGACTGCTACAAGCGGCTCATGGTGCTCCTGGAGTATGCCCAGAAGTCTGGTAACTTCCTCGTCTTTGATTTGTGTGGAGAGCAGTGATACCTGTACGGAAGGAATCTCCGTAGTCAGGTTGCCGCCCTGATAGTTCAGCAATTTGAGGAGGGGAGCCATTAGCTCTTCTGAAGGATTGAACCAGGGGTCCGGGTAATACACTTCCAGATAGTTTCCTGAAGAATCCTTGGTGCCTACACCCAATGCAAAACTAAACATGGCAATATATTCCTGTAATAAATGAGTTGGTTATTGATCTTGTCTGAATATTAAAAATCGAAAAAAAGGAAAATTATAGCAGGGTTTTATAGTCTGCTTCGCTAAAGCCAACAATCCTGGTTTTTTCTGAAATCAGCACAGGGCGCTTAATGACAGAGGTATTTTCCTGCATGATTTTTATAGCCTTGGCTTCATTGATATTGTCTTTGAGCTTGTCATCGAGTTTGCGCCAGGTCGTACCACGCTTGTTGACCAGGCTCTCGTATCCAAATTCCTTGCACCAGTTTTCCAGAGTTGCCTTGTCGATACCGGCTTTCTTGTAATCGTGGAATTCATAACCAATACAGTTATCTTCCAGCCATTTTCTGGCTTTCTTGATGGAATCACAGTTTGGTATGCCATAAAGTGTTGTCATGGTGGCTATTCCTGCTGGTTTTTAAATTTATTTCTGTGAAAGGTTGAAATCTAGGGCGCTATCTCAGCGTCCAGCTGTTTTTTAATTTCATCCTGAAGCTTTTGTCCTGCCTTTGCATCAGTGATTGGGTTGTTATCCGAGTCAGTGATGAAAAAGACGTCCTCAACATTCTCGCCCAGAGTAGTAATCTTTGCATTGTGCAGGGTGATATCCATTTCTACAAAAATACCTGCCACCTTTGCCAGTAGACCGGGCCTGTCAGTACACAATACTTCGAGAATAGAATATGGCGTATGTTGGGGATTACTCAGAGTGGTATCTGTCCGATGGGTAAATTGGCGATATTTTCTGGATGGACGGTGTTTCTCCGTTGGTTTTAGTGCTTTGGTGGAACTGACATAATTATTCAGAGTTTTGTTAATTTCCTCCATACGCTGAGGATTTTTTCCAATAGGCTTGCCATTGCTCTCCAGTACCATGAAGTTCGTCATGGAGTAGTCGCTGTCGGTGGTATAGATACGGGCATCCTGAATATTCAGGTTCAGGCGATCAAGTGCTGTCGCAATATTGGCAAACAGGAAATGGGAGTTCTGCGTATAGATAAAAATCTGCGTAGCCCCTTCATTTTTGTTTTCAGTGTTGTTCTTGATAAGAATAAGTGGCTCAATATTACTTTTATGATTGGCAATAGCGGTGGTTTGCCAGGTAATGTCCTGCGGAGATTCGCGCAAAAAATAATCTTCGCTGGGATTGTTCCAGATATCCCTGACCTGCTTTCCGCTAAGTCCGGTACTTTCCAAAAGGGCGATGGCGCTTTTCTGATTTTCCCTAATCAGCTCTGCCTTGCCCACGGTTTCTTCCAGTCCCTGACTCAATGCACGCTTTGTCAGTTGGTAAAGATTGCGTAATAGTGATGCGCGCCAGGTATTCCATAGTGTTGAGTTGGTGCCATTGATATCGGCCACAGTCAGCACATACAAGTAATCCAGTCTGGTTTGGTCGCCTACGTTAAGTGCAAATTTTTTGACCACTTCAGGGTCCTGAATGTCTTCGCGTTGAGCAACACTCGACATTGTCAGATGGTGCTCGACCAGCCAGGACACCAGAGCTGTATCCCACTTACCCAGACGATGACGCCGACAAAATAATTCCGCATCGCGTTTTCCAAGTTGCGAATGATCCCCGCCACGGCCTTTCGCAATATCATGGTAAAGGCCTGCTATATATAGTAATTCGACTTTTGGTAAGCGGTGAAACAACGCTGCAGCGACGGGAAATTTTTCAGCGGCTTCAGGATGGCGGAAGCGACGCATATTTTCCATTACCTGAAGAGTGTGGTCATCAACAGTATAAATATGGAAAAGGTCATATTGCATCTGGCCAATAATTCGACCGAATTCTGGCAGGTAAGCTGACAGAATGCCGTAACGTTTCATTTCCCTGAGTCTTCCAACCATCATGTGGGGCGAGCGCAGAAGTTCCATGAACATGGTAATATTACGGATATCGCGTCGATATTCATTGTCAATCAGATGCCGACTGTTTCTTATCAGCCGGATGGTGGAAGCCCTGATACCTTCAATTTTTTCGTTTTGTGCCAACAGTACAAAAATTTCTATGAGAGCAAAAGGGGTCTTCTCAAAAACATTTTTATTTTTGACTTCTATGTAATTATTTCTTATCTGAAATCTGTTGTTGATGGGAATTATTTTTGCCCGTTCCCTGGAGCGCAGTATTTCCTCATCAAAAAGCTGTAATAGAACATCATTTAACTCTCGCAGAGTCAAAACAACGCGATAATATTCCTTCATCAGCTTTTCGATGGCGAGACTGCTTTTATCATCCTTGTAACCGAAGATCTGTGCCAGCGTACGCTGATGTTCAAACAGTAGCCTGTCTTCCCTGCGGCCACTAATCATGTGCAGGCCATAACGAATTTTCCACAGAAAATTTCTTCCTTTTATTAGATCCTGGTATTCGTTTTCTTCAAGAAATTTACGTTTTACCAGATCAAGAAAATCCGTTGCGCCAAAATGACGTTTTGAAATCCAGCCAATAGTCTGAATGTCCCTGAGTCCACCTGGTGCCTCCTTAATGTTGGGTTCCAGAGCATACTCAATGTCATTTTGCTTGCGGTGTCGATTGATCTGTTCATCTTTTTTTGCCTGGAAAAACAGCTTTGGTTTCCATACTTTTTTCTTTTCAATTTGTGACATTACGGTATCCAGTAATGCTGGATTTCCGCAAAGCGTCCTTGACTCAATAAGTGCGGTGGCGACAGTGATATCTTTAGCCGCTTCTTGCTGATTTTCCTTGATTGAGCGGACACTCTGGCCAATTTCCAGGTTTATGTCCCACAGGAAAGTAAGAAAATGCTCGATATCTTCCTTGTATTTTGACTTATCGCTTTTAGTGAGAAGAATCTGTATATCAATATCGGAATAAGGGTGCAGTTCGGCACGGCCATAGCCTCCTACTGCAATCAAACTGATGTCGTCAGCATCTTTCCAGTCATATTGCTGCCAGGCATTTATCAATAGCTGGTCAACAAACCAGGCCTCATCCTTGATAATACTTTCTATATCGCTTTTCTGGGTAAAGCGTTCGTCAAGAATATGTCTGGCATTTTGTACCGCCTCGCGGTAACAACTGATTTCTGAGCTACTGCCAGCCAGTGATTCCCTGAATACTTCAGCGTTAAAAAGTTTTTTCCGGTTACGGGTAGGGGGAGGATTTAGCGTTAATATGTTCAAGTTAGAATTGCTCTTCCTTGCGACGTGTTAATACTTCACAACCATCCGCTGTTACTGCAAGGGTATGTTCCCACTGTGCAGAGAGTCGGCGATCGCGTGTTGTCACAGTCCAGCCATCCTTGCGGGAGAGTTTGGTGTGCCGGGTACCGGCATTAATCATTGGTTCTATGGTAAATGTCATGCCTTCCTCAATAACCAGGCCTGTTTTGGGACTTCCATAATGAAGTACCTGGGGCTCTTCGTGGAAAATTCGGCCGATGCCATGGCCGCAATATTCCCGTACCACAGAATAATGGTTGGATTCAGCATACTGCTGAATAATATTACCGATATCACCAAGCGTGATGCCTGGACGGACAATGTCAATTGCCTTGTACAGGCATTCCTGGGTTATTTTTACCAGTTTCTCAGCATGGGGAGGCACGTTGCCAACAAGAAACATCTTGCTGGTATCGCCGTGATAACCATCTTTTATTACGGTGATATCAATATTGATTATGTCGCCTTGCCTTAATAGTTGAGTATCACTGGGAATACCATGACAAATTACATAGTTTGGCGATGTACAGATGGACTTCGGAAAACCATTATAGTTTAGCGGAGCAGGTATAGCCTGCTGAACATTAACAATATAGTCGTGACAGATCCGGTCAAGCTCGCCGGTACTGATACCTGCAACTACATGAGGTTCTATCATTTCCAGAACTTCAGCCGCCAGCCTGCCGGCAATTTGCATCAGCTCTATTTCTTTCGGGGTTTTGATTGTTACAGTCATGGTGTTTTGGGGGCAAAAACAGCTATTTTATTTCAACTGGGCGCACAAAGGAATTAACCTTTGGATTTATCTTTGTAAATAGTCATCCGGTATGCCCCAATTGCCACTATAATCGAACCGGGCAATGGATCTATCAATGCTTAAGCCTCGGATAACTAAAGATAATCTTTAAGTTGACAGAGCTTTATGGTATAAAGCCGCACGTTTTTTCCCCAAGGGGCGAAAGCGAAAAACAAAATTTTAAATTAATTTAACTAAACTTAAACTGTCACACATATATCAGCACTTTGAACCGGGTGCCACAAATCTGTTAAATATCAACTAGTTATAGCTAGCCAGAAGATGTTTATAGGCAGGTTGCAGGTTGGTTTCAAAGGGTATATGGAGGCTTAACCCAAGGACATAATATGACTGTAAGCATGAAAGACATGTTGCAGGCTGGTGTGCATTTCGGACACCAATGCCGCTACTGGAACCCCAAGATGGATCAATACATTTTCGGGTCCCGCAATAAAATCCATATCATTAATCTCGAACACACTCTCCCTGCACTTAACCAGGCTCTGGACCAGGTAAAGCGTATGGCCGAGCGCAAGCAAAAAGTACTTTTCGTCGGTACCAAGCGAGCAGCAAGTAAAATTATCAAGGCCGAAGCAATTCGTGCTTCCATGCCCTATGTAGACAACCGTTGGCCAGGCGGTATGTTGACTAACTACAAGACTATTCGTGCATCAGTCAAGAAACTCAAGGATCTGGAAATCCAGTCCACAGATGGTACGTTTGAGAAACTGACCAAGAAAGAAGCATTAATGCGTCGTCGGGCTCAGGAAAAGCTGGAAAAAAGTATCGGTGGCATTAAAGACATGGGCGGATTGCCTGATGCGCTTTTTGTTATTGATGTCGATCATGAGCGTATTGCCATAACAGAAGCCAATAAACTGGGTATTCCTGTTATAGGCGTCGTAGATACAAACAGTGACCCCGATGGTATTGACGTAGTTATTCCGGGTAACGATGACGCCATTCGTGCAATCAATCTCTATGTAGCTGCGCTTGCCGATGCCTGTGTCGAAGGACATGGCAAGGCGCTCTCTGAGGCAGAAGCGAAAAAAGGCGAATTTGTTGAGCTTGATGATGAAGCTGCAGATTCAAAAATCAAGGTCAGGTCCAAGGCTAAAGCAAAGGCTAATTCAGAAGAATCCGCCGAAACTGACGTAGCATCAGAAGAAGCAGAAACTGCTACTCCCGAGACAGAAGCGAAAGCAGAGAAAGCTGCTGAAGAGCCAAAAGCAAAGGCTGAAGAGGCAGAGGCTGAAGAGAAAGAAGCAAGCACTTCTGAAGCGGATGAGACTAAGGTGAAAGCCGCACCTAAAGTCAAGGCAAAAGCGAAAGCAAAGGCTGAGCCTAAAGCCAAGGCTAAAACAAAAGCCAAAGCCAAAGCTAAAGCCGAGTAATTTTCAAATATCTCAGCGACAAATGATTTTCGGGGACTGCATCATGCAGCTCCCCCGAAATACTCAAGTTTAGAATACGTGAGGGAGGCCAGACATGGCAGAGATTACAACTTCATTAGTTAAAGAATTAAGAGAACGTACCGGCCTCGGTATGATGGATTGCAAAAAAGCCTTGCAGGCTGCTGAAGGCGATATTGAAAAAGCAATCGAAGATCTGCGCAAGGAAAGTGGCCTTAAAGCTGCCAAAAAAGCAGGTAGAACTGCCGCTGAAGGTCTGGTATTGACCCGAATTGCTGATGATGGCAGTTATGGTGTGATGGTTGAAGTTAACAGTGAAACAGATTTCGCAGCCCGTGAAGACAATTTTATTGATTTTGCCAACACAGTTTTGGAAACGGTTTTCTCCAAAAAAGATACCGATATTGATTCACTGATGGCATCAGGACTGGAGCAGTCAAGGCTTGCCCTGATTCAGAAAATTGGCGAAAACATCAGCGTGCGTCGGGCCGTAATGCAAGAATCTGAAGGCGCTATTGTTGGTTGCTATGTCCATTCCAATAACAAGATTGCTGTGCTTGTTACCCTGCGCGGTGGCGATGATGAACTGGCCAGAGACGTGGCCATGCATATTGCTGCTGTTAGCCCGATGGTCGTTGCTGCAGAAGACGTGCCAGCCGAAGTTCTTAACAAGGAAAGTGAAATCTATACCGCTCAGGCCGCAGAAAGTGGCAAACCTGCTGATATCGTAGAAAAAATGGTAAGCGGCAGACTGAGAAAGTTTGTTGAGGAAGTAAGTCTTCTTGATCAGGCCTTTGTAAAAGACCCCGATGTTAAAGTGGGTAGTCTGGTAAAAGATGCCGGCGCTGAGATAGTTTCTTTTGTGCGTTATGAAGTTGGTGAAGGAATCGAAAAGAAGGAAGAAGACTTCGCTGCTGAAGTAGCTGCCCAGCTAAAACCCAAAGATTAACAGAAGTTTTGTACGGGTCAGGGCAAAAAGCAAAACCGGATACGGTGCAGTTTAAAAATTTCAATTGGGGCTGAAAAAATGGCAACTAAAATCCGCAAGTACGACAGGATACTGTTAAAGCTGAGTGGTGAAGCCCTGACCGGAAATGCTGATTTCGGTATTGATCCCAAAGTGCTTGACAGAATGGCCATGGAAATTGGCCAACTGGTTGAAATTGGTGTTCAGGTTGGACTTGTTATTGGTGGAGGTAACCTTTTTCGTGGGGCAGCGCTGAGTGCTGCCGGAATGGAAAGGGTAACCGGCGATCATATGGGTATGCTGGCAACAGTGATGAACGCCCTGGCAATGCGTGATGCGATGGAAAGAGCCAGTATCTCGACCAGAGTCATGTCTGCTATACCGATGAGTGGTGTTGTTGAGCATTATGATCGTCGTACTGCGATCAGACACCTTAAAGATGGTGATGTGGTGATTTTTTCAGCCGGCACTGGCAATCCATTTTTTACGACTGATTCTTCTGCCTGTTTGCGTGGTATTGAAATAAATGCCGATCTTGTACTCAAGGCGACCAAAGTAGATGGCGTATATTCTGCGGATCCTGTTATAGACCCCACTGCAGAAAAATATGATCGCCTCACTTTCGACGAAGTACTGGATAAAAAACTTGGTGTTATGGACCTTACTGCCATTTGCCTGAGCAGGGATCATAATCTGCCGGTTCGTGTCTTCAATATGAATAAAGCTGAAGCTCTTTTTAACATTATTGTCGGTAAGGACGAAGGAACCCTGATAGAGAGAGGAGAATAAGATGATTGATGAAATTATTGCTGATGCCAGGGATCGAATGGAAAAGAGTGTGCACAGTCTCGAGATTGCCTTTAACAAGATTCGAACGGGGCGTGCACATCCTGGAATTCTTGATAGTGTCATGGTGAACTATTACGGAACAGAAACGCCTATACAGCAAGTAGCCAATGTCACCATTGAAGATGCCAGAACTATCGCTGTTACGCCCTGGGAGAAAAATATTCTAGGCGATGTTGAAAAAGCAATTATGAAATCTGATCTTGGACTCAATCCTTCAAATAATGGTGATGTTATCAGGTTACCTATGCCTGCACTGACGGAAGAGACAAGAAAGGAATATACCAAACAGGCTAAGAATGAAGCAGAGAATGCCCGTATCGCTGTGCGTAATATTCGTCGTGATGCCAATAGTCAGACTAAAGACTTGCTGAAAGATAAAGAAATCAGCGAAGACGAAGAAAGAAAAGCTGAGCAGGACATACAAAAACTTACCGACAGTTTCATAGCGCAGATAGATAGTAAATACGATGAAAAGGAAGTTGATCTTTTAACGATCTGACTCCTGGTCTGCACTCCATATGTCACCTTCAAAAAGCATTTCTACCAAGGCTGACAACAAGCGGAAAGAAAATTTGCCCCGTCATATTGCAGTGATTATGGATGGCAATAATCGCTGGTCCAAACAGCACAATAAAAACGGGGTTTCCGGCCACCGCGCTGGGGCGGTAGCTGCCAGAAACCTTGTTGAATATTGTCTGAATAGAAATATCGAAGTTCTTACCCTGTTCGTTTTCAGCAGTGAAAACTGGTTGCGGCCCAAGAAAGAAGTAAATAGCCTGATGGCGCTTTTTTTGAATGTGCTGCAAAAAAATGAAATCAGCAAGCTTCATAAAAAAAATATAAAGGTACGGTTTATTGGAAGCAGAGAACGCTTTGCCAGTAAGTTGTTAGCCTTAATGGAAAATGCAGAAAAATTAACCGCAGAAAATACTGGCATGACCGTTGTAGTGGCTGCAGATTATGGCGGACATTGGGACATGGCAAATGCTGCCAAAGTTATTGCTGAAAAAGTAGAGCGCGGAGAAATGCAGGCAAAGGATATTGATGAAGAAGTCGTATCCGCTCATATAGCTCTTGCTGACTTACCTATGCCGGATTTGTGTATTCGAACAGGGGGTGAGCAACGTATAAGCAATTTTCTGCTGTGGCAGTTTGCCTATACGGAATTTTATTTTACAGATACCTACTGGCCAGATTTCGATGAGGCGGAATTTGAAAAGGCTTTGGAAGACTTCGCTGGCAGACAGCGACGTTTCGGTAAAATCAGTGATCAGGTGGAGTCAGCCTGACCATGTTAGCCCAGCGCGTAGCTACCTCCATAGTCCTGCTTGGCCTGATTCTCTCGGCAGTTTTTTATTTTCCGGAAATCTATTTTGTACTCTTTATAACCCTGGTGATGGGGCTGGCTATTTGGGAATGGTCTGCTCTTGCCGGTCTTTCTTCAATTATTAGCAGGTTATCTTATGTGCTGGCATTTTTATTGATGATGGCACTAATTCGGCTTCCAGCTAACCCCTTGCCAAGTGTGCTGTTTCTGGGACTATGTTTCTGGATAATTGCATTTCTATTTATATTTATTTTTCCGGCCGGAAAAAACCTGTGGGCAAATAATGCAGTGCTAATTCTTGCAGGGGTACCACTGTTTATACCTGGCTGGATGGCGTTTGTTTTATTGCGAGCCCAGGCCAATTTTGAGTTCCACATTCTCCTGCTTTTTTTTCTCGTCGCTGCTGCTGATATTGGTGCCTACTTTGCTGGTCGCAGATTCGGTAAACACAAACTTGCTGTGCTGGTAAGTCCCAACAAAACCTGGGAGGGTTTTTATGGCGGCATGATTGCCTGCATAGTGTTGGTATTTTTTACTGCCTTGATTTTTTCTGAAAACCTGCCTGAAATGAATATGACTCATTGGATGAAGTTGATCATAAGCGCAATCTTGATTGCAATATTTAGCGTGGTAGGTGACTTGTTTGAAAGTATGATCAAGCGTTTTCGGGATGTAAAAGACAGCGGTAAGATACTGCCTGGCCATGGGGGCATTCTTGATCGTATCGACGGATTGACCTCGGCTGCCCCTTTGTACGTTATCCTGTTAATGCAATTAGGTAGCGATTTCATATGAAAGCGCTGCAATCAGTTTCGATTCTGGGTTCCACAGGTTCAATAGGCGTCAACACCCTCAATGTGATTGGGCAAAACAGTGATCGCTATCGTGTATTTGCGCTTTCTGCCAATTCGAATGTAGAGCTATTGCAAAAGCAATGTCGTCAATACCTGCCTGACTACGCGGTAATGTATGACAAACAAGCTGCAAAGAGTCTTGCATCAGCATTATCAGACACGAATGTTACAGTGCTCTCCGGCATAGAGGGTCTTGAGTATATTGCCAGCCATGAAGAAACAGATTGTGTAATGGCTGCAATAGTTGGAGGTATTGGATTGGCTCCGACATTTGCGGCTGTAAAAGCAGGCAAAAAAATACTACTGGCAAATAAGGAAGCTCTGGTTATGGCCGGACACCTGTTTATGGATGGGGTTCGGGAGCACAATGCAATCTTGCTCCCAATAGACAGTGAGCATAATGCCATGTTCCAGTGCCTGCCGGTGAACCACAAGGCACAGTTCGGCAATGAGGCCGGTGACGGGTTTAGTAAAATAGTGTTAACAGGTTCAGGAGGACCATTCCTGAATACTGATCCACAATCGCTGGTTTCTGTCACCCCTGATCAGGCTTGTGCCCATCCCAATTGGGAGATGGGTAGAAAAATTTCGGTGGATTCGGCGAGCATGGTAAATAAAGCGCTGGAGTTGATTGAAGCCTGTTTTCTTTTCGGTCTTGATGAGTCGCTAATAGAAATATTGATTCACCCGCAAAGTATTATTCATTCAATGGTTTATTACCGGGATGGTTCTGTACTGGCACAAATGGGAAATCCGGATATGCGTACCCCCATTTCCTATGGTCTGGCCTGGCCTGAAAGAATTAGCGCTGGCGTTGACGAGCTCGATTTGGCAAGTATATCAAGGCTGGATTTCTTTCAGCCCGACCTGGAAAGGTTTCCCTGTCTCAAATTGGGGCGCAAGGTAGCTGCAGCAGGCGATTCAGCGCCTATTATTTTTAACGCTGCCAACGAAATAGCGGTAGCAGCTTTTTTGTCTGGCATTCTCAGATTTGACCAAATTCCTGCTATCATAGACGGTACTTTGCAAAAGCAGGCTGTATCTGCAGCTTCAACATTGGAAGAAGTGTTGGCAGAAGACAAGAAAGCACGAAAGGTAGCTGCGACTCTGCTGTAGGCAATCTGCCTATGTTTATGTGCCGTTTCAGGTTTTAGTACATATTACAGTGATTTCGAGCGATAAATAGCATCGAAATTAAAGACAAAAAATCCATGATTACCGGATAATCAGGCCACTATCGGTTGTCAAAGGTAGATGGTTAAAGTGCTTGTTAAGATAGTTATCAATTACCGGGAATCAGGTTAAAGCTGGATAACCATACCCGGGATAGTAAACAATGGCGTATAGCCTTTAAATGTCCTGTAAACAGACATACAGAGAAAATGGTGTAATCCTATAATGGAAATGATCGGCAGTATTATTTTTGACGTGATTGCCATGTTGGTGACCTTGGGAATACTCGTTACTTTTCATGAGTACGGGCATTTTTGGGTTGCTCGAAAATGTGGCGTGAAGGTTGAGAAATTCTCCATTGGTTTTGGTAAGCCCTTGTTCCGCTGGCGTGGTAAAAACGTACCCGCGCAAGCTACCGGTAATTCCAATGAAGTGCTTGAAGAAGAGCCTGGTACTGAGTTTGTGATCGCAGCACTGCCTTTGGGTGGCTATGTAAAAATGCTGGGAGAGCAGAATCTTCAGGTTCCTGAACATCAAAAAAAGTTTGCCTTCAATCATAAACCCCTTTCACAAAAAGCAGCGATTGTTGCAGCCGGCCCGGCAGCCAATTTTTTGTTGGCGATCCTGCTTTACTGGATCATGTTCATGTCCGGTATCAGGGATTTTGCACCAATCGTTGGGCAGATAGACGAGGCGTCTTCTGCTGAAGTTGCCGGATTGCAGTATGGTGACGAAATTATTGAAGTCGATGGCAAGGAAACCCGTACCTGGCAGGATGTAAGAAAGCAGTTGCTGGATCGTCTGGGTGAAAGCGGAAATTTACGACTGACAGTTATCAATGAAGAATCAACCCAAAGCAGAGATCTGACCATCACACTTCAGGATTGGTTACAGGGAGCAACCGAACCGGATGTATTAGGCTCGCTTGGCATAACACCGATATTTATGGACATTCCCCCACGTATTGGACAACTTGAAGCCGATGGCAGAGCTTTAGACGCAGGTTTTGAAAGTGGTGATCTGGTGTTGTCAGTTAATGGTCAGGTTGTTGATGGCTGGGATGAATGGGTTGCGTTTATTCGTGAAAGCCCGGAACAGAGTTTGAATGTCTTGATTGAACGTGACGAGAGCACACTTGAACTTTACCTTACGCCAGCCACAAGACGAGATGAAAACAATGAAGTCCTGCTGGATGAAAATGGCCGCCCTCAGGGATATATTGGAGCAGCAGTAGAGTTGCCGGTATTGCCTCAGGAAATGATTCGTGAAATTAAATTCAACCCGTTCACGGCGCTTGTTGAAGCGGTTAAGGAGACCTGGGAAAATAGTGTTTTTGTATTGGTGGCCATAAAGAAAATGATAATTGGCCTGATGTCGGTCAACAATATCAGTGGGCCTATTACCATTGCAAAAATTGCCGGAGATTCGGCCAGCGATGGGCTTGAGTATTTTATTGGTTTTCTCGCAATTCTCAGCATCAGTCTGGGGGTAATGAACCTGCTGCCGATTCCGGTTCTGGACGGCGGACATCTTTTTTACTATGCCATTGAAGCAATTAGTCGTAAGCCCTTGCCCGACTATGTCCAGGAAATGGGATTGCGTTTTGGTTTGATTATAATTGCAGGCATCATGTTCATTGCCTTCTACAATGATATAAATCGTCTGTTCTAAGGCTCATAATGATTCTGAAGTACAAAACTAAAATTTTGTCATGGCTTTTTTTGGCCTTACTGATACCACTTTCAGTATCAGCACAGCTTGCCCCTCCGCAAAATTCCCAAAGTTTCACCGTTTCTGATATCCGCCTGGAAGGCCTGCAGCGAATTTCCGCAACCAATGTTTTCGCACTGCTTAACATCAGCGTTGGTGATCAGCTTACACCCCAGGACTTTGCCAACATAATTCGGGATATCGCTGCATCGGAAAATTTTGCTGATGTTGAATTATTGAGAGAAGGTAACGTGCTGATCATTCGCCTTGAGGAAAGGCCCACGATTAGTGATATCCAGCTGGATGGCAACAAACTTATACCAACAGAAGCTCTGCTGGAAAATATGGCTAATGGCGGTCTCTCCATAGGTCAGGTGTTTCAGCCTTCAACTCTTGATGGCATGCGACTGGCCTTGCAGGAACAATATGTCGGTCAGGGCAGATACGGTGCCAGCGTTGAGACGGAAGTTGTCGAGCAGCCTCGAAACAGGGTTGCTCTGAATATCAATATCAGCGAAGGTGATGCTGCAAAAATCATTCATCTTAATATAGTAGGCAACACAGTCTTTACTGATGAAGAATTACTTGGTCTGTTTGAGCTCAGAACGTCGAACTGGCTTTCCTGGATTCGAAAAGATGATCAGTACGCCCGTGAAAAAATCAATGGTGATATAGAGCGTCTGACATCCTATTACATGGATCAGGGCTATATTAACTTTGATATTACCTCGACTCAGGTTTCCGTAACCCCAGCCAAGGATGAAGTCTATATCACCATTAATATTTCTGAAGGTGATATCTATACTATTAATGAAGTTGAGCTGGCAGGTGACCTGGTAGATTCTGAAGACATTCTCAGGCTAATGATTCAGTTGCGAAAAGGACAGGTTTTTTCCCAACAACTGGTAACCGGCACCTCTGAGTTTATGACTCAATTGCTGGGTAACAGAGGGTATTTCTTTGCCGAAGTGGAAGGGGTTCCTTCCATTGACGAGGAAAATAAGACGGTAGACGTCACATTCTTTGTTATTCCTGGTAACCGGACCTATATCAATCGTATTAGTTTTTACGGTAACACGAACACGGCGGATGAAGTGCTACGCAGGGAAATGCGTCAGATGGAGGGTGCTCCTGCCTCCAATGTGGCACTTGAACAATCTAAGGTGCGTCTGGAACAGCTCGGTTATTTTGCCACAGTAGACTATGAGACATCCGAGGTGCCAGGAACTTCCGACCAGATTGATGTTGATTTCACGGTTGAGGAGCAGCTTTCGGGACAGATTGGTGGCAGCCTGGGCTTCGGCCAGGTTCAGGGGCTTGTCTTATCAGCCAACCTGCAGCAAGCGAACTTTCTGGGCACTGGCAAGAGTATTGGGGTAGGCGTTAACACCAGTGCGTTCAGTACCAGCTATCAGTTCAATTATTTTGATCCTTATTACACAATTGATGGTGTAAGCAGGGGCTTCGGTATTTCCTATACCACATCAGACTTCGCAGAATTAAACCTGGCGTCTTATAGTACTAACCAGTTTAATTCCAGTGTCACCTATGGCTATCCCATGGGGGAAACCCAGCGCCTGTCTTTCAATTTTGGCTTTACCAATACGTCTATTGATGAAGGCTTTGGTCCGGTACAGGAAATTAAATCCAGCCCTGATCTCATTCCCGGAATTGAGGATTACGTTGTTGTCCCCCCACGAAACCAATCCTATTTTGATCCGGTTACCGGGCAAATATTTCCCATAGCCGATGCTGTTACTGCGCCTATTTCCGGTCTGCCTGCTTCAGCGTTTAATCAAAACAAGGGCTTTCTTGATCGTGATGGCAACAGATTTAATAACCTGAATCTTTCAATTACCTGGAGTGAGTCAACGTTAAACCGTGGTTTATTCCCGACAGCCGGTCAGGCTCAGAGCCTGTCAGCAGAGCTTGTAATTCCTGGCAGTGACCTTTCTTTTTACCGGCTTAGGTATATTTTTGAAAAATATTTTCCCATCAGGGGAGAGTGGATCGCTCGTATAAACGCCAACCTTGGCTATGGTGATGGTTATGGATCTACTGAACAATTACCGTTTTTCCAGAATTTCTATGCAGGTGGTTTGGGTACAGTGAGGGGCTTTGAAAGAAATACCCTGGGTCCCAGAGCCACTTTTCCGGAACGTTACAGAACTGCCAACACCGAATTTGTGAAAGACGCTAACGGAAACATTGCAACAGATGTTTTCGGTCAACCGGTACTGGATGTTAGATCAAACGTAGCCTATCTTCTTCAGCAAGTGCTCGATGAGAATGGACAGCCATTATTTGATGAGACTGGACAGCCGGTATTATCGGAAATACTGGCTTCAGAACGTTTGTTTCAAGGCAGACCGCAGCCATTTGGGGGCAATATCCAGACTACAGCAACCATGGAACTACTATTCCCGATGCCATTTATAGAAGACCGCAGCAGGATACGATCATCAATCTTTGTTGACGCCGGTAATGTCTTTTCGTCCTACTGTACAGACGAGCAGGAGGCACGTAATAACTGTGCCGGGTTTGACATAGGCGAACTGCGCTATTCGGCAGGCATTGCCGTGAGCTGGTTTTCAGGGGCATTCGGAATTATGACCTTCAGTCTGGCCAAGCCTTTCAATGCTACAATCATTGACGAAACCGAGATTTTCCAGTTTACCCTGGGTAATACTTTCTAGGGTTTGACAAGTGATGAACTATTCGAACCTGTAAAGAAAACCCTGTAGAATACGCGCCAGCAACGCTGGCTTGTGACCCCAATGAAAATTATTATTACAGGGGAATAAAATCAGCCATTCAGGCGTCTAACTGATTATCGAACTCATTATTTTTGGAGATATACGTGAATAAAGTTATTGGTAGTTTGATATTAACCGTTGTCATGGGCTTCGGAGCAACAAATTCTTTTGCCCAGGATAGTAGCGGGTTGAAAATAGCGGTACTTGACATGGCCACGGCCCTGATGAACTCAGATGTGGCAAAAGGCGTGAATGATGAACTGCAGCAGGAAACTTCAGATGACCAGGAAAAGGTCAGAAGCCTGGCAACCCAGGCCCAGACGCTGCAGGAACAGATACAGCGCGATGGCGAAGTTATGAGTGAAGCTGAGCAGCGCCGGATTGTTGGAGAGCTTCAGGAACTCCAGAACCAGTATCAGTTCCTGGTTCAAAAGATCCAGACTTTAATTAATGAAAGACAGCAGCAATTTCAGCAAAGCTATGCACCAAATCTTGTTCAGGCCATTACCGAAGTCGTTGAAGAGGATGGTTATGACATTGTGTTTCGGGCAGAAGCTGCACTTCATTACGGCAACGCAATCAACATCACAGCGAAAGTCACTGAAAAACTGAATCAGCAGTAACACAGTCCAGAGGCGCTGGCAGATGATGCTGCTTAAATTCAAGTAAGCACCTGCAAGCTACAGATGGCTAGTAAACGGCTAGTAATAACGAGTGGAAGAGAATAAAAAAGAATACACACTTGGCGAACTGGCAGAGCTTCTGGATATTTCCCTGCAGGGGGATTCTGCTGTAACGGTTTCCGGTATTGCCACATTAGCAGGAGCCAGGTCTTGTGAATTGAGTTTTTACCACAACGCCGCCTATATTTCTGATTTAAAAGCAACCAAAGCAGGCGCGGTGATTTTAACAACTGCAGCTGCACAGGACTGCGCTACCAATATACTTTTAACAGATAATCCATACCTGGCCTATGCCAGGGCGAGTCGGTTGTTTGAAAAAACCACTTCTTCCAATGGGCAAATTCATCCAAGTGCTGTCATAGATAGTTCAGCGGAAATCGGTGAGCAAGTCTCCATAGGCCCTAATACAGTTATTGATGCCAATGCACGTATTGGCAATCGAACTATTATTGGTGCCAATGTCGTTATTGGTAAAAACAGTTGTTTGGGAGAGGATGTCCTGGTCTATCCAAATGTTACTTTTTATCATGATGTGCTTGTTGGCAATAACGCGATTATTCATTCCGGTGTCGTCATCGGCGCGGACGGTTTCGGTTTTGCCCGTGACGATCAGCTACAGGTGAAGATTGCTCAGCTTGGCGGAGTCATCATTGGCAGTGATGTTGAAATAGGAGCAGGAACGACTATTGATCGTGGTGCTCTTGAAGATACTGTGATTGGAAATGGGGTCAAAATTGATAATCAGGTGCAGGTTGCGCACAATGTCAGAGTAGGTGAAAACACTGTTATTTGTGGCTGTAGCGCTATTGCTGGTAGCTCAAGCATTGGCAAAAATTGTATCATTGCTGGCGGCGTGGGAATAATCAATCATATTACAATCGCCGATGGCGTCACAGTGACTGCCATGACATTGGTAAACAAGTCTATTACCAGAAAAGGGTGTTATTCTTCGGGCACTGGCTTATCTGAGTCCTCAGTGTGGAAGAAAAACATTGTGCATTTTCGGCATCTTGATAGGCTCAGTAACCGCCTGAAAGCCATTGAAAATTTAAAGAACACAAAAAACACAAAGAATTAATTGATGAGCCTTGAGCAATACCTGCCGAAAGCGGTATTGGCAATATTAACCCCCGAGCAAAGCAGGAATTCCTTATGATGGATATTGGTGATATTAAAGAGTATTTACCCCAAAGGTACCCATTCCTGATGGTTGACCGTGTAGTAGAGCTTGAATTGGGCAAACGTATCAAGGCTTATAAGAACGTAACTACAAATGAAGAATTTTTCGAAGGCCATTTTCCAAGCAAGCCGATTATGCCGGGTGTTCTCATTATTGAAGCATTAGCGCAGGCCGCAGGTGTGCTTGGATTCAAATCGCAGGAAAAAAAGCCCAAGGATGGCTATCTTTATTATTTTGTCGGTGCAGATAAGGTTCGTTTAAAGCGGCCGGTGGTACCAGGTGATCAGCTTATACTTGAAGCAGAAATGGGCCCTGTTCGTCGTGGTATTTACAGATTTGTATGCCGTGCTTCGGTAGATGGAGCCACTGTCTGTGAGGCCACCATACTGTGTGCTGAAAGGAAGGAATAATGATTGGCAATGAGCCTGTAATCGATCCTTCCGCAAAGATTGGCAAGGATGTCACGATTGGGCCCTGGACAGTAATTGGCCCTGAAGTTGAAATAGGTGATGGCTGCAATATTGCCTCCCACGTCGTCATTAAAAGTCATACCCGTATTGGAAAAAATAACCGTATTTTCCAGTTTGCCTCTGTAGGAGAGGATCCCTCAGACAAAAAATACCACGGCGAAGTCAGCTGGCTCGAAATGGGAGACAATAATATTGTTCGTGAAGGAGCAACTCTTCACCGGGGCACTGAGTCTGGAGGAGGAATTACTCGAATAGGCTCAGATAATCTCTTCATGCCTTACACCCATGTCGCCCATGACTGTATTATTGGCAATCACATAATCTTTTCAAACAATGCCGCCGTCAGTGGCCATGTCATCGTAGAAGACTGGGCTATATTGAGTGGCTATGCAGGTGTTTACCAGTTTCTCAGAATAGGTGCACACAGTTTTGTCGGGGGGCTCACCCATATCAATATGGACGTGCCGGCGTTTGTCATCGCCAAGGGGACTCCGGCGGAACCAAAAGGTATCAATATTACCGGTCTTGAGCGTCGCGGATTCTCGAAACAGACCATCAGAGCTATCAGACAGGCCTATAAAATCATCTACCGCCAGGGGCTCAAAATTGAAGAAGCATTAATGCTTCTGGAGCCTCTTGTTGAACAGCATGCACAGATACAGATCTTAATTGATTCAATTAAAGCCTCACAAAAAGGTATCATTCGCTAGCAATCCAGAGATTGTTGGTTACCGTCAATGAGCTTGTTGCTTTAATGGTTTTTCCGTTTTACAAAAATGCTTCGATACTACACGAATATATAATTACTGGTTACTAACATGAGCAAAGCCCTCCAAGTCGGGATTCTCGCTGGAGAAGCATCAGGGGATTTACTGGGTGCCGGGCTGATGCATTCACTTCGTAAGCTTCACCCTGAGATCTCTTTTACTGGTATTGGCGGCCCCGAAATGGAAAAGGCCGGTCTTGTCTCAAGGGTTGCCATGGAGCGCCTCGCAGTCATGGGGCTCGTTGAACCTCTTAAACGTCTACCCGAATTGCTGGGAATCAGAAAATCTTTTTACCTGGATCTGAAAAACAATCCGCCTGATGTTTTTATTGGTATAGATTCCCCTGATTTTAATCTGGGACTGGAAGTCAAACTCAAGGCATTGGGTATTCCCACGGTACATTATGTCAGCCCTTCAGTTTGGGCCTGGCGCCAGGGAAGAATAAAAAAAATTCAGCGTGCAGTTAACCTGATGCTTACGTTGTTTCCATTTGAAGAGAAATACTATCAGCAACACAATGTGCCGGTATGCTGCATTGGCCATCCACTGGCTGATGAGTTACCTCTGAACGTTGATGTGGTAGCAGCGCGTTCTGCACTTTCATTACCAATGGATAAAAAAATCCTGGCTATACTGCCTGGCTCGCGACAGGGTGAGGTTTCCAGGCTGGGCCCGGTTTTCCTGGAAACGGCACGATGTTGCCTGAAAAAATGGCCGGATTTGAGCATTGTGATTCCGTGCGCCGGTGAAGTCCGTAAAGCACAGATATCCACAATGCTTGGAGAGGCGGGATTGGAATCTATCAAATTGATTCTGGGGCAATCAAGAACTGTGATGGCTGCCGCGGATTGTCTGTTGATGGCGTCAGGAACCGCAACACTGGAAGGCATGCTGCTGAAAAAGCCCATGGTGGTGGCTTATCGAATGGCTCCTTTATCCTATGCAATTATTTCCCGGATGTTAAAATCTCGTTATATTTCCTTACCCAATCTGCTGGCCGATCAGGCTATTGTTCCGGAGCTGTTACAGGAAGCTGCCAGCCCCGGGGCATTGTTTTCAGAAATTGAGAAGTTACTAACGCAAAGTGATAGTCGCGAGGCGGTAATATCTACCTGGCAGGCTATTCATCAAAGCCTGCGTCGCAATGCCAGCGAGACCGCAGCAAAGGCAGTCTTGGCATTATGCCAAAAATAGTTCTTCCCAATTGTCTGGATCAACATACCGGCATAAGATTTATTGCAGGTGTTGATGAGGCCGGCCGAGGCCCCCTTGCCGGTGAGGTAGTCGCTGCTGCAGTCATACTGGATTCTGCTCAGCCTATTGAGGGCTTGGGTGATTCCAAAAAACTGTCAGAAAAGCAAAGAGAAAAACTTTTTCCAGTCATCAAGCAACAAGCACTGGCCTTTTCGATAGCAAGTGCCAGTGTAGAAGAAATAGATCGGTTGAATATTTTGCAGGCCAGTTTACTGGCCATGAAAAGAGCGGTGGACAGTCTTTCTATTTGCCCTGATCTTGTTTATGTCGATGGTAATCGTTGCCCTGAATGGCGGTATGGCAGTGAAGCAATAGTAAAAGGCGATGGCAGAATTGCGGCTATTGCTGCGGCATCAATCCTGGCCAAAGTGTTCCGGGATAATGCTATTCAGGCACTTGATTCAATTTATCCAGGCTATGGGCTGGCGCAGCATAAGGGCTATCCAACCAAGGCACATATGGATGCACTCGAACGACTTGGCCCGACACCGATCCACAGAAAGTCATTTGGGCCAGTAGCAAAATTGTTTATTTAAGGAACCTCTGATTAAGTCTAGTGTGAAAGCGCTTCAGGGTATAAAACAGGATCTATTCTGGGTAAACTTTCCAAAAGAATTTTGCCCGTCATCTGCATGATTTAGCTGATAAGCTGGCTTAATCAAAGCCGCTTCAACCCGGTGTTGTAGATGGTTAAAGAATAAATTCACCCAGCACACGGCTAAGCTGTATAAACACATGCATCGGTATCAGGAATTGAAATCACTATGAGCAGACTACAATGAGTGCCTTACAATGAGTGAGAAGGGATTCGTTCACCTGCGTGTGCATTCGGAATATTCTGTTATTGATGGACTGGTCCGGGTTAAAGCGCTTGCTGCAAAAACAGCAGAGCTTGAAATGCCTGCGGTGGCAATTACAGATCATGTCAATCTGTATGCCCTGATCAAGTTTTATACCGCCGCCAATCAGGCTGGAATTAAACCCATTTGCGGTTGTGATGTGCTGGTAGCAGATGATGATAATCCCGAAAATATCTCTATTCTTGTCCTGCTGGCAAAAAATCTGGCTGGTTACAAAAACCTTATTGAGCTGATATCCAGAGCCCACCTTGAAGGACAGTTCAGAGGCAATCCTTATATAAAACGCAGCTGGCTCAGGGATAAATCTGATGGACTTATTGCATTGTCAGGGGGGCGTGCGGGAGAGATTGGCAAGGCAATTCTGAATCAGGACATGGCTCTGGCTGAACAATCACTGGCCGAGTTAACAACTATCTTTCCGCAAAATTTCTACCTGGAACTGCAGAGAACCAGTCGTCCCGGGGAAGAGGAATATATTCAGCAGGCCGTGGCACTTGCCGAAAAATTCGATGTTCCCGTAGTGGCAACCAATGATGTCCGTTTTCTTGAAAGAGATGAATTTGAAGCCCACGAAGCCAGGGTGTGTATCAATGAACGTCGAACCCTCGATGACCCAAGAAGACCCAGAGTCTATTCTGAAGAGCAATATTTACGAACTGTTGAAGAAATGCAGGAATTGTTCAGGGATATCCCCGAGGCGCTGGAAAACACCGTAGAAATAGCGCGTCGCTGCACCTTGTCCCTTGAATTGGGGAAACCGTATTTGCCTAATTATCCTATTCCTGATGGACTGACTGTGGCTGAGTTTATGCGACAGGAAAGTGAAAACGGACTTAAAGAGCGTCTGGAAAGCACTTTTGATAAAGAGGCTGACGATTTTGCCGAGATAACAAAGCAATATCAGGCACGTCTGGATTTTGAGCTGGATATCATCAACCAGATGGGATTTCCGGGTTATTTCCTGATCGTGATGGAATTCATTCAATGGGCGAAAAATAACGGTATTCCGGTAGGGCCCGGCAGGGGCTCCGGTGCGGGCTCGCTGGTGGCCTATGTATTGAAAATTACCGATCTTGATCCCCTGGCCTATGATTTGCTGTTTGAGCGTTTTCTTAATCCGGAACGTGTATCAATGCCGGATTTTGATGTGGACTTCTGCATGGAAGGTCGGGATCGGGTGATAGAGCATGTGGCTGAACTCTATGGCCAGGAAGCCGTTTCCCAGATTATTACCTTCGGCACCATGGCGGCCAAAGCCGTTATTCGTGATGTAGGTCGAGTACAGGGTAAATCCTATGGACTGGCAGACAAGCTATCGAAACTGGTTCCCTTTGAAGTTGGTATGACGCTGCATAAAGCCCTGGAACAGGAAAAGCAGTTGGTTGAATTGATCGAAACGGATGAAGAAGCTGAAGAAATCATGGAAATGGCCTTCAAACTGGAAGGTATCATTCGTAATGTAGGCAAGCATGCCGGAGGTGTGGTTATTGCACCGACCAAGCTGACTGATTTTTCTCCGCTTTACTGTGATGAAACCGGCAGCAATCTTGTCACCCAATATGACAAGAACGATGTAGAAAGTGCCGGCCTGGTGAAGTTCGACTTTCTTGGACTGCGCACACTGACCATTATTGATTGGGCCGTGAAAATGATTAATGGGGCCAATATTCGCCCCCTGGACAGTACGCCGAGCCCGACACAGAGCAAGGCAGAACAGCAAAGCCAAGCTGTTGTAGACATTAACTTCATCCCGCTGGATGATCCGGCCGTTTACAGAATGTTGGAACAGGGTGACACCACAGCGATTTTTCAGCTTGAATCACGTGGCATGAAAGACCTGATCAAACGCCTCAAACCAAGTAACTTTGAAGACATCATTGCTCTGGTTGCGCTGTTTCGTCCGGGCCCCCTGGGGTCGGGCATGGTGGATGATTTTATTAATCGAAAGCACGGGCGCATGTCAGTTAGCTACCCGCATCCCGATCTCGAGCCGGTTCTGAAAAACACCTATGGTGTAATTCTTTACCAGGAACAGGTCATGCAAATAGCCCAGGTACTTGCCGATTACACGCTCGGTGGAGCGGATATGCTTCGACGTGCCATGGGCAAGAAAAAACCCCAGGAAATGCAGGAGCAACGGGAGATCTTTCTTGCGGGAGCAGCCAACAAGGGGATTGATGCGAAGCAGGCAGAAACCATTTTCGATCTTATGGAAAAGTTTGCTGATTACGGCTTTAATAAATCCCACTCAGCCGCTTATGCCCTGGTGTCATATCAGACGGCATGGCTCAAGTATTACTATCCCGCTCATTTTATGGCTGCGGTGCTTTCTGCAGATATGCAGAATACTGACAAGATAGTAATCCTTATTGAAGAATGCCGGCGCATGGAAATCCCCATTATTTCGCCGGATGTAAACAGTGGTCGTTACTCCTTCACTGTGGACGATCAGGGCAGGATAATTTATGGACTGGGTGCTATCAAGGGGCTGGGGGAAGGGCCTATCGGGAACATTATTGCAGTCAGGGAGGAAAGTGGGCCTTTTACCAACCTGTTTGATTTCTGTAACCGTATTAATATGTCTGTGCTAAACAAACGCGCAATAGAAGCCTTGATTCGCTCGGGCGCCATGGATAACTTTGGTGCTGATCGAGCCGTGCTCCTGGCATGTATGAGTGAGGCGGTTAAAACGGCCGAACAAAGTGACCGGACTCAGGCCAGCGGAGTTGCCGATATGTTTGGTGATCTTGTGCCTGATGACAATGCCGAAGATATTTATTCCAATTATCGAAATGTCAGACCCTGGAGTGAACAACGACGTCTGCAGGAGGAAAAGGATTCCCTTGGTCTTTATCTGTCAGGTCATCCCATTGAGGAATATCTACCAGAAATCCAGCTCATGACAAAGAATCGCATTGTTAACCTGAAAGCGGACAAAAGTACGCAGATGGTAATAGGTCTGATTCACGATATGCGTATTATTAAAAGCAAACGCGGAGACACTATTGCCATTCTTACGCTCGATGACCGCAGTGCGCGCATTGAAGTTTCTCTTTTCGGAGAGGTCTATGAAAGTTGCCGGGAGCTGCTAAGCAAAGATATTGTTGTTTTTGTAGAAGGGGTGGTGAGCGTCGATGAATACAGCGGCAATAGCCAATTACAGATTCGTGCCCGCAAGCTTATTTCCTTCAAGGATGCGCGCCAGCAATATGTCAGGAATATTACCCTGAACTTGCACGAGGAGAATTTGCCTGTAGAATCCCTGCAAATTTTACAGGGTATCCTTGCCGAATACAGTGATTGTGCTAACGACAGCGCTAACAATAGCGCAAGCCCCTTCCACAATGGTACGAATCACAATGCCTATGATAACAGCCATGACAATACCTGTGACGTGGTTGTTAATTATTCCAGACGGGGAGTGAGCGGAAGCATTTTGCTTGGCAAGCAGTGGCGTGTCCATGTGGAGGATGAATTGCTTCATAAGCTCCGGGAACAGTATGGTGCAAACCAAATCCGCGTAAATTACCGTTAGAAAACTTCATCATCTGTTATTTGGCGGACAGGAAACCGGTACAATGGACAAATACTCAAATAGCGGATGTGTACTGACTTTGCTACAGGCAAATTTGATAGATGCAAATGTCTTAAAAACACAATATTTACACAGTAATTCATTAAATAGTGGTCTTAAATAACATGAATCCTGATTATCTCGATTTTGAACAACCTATTGCTGATCTTGAAGTAAAGATTAACGAACTGCGTTTAGTAGGAGCGGACAATAAACTTAACATTAACGATGAAATCGTCAAGCTCCGCGACAAAAGCCATAAGCTGACAGAAAAAATATTCTCATCGCTAACGCCCTGGCAGATTTCATTATTGGCAAGGCATCCATTGCGGCCATATACAGAAGACTTTATAGAACATATTTTTACTGATTTTGATGAGCTGCATGGAGATAGATATTTTGCTGATGATCAGGCACTGATAGGTGGTGTCGGCAGGCTTGAAGACATGCCGGTAATGATTATCGGGCATCAAAAGGGGCGCAGTACCAAGGAAAAAGTAAAGCGTAATTTCGGCATGCCAAAACCGGAAGGGTATCGAAAAGCCCGTCGCTTGATGCTGATGGCGGAACGTTATTCCTTGCCAGTGTTAACCTTTATCGATACCCCGGGTGCTTATCCGGGAATTGATTCTGAAGCCCGTGGCATCAATGAAGCTATCGCCGAAAACCTTGCCGTTATGTCCCGGTTAAGAACGCCTATTATTGCCACGGTTACCGGGGAAGGTAACTCTGGAGGCGCTATTGCGATAGGAGTGTGTGATCATCTGAATATGCTCCAGTATTCCACCTATTTCGTCATCTCTCCAGAAGGCTGTGCCACGATCCTGTGGAAATCCTCAGATCACAAGGCTGATGCAGCCAAAGCCATGGGGGTAACCTCGGAAAGACTCGAAGAGCTTGGTATTGTCGACTCAACCATCAAGGAGCCTTTGGGTGGTGCCCACCGTGATATCAGGCAGATGGCTGACTCCATCAGGGAAAGTCTCATTGAACAGCTTCAGCAATTCAAAAATATGGATATGGATGCCTTGGTTCAGCGACGCTACAAACGTCTGATGAGCCATGGCAGCTCCCAGTAGCACAGGTAAGTGATGACACTCACCAGCGCGCGATAATCTAATGCCGCCGAGGCATGCAATATGGCCTTTTCCCCACAACAGCTTCTTCCTTTTCTCCCCGACGAGGATGTCAATTGTCATGTCGCCTACAGTGGTGGCATGGATTCCCATGTATTGCTGCATGCACTTTGTGCACTCAAACAGGCTGGTCAATTTAAGGCAAAGCTGGCGGCGCTCCATGTGAATCACGGTTTGAGTTCAAATGCCCAGGCCTGGGTAAAGCACTGCCAGAGTGTCTGTGATTCCTTTAATGTGCCATTGATTGTCGAGGAAGTGCGTGTGGAAAAAGACGGCAAGGGACTTGAGGATGCCGCAAGGAACAAACGGCTGGCAGTGTTTTCAAAAGCTGTCGAACAAGGGGGATATGTGTTCACGGCGCATCATCTGGACGATCAGGCAGAAACGCTGTTGTTCCGCTTGCTGCGTGGTACCGGCTTAAGGGGAATGTCAGGCATGGCTTTGGAGAGACCATTGGGTAATGGGAAAATGAGTCGACCTCTGCTTCACATTACCCGTGAAGCGCTTGCCAGTTATGCCAGAGAACACAGTTTGGAATGGATTGAGGATGAAAGTAATAGCGTGGTCGACTTTGACCGCAACTATTTGAGACAGAAAGTCATGCCACTGCTGGGTGCTCGCTGGCCCGGATTCCAAAAAAACTGGCAACGCTTTGCGCAGCTTGCTGAAGAAGGGGAGCTCCTGCAAAAGGAACTGGGTAGTCAGGATCTGGGCCGGGTGCTCAGGGGTATCCACAAGCTGGACCTTTCAGCATTACAGCAGTTCAATGGTCTACGACAGCGAAATATCGTTCGCTCCTGGTTCCTGCAGCTTGAACAATCACAGCGGATTCCTGCCCCTGATTTCAATGTTATCGAGCAGATTTTTCAGGTTTTAATTCCGGCGCAACAGGATGCTATACCAGTGGTGAGTTGGGGGAAGGCCGGCCAGCGTTTTGAACTTCGGCGTTTTGCTTCCCATCTTTATATTGTTTTGCCGCAAACTACGGTTCCAGAATCCGGCAGAATGACCTGGAACACCGCCAATCCTTGTAGATTGCCAGGTGAGTTGGGTACACTGGTTTTGGTAGAAAGTGATGGCGAGGGGGTGGCATTGGTTCCGGGAGACATCCTTGAGGTGGGATTTAAACAAGGGGGAGAGCAGCTTAAACCGGCGGGCAGAAAAACCCGGGCGCTAAAAAAAATTCTTCCTGACTATGATGTCCCACCCTGGCTTCGGCCCGTAACGCCCTTGATTTATCATGATAATGCATTGATCGCAGTGGCTGACCTCTTTATCTGCGATAAATATATGAAAAAAAGTGCGCCGCATAACAATAAAAAATTATATAAATTTCAGTGGCAAAGAGAAGATTTGCATTGTGGCTACTAAGGCTATCTGATAACCTGCACTTCCATCAGAAACATAGACTAAAAAGAACTGATGGACCCTAAATGACAAGGTTTATTTTCATTACGGGTGGCGTTGTTTCCTCCCTTGGTAAAGGGATTACTTCCGCCTCTCTTGCAGCAATCCTCGAAGCTCGTGGCCTTAATGTGACCATGCTCAAACTGGATCCCTACATCAATGTTGATCCGGGAACCATGAGCCCATTCCAGCATGGTGAAGTGTTTGTTACCGAAGACGGTGCAGAGACTGATCTGGATCTTGGCCATTACGAACGTTTTATTCGCAAAACCCTCACCCAGAAAAATAATTTCACCGCAGGGCGAATATACGAAGAAGTTATCAAGAAAGAGCGTCGGGGCGAGTATCTCGGTGCTACTATCCAGGTTATTCCCCATATCACCGATCAGATCAAAGCCAGAGTTCTGGATGGGGCCGGTGATGCTGATGTTGCCCTGGTTGAAATTGGCGGGACTGTAGGTGATATTGAATCGCAGCCTTTTCTGGAAGCGGTCAGGCAGATGAAGGTAGAGCTGGGTTCGGACAGAGCCTTGTTCCTGCATCTCACCCTGGTTCCCTATATCAGCACAGCTGGCGAAACCAAAACCAAACCAACACAGCACAGTGTCAGGGACTTGCGTTCAATTGGTATTCAGCCAGATATTCTGGTGTGCCGCTCGGATCATGAGTTACCGGAATCTGCCCGCAAGAAAATTTCTCTTTTTACCAACGTTGAATTACCTGCGGTTGTATCTCTGGAAGATACTGCCACCATCTATTCCGCCCCAATCCTGCTTCATAACACCGGTATAGATGAAATTATTCTGAAGCGCTTCCACCTGGAATGCCCGCCAGCCGACTTGTCTGAATGGGAACATGTGGTTGAAGCGACATTAAATCCTGATCGTGAAGTGAAGGTAGCAATGGTAGGCAAGTATATAGAGCTGCTGGATGCCTATAAATCTCTAAACGAGGCCATACGGCATGCCGGCATTCAAACCCGAACCCGCGTCAAAATCAGGTATATAGATTCAGAAAGCATCAATGAAGAAACTGTCCGAAGTCTGGCGGATGTTGATGCCATCGTCGTTCCTGGTGGCTTTGGCGAACGGGGCATTGAAGGCATGATACGCACGGCCCGATTTGCACGCGAGAATAAAATTCCCTACCTGGGAATCTGCTTGGGATTGCATGTGGCGGTGATAGAGTTTGCCCGTCACGTGCTGGGTTTGTCAGGTGCCCACAGTACAGAATTTGACCAGAATTGCGCGGATCCGGTTATTGCCCTGATCACGGAATGGGTGACTGAAAAGGGTGATGTAGAAGTCAGGGATGAAAATTCCGATCTTGGCGGTTCCATGCGTTTGGGCGGTCAGCAATGCCGACTTGAAAATGATTCCATTGCAAAAGCCTGTTATAAGCAGGATATCATTGTAGAGCGTCATCGACACCGCTATGAAGTCAATAATAATTATGTGGAAAAACTGCAGTCTCAGGGTATGCGCTTTACGGGCAAATCTCTTGATGGCAATTTTATGGAAGTATTGGAAATAAGTGAACATCCCTGGTTCCTGGCATGCCAGTTTCATCCTGAATTCACATCAACGCCACGAGATGGTCATCCGTTGTTTACCGGCTTCATTAACGCAGCAATAAAGCATCATGGCACAGAGCATGGCAGTATTGAGTCGCAACCCTCACCGGTTACCAGCTGACTCGCATCCAGAAAGGCACGCACTTAATGACAAGTACTATTACGGTAGGCGATATAGCTATAGCCAATGATGCTCCCATGGTGCTTATTGGAGGACTTAATGTCCTCAAAAA
>JAUHWU010000155.1 GCA_030427065.1 Gammaproteobacteria bacterium | reverse complement strand
ACGCAGCTACGGCTACTACGTCGACAAATCCCTGTGGTATTCCCTGCATGATCTGTGGACCGAGGACGGCACCCTGGAAATCGGCGGGCGCGGTGTCTTTACCGGCAAGGATCGCGTGTTTGAATACATGAACGTCGGCCTGGGGCCGGTCGGCCCGGCGCGCAACCTGCTGGTGGACCATCAGCAGTTCCAGAATATCGTCACCGTCAGTGCCGACGGCCAGAGCGCTGAGTTGCGCGGCATCGCCATGGTCATGTCCAGCGGCGGCTGGGGGCACTGCTATTATGAAAACGATTTCATCAAGGAAAACGGCGTGTGGAAAATGAAGACCCTGCACGGCCCGTTCAATATGTATTCCGGCTACGACATTGGCTGGGTAGACAACATCATCATCAATACCTGGCCGGCCAAGTTCCCGCCGCCACCGGATCTGCCCCCTTCGGTCATTTACCTGGCCTACCCCAGTTACTACGCAGAGCCATACCACTACCCCAACCCGGTAACCGGCGCGCCGATGCCGCCCCATGATCCTGCGGCCGGGGGTGAGGCATTTGGACGTTAGGCATTAGGGACGCTTGCAACTTAGCAACTTAAAGGTGCTAAGTTGCTAAGTTGCAAGCGTCCCCTTAACGTTAAATTAACGGTTTAAAACGGTTCATTAGGCTGGCTTGGGGCACTTTAGGCATACGATTGCCTTCCTTGCAGGCCAGAGCGCCATGAAACCGGATGATCACACCTCGTTAGTATTTTCATTCCCTGTCTCATTTCCAGGACGGTTTTGTTCTTTTCCTTGCGCCTGCTTTTATTTTAAACAGGAAGTATTTTAATACAGGAAGCACCATGAAAAATCCGGGAAAACTACTAAGTGTGTTAGCGCTGTCTGTCTTTGCAGTGGACGGCCTTCAGGCACAGGAGATCGAGGAGATTGTCGTGACCGGCAATCCCATTGGCGAGCTGGGACTGGATCAGCGCTCTGAAACCGGCTCCCGTCTTGGTCTGTCGCTCATGGAAATTCCTGCCACCGTGGAGATTATTGACAGTGATGTCATGCGGGCCCGTGGCTATCAGAAATTATCCGATGCCGTGCAAAGTCTGCCGGGCGTGGTATCGGGAGAATCACCCGCTGCGCCTTCCATGCTTTCCATGCGCGGATTTACCCGTTCCCAGCTGACCATACTGCGCGACGGTCTCTGGGTCGGTCCTGCCAATATGGTGATGCGTCCCCAAAACACCTTTAATCTGGATCGGGTTGAAGTGCTGCGAGGCCCGTCCTCGGTGCTGAATGGTCAGGGGGCGGTAGCCGGCACCATCAATGCAGTGAACAAAAGTGCCGGCCCTGAGGAGAGGCAGTCTGTCGATGCCATGGCTTCCTATGGTCGCTTCAATACTTACCAGGCCGGTCTTGGCGCCGGTGGTGCGCTCGGCGATTCCGTCTGGTACCGGGCCGATGTCAGCCAGTTTGGCTCCGATGGTTTTGTGGATCGCATGGATCCGCAGTCACTGAACTTTACCGGCAGTCTTTACTGGCAGGCTACCGATGATCTGGCCATCAAGTTGGCAGCGGATTATCTGGACGATGATCTGGCTGACTACTGGGGCACGCCGTTGTTGCCGACTGCCTCTGCCATCTCGCCCATGAACGATGTGATTTCCACCTTATCTGGCGAAACCGTCGACGAGGCCATGCGTTTTCGAAACTATAACGTGGCTGACAGCCGTGCGCAGTCGAACCAGCTTATGTTGAGAGCAGACTTGATCTGGAACCCGGCCGAAAACCTGGAGATCAAAAATACGCTCTACCGCTTTGATGCGGACCGGGAGTGGCTCAATGCTGAAGGCTATGTGTATTGTACCCAGATCGTTGATGTGTGCACCCAGACAGATGTGATTCAGCGTTACTACGGGTATTTCTTCGTGTTCCATGACCAGGACCTGATGGGGAATCGTTTTACTGTTAACTATGACCACACCATCGGCACCATGGAAAACCAGATTCTGGGCGGGTTTGAAATCACCAGCCTGGATTTTGTACGCGATCGCGGCTTCAGGCTGGGTGCCCCTCAGGTCGCTGGCGATGCTGTTGATCCCTACAGCCCGGTACCCGGGCTGTATGGGCCGCAAGAATTGCGCGGGGTCAGCCCCACGGACATCGAAACCCGTGCTGTGTTTATGGAAGATGCACTGAAAATCAGTGACCAGTTGTCCCTCATTGGTGCCTTGCGTTACGAGGAGCTGGATCTGGACAGAAAAAATATCAATGCTGCCGGTGTGCTGGAAGCCTCCAGTTTTGAGCGCAATTTTGATTGGTGGAGCTGGCGCCTGGGTGCTGTCTATAGCTTCAACGACAACTTTGTAGCCTATGGCCAATACAGCAACGCCAAGGACCCGGTTAACGCCAATATCTTTCTGGTCAGCTCCGGTGAAAATCTCGACCTTACCGATGCCGAGCAATGGGAAGTTGGCCTGAAGGCCATCTTTATGGATGGGCGTTCCGAGGCCACGCTGGCGTATTTTGATATCCAGCGCGATGATGTACTGGAGCAGATTGGTGTCGACAGCGCCAGCAATGTCGGCGGTCGCAGTGCCCATGGGCTGGAAATTTCAAGCACCCTGCGCCTGACAGACCAGTGGCGCTTTGGTGCCAACGCCGCCTGGACCGACGCCCGGTTTGATGAGTCGACAAATTTCATCACCTTCGCCGGCAATACGCCACCGAATGTGCCGGAAGTCACAGCCAATATATGGTCAAGTTACAGCCGGGTAGCAGATCTGCCCCTGGACATTGGTGGGTCGGTTCGCTACGTGGATGACCGTTTCGGGGATAATGCCAACACGGTTACCCTGCATGATTATATGGTGCTGGATTTGTATGCCAGCTGGTCGCTGGGTAATTACCGGTTTAGCGCGCGCGTAAATAACGTGACCGATGAAATCTATGCCCCCTGGTCCGATATCTTTTATATGCAGCAGAACGATCCCGGATTCCTCTATGCCAATCAGGTTCTGCTGGGATCACCGCGCACCTGGGAGTTTAGTGTTCAGGCCGCGTTTTAACGTATAGTTCGCTGATGCGCTTATTGGTCTGTGTACATAGGTGGCTGGGAATTGGCTTGTGTCTGTTTTTCGCCATGTGGTTTGCCAGCGGGATGGTCATGATGTATGTCCCGTTCCCGTCCTTGCCGGATCAGGATCGGCTGGCATTTCTTGAACCGGTTAAAACAGCAGACATCCGCCTCACCCCGAATGAAGCTATAACGCGGTGTAGTGCCGACGATTTGTCGGGCTTCCGGCTGCTCAATATCAACCAGCGTCCTGCCTATGTCTGTCATTCTTCGTCAGCTCCCGTTGCCACGGTGTTTGCGGATGATGGCAGCAATCTTTCTCTCGACGACATTGCCCGCGACGAACTCCAGGGCCCTTTTGATTATGACCAGTGGGTGGTCCATCAGCGCTTTGATCCCTTCCGGCCTTTCTTTCGCCATGACCTTGAGGATGAGGCTGGCACGCAATTGTATGTCTCGAGCCGGACCGGTGAAGTGTTGCAGCGAACCACCAGGCGGCAGCGTGTCTGGAATTATTTCGGCGCTGTGGTGCACTGGATTTATCCGACCATTCTTCGCAAGGACTGGGCGCTGTGGGACAACACTGTCTGGTGGCTCTCGCTGGCAGGCATTGGTAGTGTACTGATTGGTTTGTATCTTGGCGTGATGGCTTTTTTACGGGCACGCCGGTCAGGACGCAGCGGTGTCAGTCCGTATCGTTCCTGGATGCGCTGGCATCATATTCTGGGACTGGGTACTGGACTGATTGTGCTGTCGTGGATAGTCAGCGGCTGGTTATCCATGGATCATGGTCGACTTTTCTCTACACCTGACCCCACAGCAGCTCAGGTTGCGGCAGTGCGTGGTAAAAGCATGAATGACATCGCCAGTGAAATAACCATAAGGGATTTACAGTCGCTCCCGTTAGCAAAAGAAATCAGCTTTCATGCCCTGGCTGGCCGACCCATCCTCTTGAGCAATGTCAGCGGGAACACGGGCTTAATTACTGAGGCAGAGCTGAGAACAGGCATCGGGCTGGCGTGGCCGAATACAGAAATTAAAGCGCTATACACTGTACCGGAAAATGATCGCTATACCAGTTTGCGCGAAGGCACTTTACCGCCAGACGCCCTGCGCATCGAACTTGATGATGAACAGGGGACCTGGATTCATGTAAACGCAAAAAACGGTGAGATCATTTCTGTCATGGATCAAAGCAGACGTATTTATCGCTGGCTTTACAACGGCCTGCATAGTCTCGATTTTCCAGGTTTTGTGAATAAGCGGCCACTTTGGATTAGCGTAATGACTGTGTTGATGATGGGCGGACTGATTTTTTCCATTACCGGTGTCGTAATTTCCATCAGACATTTGCGTCGTGTGTTTTAATAACGCCCCCTGGACGAGCCAAAACTATATATGGATAAAGAGTGCCTTGCCTGCGGAATGATAAATTCCATCCCGGTCTTCGACATTACAGACTGGAACGACAAAGACAGGTGTCTTAAATGTGACGATGTCTTAATTCTGCAAACTGACGGCTCGACCCGCACCTGCGATATTGCCCATGATCATGAAACCGTTGATCAGGCGCTGGCAAAATTACATCAGCAACTGAACTTCGCCATTAATAATTACACGCAGCGTTTACGCCTGATCGTGGGCGGTGGTCGTATCAACGAGGAAGTGCAGGGCCTGTTATATTTTTATCAACAGCAGGGCTATATTGTGTCCTATGCCGTGGACAGCAGGAATGCCGGCACCATTAATATCATTATTCGGCCCTGATAGTTTTCAGGAATTCTTGCTAGGCCGCAATTTCTTCAAGTATGTCCGGGTGTTTTTCAGCCACTTTAAGCAACGTAATAGCAGCACTGCCAGGCTGCTTTCTGCCTTGTTCCCAATCCCTGATGGTACCCACAGGCACGCCAAGCAATTTGGCAAACTCTGGTTGTGACTTATTCAAATCCTTACGGACAATCAACACCAGTAGTTGCTCTGGGGTATATCTTCTGTGGGGGGCCCCTGCCTTGATGGCAAGAATATCATCCAGCAATTCCTGTCCGGCGGGACTCATTTTCTCACTCATAGATAGCCTCTCTCATTCTTTTCAATTCATTGACAGAAACGTCTTCCTGGTTACTTTTTGCATATAGGGTTAACAACCAGGTTTCCGATCTTGCTTTGTTATAATAAATGACCCTGGCACCACCCTGTTTTCCAATGCCCTTGCCTTTCCAACGAATTTTTCTAACTCCGCCAGTGCCCGGAATAACCTGCCCGGCTTCAGGGTTTATCGCAATGAATTCCTTAAAATCTTCGTATTCATCTTCATTCCAGATTTCGACGACCCTGCGTGTAAAAGTTCGTGTTTCAATTATTGTATTCATTTCCACCTCATACGGCAATGCCGTACTCTCATTCCTTTGAGATACCCTGATTCAGTCTAGGTCAATCTGATGAAATTGCAGGACAGGGGGGGAGGGGGAGCAAGCGGAGCTGGAATCAGCGCACAATTAATACGAGTCACTTGTGATCCAGGTGACACGCCATTAAAGTGACGCAGATATTTTTGCTTTTTAATCCGGGAGAACACAATGGCAAATTATGTACTGGTCCACGGCGCCTGGGGCGGCGGTCAAAGCTACAGCAAAACCGAGGCTGATCTGAAGGCTTCAGGTCATAATGTGCTCGTCTCAACACAGACCGGTATCGGCGTTCGCCAGCCGGAACTCCATGGCGGCATTACCCTCACCGATCATGTGAATGATGTGGAGCAACAAATCGAAGAAGCCGGCATGGAGCGTTTCATTCTGGTGGGTCATTCCTATGGCGGCATGGTTATCACGCAACTGGCCGCCAGGCTCGGCGCCCGCATCGATGCCATCTGCTACATCGATGCCTTCCTGCCTGAACATGGCCAATCCCTGTGGGACATTACCGGCGAGTACGAACACAACTGGTATATCGATACGCAAAAACACACCCCCGGGCTGGTCGCTCCCATCGGCGGTATTGATTTCGAGGAAATCCCCGGCCACATCGGCCGCCATCCACTGCTGACCCTGCTGGAAGGCGTGCAGCTAAGCGGAGAAGAAGAAAAGATTCCACGCCGCAGCTATGTCTTCGCCACCAACTTTCCGGAAACACCGTTCAAGCCGTTTGCCGCAAGAACCAGGGCCGACCCGGCCTGGGATTATCATGAAGCCGATGCCACTCACATGGTGATGGATGATCAGCCCGAGCAGACGCTGGAGATACTGTTAGGTTTGGCTTCCTGAACAAAAAAGATTCGGTTGGTTTTTGTAGGTCGGATAAGCACAGCGCATCCGACATGAAAAAATCGAAATCCATACAATATTCCGTAAAAACCTTCAGGTAAAAATCATACTTTGGTGAGAGGCCTGAACTGAAAAAATACTATAGAGGATAAACAGGTCGGATAAGCGCAGCGCATCCGACATGGCGTCTG
>JAUHWU010000021.1 GCA_030427065.1 Gammaproteobacteria bacterium | reverse complement strand
GGTAGTAGGCTAACGCCATGCCAAGCACGGCATAAATCGCCCAGGCATGAAGGCCCCAATGGAATATTGACAGCCGCATCGCTTCTCTGGCGGCGGCAACTGTCTCAGGCGCAGCCTGGAGTGGAGCCAAATAATGGAGGACGGGTTCTGCGACACCAAAAAAGACCAGACCAATACCCATACCGGCACTGAACAGCATCGATATCCAGGCAATAGTATTGAACTCAGGCTTACTATCATCAGGGCCGAGCTTTATCTGTCCATAGCGTGAAAACACCAGCCACAGGGAAAATACCAGCAAACCGCTAACCGTCAGGGGGAATAGCCAGGCAAAATATTCAACAATCGCATCCTGCAAACCGAAGAGAAAAATACCGGTTTGCTGTCGATCGATAATAGTCGCCAACAGAATAAGCAGCACCAGACCCAATACCGAAAAGAATATCAGTGGGTCAGTTGAAAGTCCTTTGGCAGAATCGGACCTGGCTGCGATCTTGTTCTGCGTTGACTCGTCCAAAATATCCGGGCTGCCTAGCTGACTTTGGTAAAGTGCAAAATACCCCAGGCAAGATAACTCTTGTCTGCCGCGGCCACCCAGTTTTTCAGACCTTTGATCATATTGTCCATGTACTCATGGCTGATAATGGCGACAAGCTCGTCATAGCGTCCCTGCAGGTTCTGCCTGACATAATCATAATGATTGCGTAACTGTGGTGTTAAATCGATGACATTGGTTTCTTCAAACCCCAAGGACGTGAGTGTCTCCCGGTAAAAGGCAAACGACCCCATGGATTCAAGATTTAGCCTGTCATAAACCGGCTGCAAAACGCCTTCAGGACAAGTATCTGCCTGCATCGGATCAGTAAAAATCAGTTCTCCACCAGGCACCATTATTCGGCTGATTTCGCTCAGTACTTTTTCTTTCTGACTGCTGTGTAAAAAAGAATCCTGGGACCAGACAATATCCATAGAGGAATCCGGGCAGGGAATTTCTTCAAAACTGCCATGACGTACCTCTATTTGTTTATCGAACCCCTGTTGCTGATTTAATACGCGATTGCGACTATTCTGCACTTGACTGATATTCAGACAGGTAACGTTACAGCCAGACTGCTTTGCCAGATAACGCGCAGATCCACCATAACCTGCACCCAGATCAATTACCCTGCTTTGAACATTCAGGCTTCGCAGGTTATCAACCATTGTCGTTACTGTTTTCCGACTTGCCTCGGGGATATTGTCGGTTTCATCATACAAACCAATGTGAATGTCCTCACCACCCCAGACCTGCTCATAAAAACGATCAGCGTCACTACTGTCATAGTAGGATTCAGTCAGCACTTCGGCTGAAGATAGATTATTTTGCATGGTAATCCTTGTAGGCAACATGAACATAGAAATCAGGGTCATCCTCTTTATAGGTTTCCTGGAAATCTCCATAGGTATCAATTTTTTGGAAGCCTGCATCGTAAATAAGTCCGCGCAGGTAATCCTTGCGCAGCGGGAACATATTCAAGTGATGCTTTGACCCATCCTCAAAGGAGTATTCAAAACGGGCAAGACCATCATCCACATGAATAGGCTGTGCCGAGACTTTATCCCCGCAGTAGTAGTATTTGTGCTTGGACTTGAATCCATCATCCAGAATACCGTCATAATTTCGCTGGTCGATTATTAGTACACCATCATGTTTGAGCACTGCATAAAATTCCGCTAAAGCGCGGCGACGGTCGTGTTCCTCAAACAAATGGGTAAATGAGTTACCTAAAATAATCACTGCATCAAATAACTTGTCCTGAACATCCCTGTTCAGCCAACGCCAGTCTGCATGCACTGTCTGCATCACATGGCCACGATCCTTGGCATTTTCAAACGCTTTTACCAGCATCTGGGCATTGCCATCAGCACTGGTGACATTAAACCCTGCCTGCAATAACTGAACGGAGTGAAAACCGGTACCGGTAGCCGCATCAAGAATGTTATGCTTGCCCAGCTTATTCAAAATATCAATGAAGAACTGCCCTTCTCCCTCGGCGCGTGCTTCCCAGTCAATCAACTCATCCCAGCGCTCAACAAAACTCTCTACATATTCTTCCTGATATTGTTCCGTACTGCGAACTTCCTCAGGTTGTGCACCGTAATCCTGATCTTTAGGAATCTGATTCAAGGGAACCGGTGCAGGCTCACCAGTGCCAGGGTCTATTGATATTGTGTGTTTCTTCTGGGCCATATTACTCACTTGCACTTCATGTTCTGACATATATTCACCATGATTATTAGTATGTATTCTAAACATTAAAATATAGACATGAAACTACGGCATTCTCTTTAGAATCGGTTTATCTATATGTTTTATATATAATTATTGTAATTTTTATCTGGAGAGTATTGCAGAGTCAAACAGAGATATTTGCAATAGTTCGTTAGTATACTAAATATTTCCTTACAAAGCGAAAGGAATAGCAAAGTGATTCGGAACGACACGAAAAATTAACAGTAAATACCACAATCCCGGGTCCGGGTATTATAATAATTCTCCATCACAAGCACTTGGCCTGGCAATTCCAGGAAGCCCTGTTGTAATCCGGAAAGTTATTAGGTCATGAAAAAGAATCAAATTGAGAGCGTGCTGATTGCCCTGCGCAGACTCATTCGTGCAACCGACCTCTATTCCAGAGATCTGGTCAAATCAACAGGATTAACGACCCCTCAGCTATTATTGCTGTTATCCATAAAAAACAGGGGCGAGGTGAGTATCAGGGAACTGGCATTGGAAATCAGCCTTAGTCAGGCCACCGTCACCAGTATCCTTGATCGCCTGGAAACCAAAAATCTGGTCATTCGAAAACGCTCAACTAAAGATAAACGAATTGTTCATGCCTACCTTACCGACAACGGGAAAAAAATAATCGCCAAGGCGCCCCCTCCTTTACAGGATAATTTCATCAAGGCCTTTGAGCATCTGGATGACTGGGAACAAAACATGATTATTGCTTCGCTGCAACGAGTGGCGTCCATGATGGATGCAGAGGATATCGATGCAGCGCCTGTTCTTGATGTGGGAGCGCTTGATCGCCAATCAACCCCCTTGAAAAGCCATGAATAAGAGGGAGAAATTACACCCTGCGGGATTTGAAAAAATCACTCATTACTACGCTGCACTCACGTTCCAGCACCCCATCAACAACGTTCAGGCGATGATTGTAGTGATCTTGCAGATGTAACTGCAGATTACTCAGCAAAGCGCCCGCTTTCGGCTCTTTCGCGCCAAATACAACAGTATCAACACGTGCATGAATCATTGCTCCCACACACATGGTGCACGGTTCAATGGTGACAAAAAGAGTAGTGCCCGGGAGTCGGTAATTATTTTCATTGTTGGCAGCATCACGCAAAGCAATGATTTCAGCATGGGCTGTGGGATCTTTGGATGAAATGGGCTGGTTATAACCTTCGCCAATAACACGACCATCCCGAACAATGATTGCGCCAACTGGAACCTCGCCATGCCCGGCCGCTTGTTGCGCCAGCCTAAGGGCCCTTTTCATCCATGATTCACCATTTTCTGCCATGACCACTAGAAGGGCTTATTCCCACTCAATAGTGGCTGGTGGTTTGCTGCTGATATCGTAGGTAACCCGGGACACATCACGGATTTCATTAATGATGCGATTGGAGACAGTTTCAAGCAGGTCGTAAGGCAGATGCGCCCAGCGCGCTGTCATGAAATCAATGGTTTCAACTGCCCGCACTGCAAGCACATAGGAATAGCGACGTGCGTCCCCTACCACGCCTACTGATTTTACCGGGAGAAATACCACAAAGGCCTGGCTCACTTTCTGATACCAGTCTGCCCTGTGGAGCTCTTCCATGAATATGGCATCGGCCTGGCGCAGAATATCGCAGTATTCTTTTTTAACTTCACCCAGCACGCGCACACCAAGCCCCGGCCCCGGAAATGGATGGCGATAGATCATGTCATGAGGCAATCCCAATGCAATACCGATATTGCGCACTTCATCCTTGAATAATTCACGTAAAGGCTCTACCAGTGACATATTCATGTCATCAGGCAAGCCGCCGACGTTGTGATGGGATTTAATGACATGGGCAGTGCCATGCTTGGAACCGGCTGACTCAATGACATCGGGATAGATAGTGCCCTGGGCAAGCCAGTTAACATCGCCTAGTTTTGACGCCTCACGATCAAACACGTCGATAAATGTATTGCCGATAATTTTACGTTTTGCTTCAGGATCAGCCTGGCCAGCCAGCTTATCCAGGAACTCATCTTCTGCGTCCACCCGGATTACCTTGACCCCCATATTACTAGCGAAGGTTTCCATAACCTGATCACCTTCATGCAGTCGCAACAAGCCATTATCCACGAAGACACAGGTGAGTTGCTCACCTATTGCCCGGTGCAGCAATGCAGCCACCACGGAGGAGTCAACGCCGCCAGATAAACCTAGGAGCACCTTGTCAGTCCCTACCTGCTGCTGAACTTTCTTGATGGCATCTTCAATAATATTGGCCGGCGTCCATAAGCGACCACACTGGCAGATTTCATGAACAAAGCGATTAAGAATTTCCTGTCCTGATTTGGTGTGCGTCACTTCGGGATGAAACTGCAGGCAGTAAATATGGCGACTCTCATCGGCCATGGCTGCAATGGGTGCACTCTGCGTGGAGGCAATCACCTTAAACCCTTCAGGGACCTGGGTTACCTTGTCGCCATGACTCATCCAGACATCATGCAAAAAAACATTGCCTTGCTGAATTGAATGCTCAAGGTCACTTAGCAGCACGCTGCCGCTGGGAATCTCAATGCGCGCATAGCCGAACTCGGATTTACTGGAGCCTTCAACCTGACCGCCTAATTGCTGCGATACAGTCTGCATGCCATAGCAAATACCCAGAATTGGTAGCCCGGCATTGAGAATATAATCGGGAACTCGCGGCGAGTCGTCCAGATTAGCCGACTCCGGACTACCCGAAAGAATAACACCACGGGCATTAAAGGCCTGAAAGTCCTCGGCTGGAATACCATAATGATGGATTTCACAGTAGACACCGGCTTCACGAACACGCCTGGCGATTAACTGGGTATATTGGGAACCAAAATCCAGAATTAGAATTTTGTCGTCATGAATATTCTGGGACATGCCTGCTTCCGTCAAGAAAAGTACTGTTTAGATTTTTGCCGGAATGAATAATCCCGATATGACTGGTATAAAACAACGCGCTCACTGATTTGACGCTAGCTCACGCGGTAATTGGGCGCTTCCTTGGTGATGCTCACATCATGGACATGACTTTCACTAACGCCGGCGGCAGTGATCCTGACAAATTCAGGTTTGGCTCGCATTTCTTCAATATCGCCACAGCCGGTCAGCCCCATACTTGAGCGAATACCGCCAATCAGCTGAAAAATAATGGCTGACATGGGACCTTTATAAGGCACCCTGCCTTCAATTCCTTCCGGTACCAGCTTGCTGGCTCCCTCTTCAATATTTTGGAAATAACGATCTGCAGAACTATGGGATTGAGACATGGCGCCCAGAGAACCCATTCCACGATAGGCCTTGTAAGAGCGACCCTGATAAAGCTCAACTTCGCCCGGTGCTTCTTCAGTACCGGCAAGCAAGCTGCCGATCATCACAACATTGGCACCGGCCACGATAGCTTTCGCGATGTCTCCGGAGAAGCGAATACCGCCATCGGAAATCACCTTGATATTGGTATCTTTCAGCGCTTCCCTGACATTGGCCACAGCTGTGATCTGCGGCACACCGACACCGGTTACAATTCGTGTGGTACAGATAGATCCCGGACCAATACCCACTTTGATGGCATCAACACCAGCTTCGGCAAGTGCTACGGCACCTGCGGCAGTGGCTACGTTACCGCCAATCAATTGCAGCTGCGGAAAAGCTTTCTTTATTTCTCCAACACGGTTTATGACATCCTGGGAATGGCCATGGGAGGTATCCACCACGACAACATCAACACCCGCATTCACCAGGGCAGTTACCCTGTCCTCGGTTTCCTTGCCAACCCCGACAGCGGCACCCACCCGCAACTGCCCCAAGGCATCCTTACAGGCATTTGGGAAATCTTCGGATTTACGGATATCTTTGAGCGTAACCAGGCCTTTCAGCTCAAAAGCATCATTGACGACCAGCACTTTTTCAATCCGGTGATCATGCATAAGCACCTTGATTTCATCAAGATCAGCGCCTTCCCTGACCGTTATCAGGCGCTCTTTTGGCGTCATGATCTTGTCAACGGTGGCTTCCATATTATTTTCAAATCTCACATCACGACTGGTCACAATACCAACCAAATCGCGGGACCCAACATCCCTGATCACCGGCAATCCGGATATATGATGCTCCTGGGTCAGCTCAAGCAGTTTGCGTACTGTAGTATCTGGCGTAATACAGATGGGATCGGCAACGACGCCGCTTTCATATTTTTTGACAGTGCGCACTTCCCTGGCTTGCTGCTCAATACTCATACTTTTATGAATAATTCCCATGCCGCCTTCCTGGGCCATGGCGATAGCCAGTCTGGATTCAGTGACAGTATCCATAGCTGAAGAAACCAGGGGAATATTCAGTGTAATTGAAGCTGTCAGGCTGGTTTTCAGGTCCACCATATTAGGCAGCACCAGGGAATGGGCGGGGACTAGTAGAACGTCGTCAAATGTTAAAGCTTCTTCAACTATGCGTAGCATGGTATTTCCTGAAATCCCGTTGCGGGAAATCGACTTATTATACTCCAACAGGGAAATTCAGGTAAATGTTTACCTTTTTATCATTTTTTACTTTTTATCTTTCTGAAACACCTTGAAGGTCAATCCAAACGGGCTGACTTCACAAATCAGGCAGAATTAGCGTCTCTTCAGGCCTGGGCGACGTACCCTGTCCTGCGCATCAATGATTTTAAGCCCCCCCAGGATGCCGTCATTTTCTTCCTCTGCCGCTGTATCTGAACTTTGAGCTTCGGCGTCAGCAGTCATTGCCTGATTTTCAGTGGAACTTATCCGTTGAGAAGACGCCTGCTGAGGGGAATCCTGAGTTGACATTGGCATAGCCTGCGGACCTGCCTGTGACCCAGCAGGCCTGTTAATTACCGGTAATGAGCTATTCTGAGCCGAGTAATCCTGGCAAACTTCCTGTGCGATTCGGCCAATAGCCTCACGCTCAGCTGCCGTGTAGTCGCTACCAAGTTCCTCGCTAATGCGCAGTGCAATTTCCCTTGCCTGAAGATTACACCGGCGATCATCCATTTCATTGCTGTTATTGGCCGCAAATACAGGCGTGGCAAGCATGGCAAGGGACACAGACAGTACAACAACTAATCGATTCATGAATTGGATTCTCCGGGTAAACTAAAAGAGAGATAATTAGGGCATTATTGTAACGCAAAATCGCAGAGCAAGCTTACCAGCTATCCGACAAATCGTGTTTACGGTGCAGCCTGACAGGCTTCAGGTTATGATGATGACCATGACAGATCAAGGCTATATGAATTCAGAAACCATCCTCAGTGTCAGCGACCTGAACCGCGATGTACGCTATCTGCTGGAGGATAACTTCCCTTGCGTGCTGGTTGAGGGCGAAATCTCCAATATTGCCCTGCCGGCTTCCGGGCACTGGTATCTCACCCTGAAAGACAATTCCGCACAGATTCGTTGTGCCATGTTCAGAAATAAAAACATGCGGGTTCGTTTCCGCCCAACTGATGGCATGCAAGTTCTTGTCAAGGGAAAGGTCAGTCTGTACGAAGGTCGCGGGGACTTCCAGCTGATTCTTGAACAAATGGAAGAACGGGGTGACGGTGCACTGCTACGGGCTTTTGAGCAGTTAAAGGAAAAACTGTTTCGGGAGGGTCTTTTCGCCGACTCATTAAAAAAGCCACTGCCTGATCTTCCTCAACATATTGGTGTAATCACTTCACCGACCGGTGCTGCCATCAAGGATATTATAAGCACCTTGAAACGTCGCTTCCCGGGTATAGATGTCACAGTTATCCCGGTATCCGTGCAGGGAAAAACAGCGGCCGCTGAAATGATTAATGCCATCACTCTGGCGAACAGAAAACAGGGATGTTTTGCTGACCTTGACGTGCTTATCATTGGTCGCGGTGGCGGTTCTCTGGAAGACCTCTGGAGCTTCAATGATGAAGGTCTGGCTCGATGCATTGTTGAAAGCCAACTACCAATTGTCAGCGCTGTGGGTCATGAGGTTGATTTTACTATTGCCGATTTTGTCGCTGATGTCCGCGCGGCCACACCAACTGCTGCCGCTGAAATTTTAAGCCCGGATCAGGAAGAATTTAAATTAATGTTCGATGCCTATAGCAGACAGCTTGCAGCCTCTATTCTTGGCACTATCAAGCAAAAACGACAGACCTTGCTATGGCTGCGTAAGCAGTTGAAACATCCAGGTAGAAAGCTGCAGGAACAGTCGCAACGACTGGATGAGACGGAAGCACGCTTGCGACGGGCATTTAAAAACAATTTAAATGAAATGAAGCAGAAATTATCACGACTTCATTTATCCATTCGGGCTCACTCTCCCCGGCGTCTTGTCAAGGAATATGGCCAGCAAAATAGCCAGCTGGCCAACCGGCTTGGCAAAGCCATGCAGCAGTTTTTATATTATAAAAAATCAAAACTTGCAGAACACAGCCATGCACTAAGTACAATCAGTCCGCTTAATACATTAAGCCGGGGTTATTCCATTACATACACTGCAGACAACCAGGTTTTAAGCAGTTACCAAAGCGTGAAAGCCGGTGATACAATTCGCACCCGGCTTAGCAGTGGTGAAATTACCAGTATCGTGGATAAAACCGAGGCACCACAACAGGAAAAAATATCTGCAGTGACTAATAACAGGAAAGCTGTTGAGTAATAGTAAAAGGCTGGTACCAAACAACATTAGAATAGAACTAGTAGTATCAAGAACCTCTTTTATAGATCAACATAATTACAAAGCATTCATTTTCCGTTTACTTGAGCAAGGCATGAACTAACTCATTAACAGAAAAAAATAGATTCACATGCGTATATAGAAATGATTCTTAATTTTATTTTAATCGAAGCCAAACATTTAGATGTAAAAATAGAGCTGAATATGGGGCAGTATTTTTTATGAGCAGCGATAAAGAAGATGTAAAAGAAGTCCGCGGACTCAAGCTTTACAAGAAAAAGCATAAAACAATAAAAAAATTGCTCAAAAAAACCAGCACCCCGGAAATTCATGGTGACAAGGTCTGGTTTTCCAGTTATATCATCATGGATTATCTTCTCGAAAATCCACCAGAAACCAACTCCAGAATCATGGAAATTGGCAGTGGCTGGGGAATACTCAGCATCTGGTGTGCAAAACAATTTTCGGCCGAGGTAATCGCTGTCGATGCCGATAAAAATGTTTTCCCATTCCTGCACATGCATGCTGAACTCAACAATACCTCGGTAAAAACCAAGGTTAGCAAATATGAAAAACTTAAATCCGGCCTGCTTGCGCAGCAGGATATGGTTCTTGGTGGAGATATCTGCTTCTGGGATGAACTCATAGGCCCTCTGTATACATTAATCAAAAAATCTTTAAAAAATGGGGTGAAGACAATAGTTATCGCAGATCCCGGCAGATCCCCCTTCCTGAAGCTGGCAAAGAAATGTAAGAAGAAATTCAATAGCGAACTTCTCGAAGTGGAGCTGAAAAACCCTGTTAAAGAAGAAGGCTATCTGCTTGTCATCAAAAATAAATAATCATTTTTTAAAACAAAACACCAGGTAATTATGGCCGCACAAAAAGAGTCACGCGAAAGCGAGGTTGATTTAAGTAATCCGAAGTTTTTTATTAACCGTGAACTCAGCCTGCTTGAATTTAATCGAAGAGTGCTAATGCAGGCATGTGATCCTGCGACTCCATTGCTCGAACGACTTTTCTTTCTTTGTATATCCAGTTCAAATATTGATGAGTTTTTTGAAATCAGGGTAGCAGGTTTAAAGCAGCAGGTTGCTTTTGGCTCCATGCAAAGTGGTCCTGACAATTTATCGCCTTCCGAGCAATTGCAACGAATAAGTGACGTAGCCCATGAAATTGTGGATGAACAATATCGCGTATTAAATGAAATCGTTTTACCGGATCTGAAAAAAGAAGGTATTCACTGTCTTGACCGGCAAAGCCTAAATCAAAAACAAAAGAGCTGGATAAAAAATTACTTTAACAGAGAGTTATTGCCCATCCTTAGCCCGGTCGGACTGGATCCGGCACATCCGTTTCCCCAGGTTCTCAACAAAAGTCTGAATTTTATAATTTCCCTGGAGGGTAAAGATGCTTTTGGCAGAAATTCCGGCATCGCCATTGTACAGGCGCCAAGGGCTCTGCCACGTTTAATAGAACTCCCTGGTACCGGCTCTGCCAAAAAACATGAATTTGTTTTCCTGTCTTCGATTATTCATATGCATGCGGCGGACCTTTTCCCTGGCATGACTGTAACCGGATGCTATCAATTCAGAATTACCCGAAACTCTGATTTACTCGTCAGTGAAGAGGAAGTGGGCGATTTGATGCGAGCTCTCGAAGGCAAGCTACCATCGCGCCGCTTTGCAGAAGCTGTCAGGCTGGAAGTACCGGATAATTGCCCCCAGGATATGATCGACTATCTGACACACCAGTTTAACCTGCAGAAAAATGATGTTTACCAGGTCGAAGGACCAGTCAATCTGAATCGTTTAATGGCTATTTCCCAGAAGGTCAATCGACCAGACCTGAAATTCCTCCCCTTTACTCCGGGTATTCACAGCAGGGTTTTACGCGACCACGACATATTTGAAACCATTAAAAAAGGCGATATTCTGCTGCACCATCCTTTCCAGACTTTTAACACCGTTGTGGATTTTGTGCGCCAGGCTTCAGTGGATCCAAAGGTGCTTGCCATAAAGCAGACTCTGTACCGCACAGAGGACGACTCCAGTATTGTTGATACATTGATCAAGGCGGCCCATGAAGGAAAGGAAGTCACTGTCGTTATCGAACTAAGAGCACGCTTTGATGAAGAGGAGAATATTGAGCTCGCAAACGAATTACAGGCTGCTGGAGCCCATGTTTCCTATGGTGTCGTGGGCCATAAAACCCATGCAAAAATGAGCCTGGTGATTCGCCGCGAAGGAAAACAACTCAAGCGCTATGTGCACCTGGCAACTGGCAACTACCATGCTGGCACCGCCAGGCAATATACCGACTACGGTCTTCTCACCAGCGACCTGGCCATCACTGACGATGTTCAGAAAGTATTTCAACAGCTGACAGCCTTGGGCAAACCCGGTAAACGTAAAAAAATTCTGCAGGCGCCCTTTACTTTTCACAAAGGAATGCTTGACCTCATTGACCGCGAACGTGACCATGCCAGTAAAGGAAAATCAGCCAGAATTATTGCCAAAATGAATTCCCTGGTGGAGCCCACTATCATTGAAGCGCTTTATCGTGCATCCCAGGCAGGCGTTAAAATTGATCTTATCGTTAGAGGTATCTGCTGCCTTCGCCCGGGCATAAAAGGTGTCTCGGAAAATATTCAGGTTCGCTCCATCGTCGGCAGATTTCTTGAACACACCAGAATCTTTTATTTTCACAATGATGGGGATTACGAACTGTTTCTCTCCAGCGGCGACTGGATGGACCGGAATTTTTTCCGCCGTGTTGAAACCTGTTTCCCCATTGAAGAGAAACGTATGAAAAAGAAACTGCTTAAGGAAGGTTTGCAGTTATATCTTTCAGATAATACCCAGTCCTGGGTATTACAACCGGATGGCAGCTACAAGAAGAGTACACCAAGTGCGAACCCTCGCTGTGCCCAAAATACCCTGCTGGAAATCTACACACTCTGATTTTTTTCGACTCTCCGGGTTTTTTCTTTTCACTTTTTTCTTTGTGACAATTCCGGGTAAAAAGCTTGGTTTATATACTGTCAGCTAGATATTGTTTATCTGTCGAGAATAAGTCGCAAATTTCTCTAACAGTGTGAATGCCTGAGGCGTTGACTCAACGGCAGAAAGAAGTTTTTTTGTATTCAAGCCCTCTGCTTCAATTTGTTCACTACGTGCCTGGATATATCCGCGCATGATTGAGGCATCAAACTCAGGATGGAACTGCACTCCCCAGACTCGCTCGCCAAAACGCAACGCATGGTGTGCTTCAAATTGATTGTTGGCCAGCACCCTGGTACCAGCTGGCAATTTTGTTACGGTCTGCATGTGAGTAGTATGAACGGGAAAATGTATTGCCAAATCTCCAAATAACTCGTCGTTTATAGCGTCACTGGTAAGACTGACAGAAGTAGTACCAATTTCCCTGCCGTGCGGATGCCAGTCCACCCTGCCCCCCAGGGCATGCGCCAGTAACTGATGACCAAAACAGATACCCAATACAGGTAATCCTGCCTCGATAGCGGCAAGAATAAAGTCCTGACTCTGTCGAATCCATTGCAGATTCTGTGTCACCATTGCCGGGGAGCCAGTGATTACAATGGATGATAACGAGGCAATATCAGGCAGGGATTCACCCTCAAAAACAGAAACACACAGGAATTGATCTTCTGACAGGGACATGGCATCCACGATCCAGTCCTCAAAATCCCCCGCATTCTCGGCAATTGCAGGAATTGTGCCGCCAGTTTTCAGAATAAGGGTGAGTTTTTCTGTTACTGCCATGAGGAAACTATCTCTGTCTCGGAGTCCGACCCTTTGCCGGTGATTTATCCCGGCTGGATTTTGCAGACAATTCCCTGTTCTTCTTTATGCGCCTCTTGCGGGCTACTTCCTTGTTGGATTTCCCCTCTTCCGCCCTGACAAAAGGGTTGTCATCACTTACCAGTTCTATTCGAATGGGCGTGCCTTCCATCTTCAGAAATTTTCTGAAGTTCTTTTCCAGAAAGCGCACATAGTGGGCAGGAACTTTATCTGTCTGTTTGCCATGAATAACAATGATGGGTGGATTACTGCCCCCGGGATGCGCATAGCGCAGTTTGATACGCCTGCCATTAATGATAGGGGGAGCATGGTTCTCGGTAATACGCTCAAGCAAAAGTGTCAGTTTGTTGGTATTCAGTTTGAGGCTGGCCGATGCATAGGCTTTATCTATGGACGCATACAGATCGCCTACACCGGTTCCATGCAATGCAGAAATAAAGTGGATCTTGGCAAAATCAATAAACACCAGACGTCTTTGAATCGCCTTGCGTACCTGGTCTTTGGCATAGTCATCCATGCCGTCCCACTTGTTCAGCGCAATGACCAAGGCTCTTCCAGAATCCAGAACATAGCCCAGTAAATGCAGATCCTGCTCAACAATGCCTTCGCGCGCATCAAGCAGCAGCACAACCACATTGGCATCTTTTATCGCCTGCAGTGATTTCACAACAGAAAACTTCTCTATTGCCTCATTGGTCTTGCCCTTTTTTCGAATACCAGCGGTATCAATCAATGTGTAGGCCGTACCCCGACGCTCAAAGGGAATATAGATACTGTCCCGCGTAGTTCCGGGATGATCGTAAACTACCACTCTTTCTTCACCAAGAATCCGGTTGACCAGCGTTGACTTGCCAACATTAGGTCGACCAGCCACTGCTATTTTTATGCCGGCATTTTCTTCAATACCGGGATCATCTTCCTGAACGGGAAATGGTGTCAGGACGTCCTCTATCATTTTGCTGACGCCCCGGCCATGGCTCGCCGCAATCGCGAATATGTTTTCGCACCCCAGCTGATGAAAATCCGCCAGTGCAACATCGGGATCCAAACCATCGGTTTTATTCACGACCAGGGAATAAGGCCGGGATGTTTTGCGCAAGTATTCCACCAGTTGATGATCACCGGGTAGCAAACCTTCCCGCGCATCGACCAGTAACAAGGTAATATCCGCTTCTTCTATGGCAAGCAGGGATTGCTCGCTCATACGCAGGTCAAGACCTTCCTCGTTACCTGTAATGCCACCGGTGTCGATAACAATAAAGTTACGTTCAGCAGCATTACCTTCACCGTATTTTCGGTCACGGGTAAGCCCGGCAAAATCTGCAACCAGGGCATCCCTGGAACGGGTGAGACGATTGAAAAGCGTTGACTTGCCGACGTTTGGCCTGCCTACCAAGGCGATGACGGGCATCATGATGTTGAACCTCGGACTATCAAATGACAGCCCTGTAGAATTGTGGAATTTCTATACTTTACGCGACTGGCTAAATAACAGTCGAAAAAATAACTGGAACAGGTCTAAACAGAAAAAGTTATTCAACACCCAGTGCAGTCAGGTTGCCGCTATTGCCAAACACATAAAGGGTATTACCACGTGACAGCATTGGCGCACGTATTCCATTATTGTCCACCCGTATACGCCCGACGAATCTACCATCCACCTGCGACATTAAATGAACATAGCCCTCATAGTCACCTACAGCTACATAATTATTAAAGCTTTGTGGAGCAGTGAGACTTCTTAAATCAAGTGCTTCGTTGGTCCAGATTGGATCCTCTTCACCCACTTGATAGGCCTTTACATGGCCATTGGCATCGCTTGTGTAGACATTACCAAAACCTGAGCTGGCGCCATTAACACTGGACTCCTGGACACGCCAACGCATCTGTCCGGTAACCACATCAATGGCGGCCAGATAGCCCTGATAACTAGGCACCAACAGGATGCCGGCATCAGTCACAAAAAGGTCTCCGTCTATATCCACAAGACGGTCAATTTCCGAAGTGCCTGTAGGTATTGCAACCCTCTCTTCCCAGCGTAAAGTGCCATTGTCTACGGCAAGAGAAACCACCGATCCATTACCAAAAGCTGCCAGCACAAAATTTTCAAGGATCAAAGGCGAGCTGTCTCCCCTTAGCGTAAGAGCGGGGACGGTATTTTCATATATCCAAAGCTGTTCACCAGTGCGTGCATCGTGGCCAGTAAGTTTGCCATCAATAGCCAGAACAACTACAAATCCGTTATTAGCCGCCGGTGCAGATAACACTTCACTGGTAACTTCCGTTTCCCAGAGAATTGCGCCTGTCTGCGCATCGAGCGCGATAACCGTCGAATTTTCAGTGCCCAACAATACCCGGCCACCACCGTACCCTACGCCTCCGGTAATTTCATAATCCAGACGTGTTTCCCATATTTCCCTGCCATTGTCCCTTTCAAGGGCAATAATCCTGCCATCATTACCTGCCGCATAAATAACGTCGCCATTAATAACAGGTTTCAGTCTGTTGTATTTTTTGCCCTGCCCCTTGCCTACATTGACATTCCATTGTTTGCGCAGTCTGACTTCCTCATCAAAATCAACAAGTTCAGCGGGTTTTACGTCATCATCACTACCAGATAGAAAGCTCAAAGGATTCCAGCCGCATCCAGATAAAACCGGTATCGCCAGGAAAAGTAAAACCAGTCGCAGATGTGTTGTCATCATTGCTCGCATATTGGAATTAAAATAGTGGAGAGGCAGTGCTGGCGCTTAACTGCCAATGCCGCGAATTTTCAGATCAATGAAACTGGCATTAGCGGGCTCCAGAGAAATAGCTCTCTCATAGGCACTGCGGGCCTGTTCAAATTGCCCAAGTTGCAGGTAAGCATCACCCTGCACTTCGGCAAACCCTGCCGCCAATGCGCCCGGCTCTACTTCAGTAACAATCGTCAGCGCTTCCTGGGCCAGCCCCTGGGCCAATTTAACCCTGGCCAGTCTCAATCTGACGGTGAGAAATAATTCTTCCTCGACAGTTTGCATAAATCCCAGTTCAGGATTATCAAGAATCCAGATTAACTCGGTGGCAGCCTGATCATAATTTTCCTGGTTTACATACACTGTCGCCATCATCATGGCAGCATAGCGTGTATAAATACTGTCTTCGAATTCATTGCGCAATTCATCGTAGCTGCTTTCCAGTTGCGCCATGGAATCGGCAGGCAAGGCATTGGCCTGATCGAGAACGGCTAACTGCACTACATCTTCATACAGGTCAGATGCCGCTTCGGCATTTGCCAATCGGGCACCCTGCCATTGTCTGGAGCCAAACAAAACAACCAGAACAATAACAATCCCGGTCAATAGTGACGTACCATTTTCCTGCCACCAGCGTTTTAAGGCTTCAACTTGTTCGTCGTCATTAGCGTAACTTGCCAAAAGAGTAACTCCCTAAATAAATATCATTATGTTAATAATCTTTACTATCAATCAAGTGGCTCAAATTGAATGGCCCCTGTTAACTGACACTCAATAAAGTACTTATATTTTAATCACTTACAATAAAACCAATGTCAATCTAACCAATGTCAATCTAACCAATGTCAATCAAACAGCTCTATATCAAACAGTCTGGACAATGAATCAAATACTGATTGTGCCGCCACTGTGCTCGTATCACCGTTGTCATCCAGGACCCGGAGTTTTACTTCCCGCTGTGCCTCCTCACCCTCTAGTATCAAGGCACACTGCGCACTACTGGCGTATGCTTTTTTCAACTGGCTATTATATTTACCACCACCGCAATGGGTCAAAACCCTGAGTGTCGGGAGCCTCCTGCGTATTTCGGCAGCCAGTATAAGTGCCTGTTGCTGCACTCCGTCTCCGATTACACAAATGTAGAGATCCACGGTTCTGGAAATTCCCGCAGGCAGTTTCTCCAGTTCTTCCAGCAACAGAACCATTCTTTCCATACCAAGGGCAAAACCCACCCCCGGAGTATCGGAACCACCCAGTTGTCTGGAAAGACCATCATAACGACCACCGGAACATACCGCAGACTGGGCACCCAGTTTATCAGTAGTCCATTCAAAGACCACCCCATTGTAATAATCCAGTCCACGCACCAGGGAGGTATTGACCTGGTAGGCAATCCCCGCCTGCGCAAGAATTTCCAGCAATTGCTGAAAACCGGCAGCAGAGTCAGCACAAATGTGGTCTGGCAGTTGTGGGGCTTGCTTGAGAATCTCCCGCGTTTGCGGGTTCTTGCTGTCCAGAATACGCAGTACGTTCTTTTCCAGTCTGCGCTGGCTATCTTCATCCAGCACATCGCGGTGCTGCAGTAAGTATTCCTTCAGTGTTTCCCCATAGCGCTTGCGGTCTTCAGAATTACCCAGGTTATTGATTTCCAGGGTCAGTACATCATCAATACCCAGTTGCTGCCAGAGGTCACGGGACAGCATTAACAGTTCCGCTTCAATATCTATGCCGCTCATACCAAATGCTTCAACACCCATCTGGTAAAACTGCCGGTAGCGTCCTTTTTGTGGGCGCTCATGACGATACATGGGCCCCATATACCAGAGTTTCTGCGTCTGGTTATAAAGCAGCCCATGCTGTTCTGCCGCGCGAACACAGCACGCTGTTCCTTCCGGTCTCAGACTCAGGCTCTCGCCATTACGGTCTTCGAATGTATACATCTCTTTTTCAACGATATCGGTCACTTCACCGATGGAGCGTTTGAAAAGCTGCGTCTGTTCCACAATGGGAAAACGTATTTCCTGATAGGCATAGGCAGCCAGCAAATCTCTCATGACCCGTTCAAGGTACTGCCAGGCGGGAGTCTGCGTCGGCAATACATCATTCATTCCGCGAATAGCTTGTATTTTAGCCAAAACTCAACCCTGTGAATCCGTGTCCCGGATTTAACTGTTTAATATTAATTGGAATTTTCCTGAATAGTGCTATCAGTAGTATTACTTGTTCATGCCCGGGTTATTATTTACGTATATCAACAGACTCACCCTGTTTGTCCGTTGAACGCGTGATTGTGAGTGCCTGGGCTTGCGCTTGTTGCTCTTTTTCCCTTACTTTCTGCCTGATCATGGCTTCCAGTTCGTCTACCAGATTTTCATTACTGATTTTATGGCTTGTCTTGCCGTTAATATAGGACATGTTTACCGGTGTAGCTCCAGTCAGACCGATATCTGCCACTTTTGCCTCACCCGGGCCATTCACAATACAGCCCACTACCGATACATCAATCGGTGTTGTAATATCTTCAAGTCGGGACTCCAGTTCATTCACCGTGGCAATGACATCAAAATTTTGCCGGGAACAACTTGGGCAAGCGACGAGATTGACGCCTTTACTGCGCAGTCCAAGGCTTTTAAGAATATCAAAACCAACCTTGATCTCCTCTACCGGGTTGGCTGCCAAAGAGATACGAATGGTATCGCCGATACCATCCATCAATAAAAGCCCAAGACCAACCGAAGACTTCACTGTACCACTGCGTAATCCGCCAGCTTCAGTAATCCCAAGATGCAGCGGCTGTTCAATTTGTGAAGCAAGCTTGCGATAGGCGGCAACAGTCATAAACACTTCCGATGCTTTGAGGCTGACCTTGAAATTCTGAAAATCATAGGAGTCGAGAATGTCAATATGCCGCAGTGCAGATTCCACCATCGCATCAGCATTCGGTTCTTCATATTTACGCAACAAGTCCTTACCTAAAGAACCCGCATTAACGCCGATGCGTAACGGAACATTTTTATCACGGGCCGCTTCAATCACTGCTCTGACTCTGTCATCCCTGCCGATATTGCCTGGATTTATACGCAAGCAGTCAACGCCGTATTCAATTACTTTCAGGGCAATCCTGTAATCAAAGTGAATGTCGGCAACCAGGGGAATCTTTGTTCTGGAACGTATTTTCTTGAATGCTTCAGCTGCATCCATGGTCGGTACCGATACTCGAACAATATCTGCACCCACAGCTTCCAGCTCGCCAATCTGTCTGAGGGTGGCTTCTACGTCGCAGGTTTCAGTATTCGTCATACTTTGAACCGCAATCGGGGCATCGCCACCTACCGGGACATTACCCACCATGATCTGGCGTGATTTTCGTCTGACTATTGGTGATTTGCTTTGCATTATCAATTTTCCGATTGCAGGATTATACGGGCAGAATTATCAGATCGAATACGTGCTGACAGATCCACCTCCCTGGCATTGAACATGACTTCGACAACGTTGGCATTGCCAAACAACACATTAAAAGGTGCCCAGCCTTTAATCGTTAGATCATCACCAGAGCTGAGCATATCGTTATACAGCCGGGTGCTATTTGCATTATCCACTTCAACCCAGCTATCGCCGAGAAAATGGATCTTGAGCAAGTCATTACCCTCACTTTCCAGGCTCACGACACGATGATTGTCCATTCTACTGACATTAAACTCAGGAAGTCCGGAGGGCAGTTCTGCCGGTGTATTGGTCACTGTTTCTGTTTCTGTTTGTGTCTCTGTATCCAGAGCCTCTGGTATTAGTAATCCTGCCTCTGAGTTGTTATCGCCAGCCATCGAGACAGCTGCAGTCTGCACCTGAGTACTACTATCATTTATGCGGGCAACAAGTACTTCCGCTGTCACAGATTTATTCATGCTCACTGTATCAGACAGGCCATCCGGACCATTCCCATCGCTGGCCCGGCTATTGGCAGATGAGGTTGCGACATTCACAGTTTCATTTTCACTGGCCGCTATGGAATCATCGACCCTGCCAGCATTCACCGGTGTCTGCACTTGTGGCAGGCGGTCATTAGTATTGTCAGAAACAACGGAGGTAGCGCTATCCTCGCTGTTTGCCAGCCACCAACTCACTGCAATTACAACAATGATGATCAGGGCTGCACAAATCATCCAGCGCAGGTTCTGGTCATAGGCCTTTCTGGCACGAATGACATTGGCTTCACTTATCTCACTTTCTTCCAGCTTTGCAATATACTGGTCATAGATAGTGGTGATGTTATCCACATCCGCCCCGAGCAGTTTCGCATAGGCCTTGAAATACCCTTTAATAAACGTTTTTCCGGGTAATTTGTCGAACTCATTACATTCCAGTGCATTCACATAATGTGCAGTGATGTGCAGAGTCTGTGCTACTTTGGCCTGACTTAAGCCCTTTTCCTCACGAATAACTTTCAGTGTCTGACCTGGCGATGGCAGATCCGACAAACTCTCAACGAGTTCGTCGTCAGCTACTGATTCAAGATGCTGATTTTCTTCACTCATTCAACAACCTGTTGGAATAATGCATATTCCCGACTTTCAGGAAAATTGGACTCGAGTAATTCACCATAGGCCAGTGCACTGGCTTCATTCTTGAGCGCCATTTCAAGTCGGGCACCCAACAACAAACTACGGGCAGAATGTCCCACCCGGTAAAACTGTATTAATGTCAGATAATTTCGCCAGTAAGCCCTTGCCTGAAGAACATCGCCTCTTTCCAGGTTGAGACTGGCCAGTTCCAGTGCCGAGCGCAACTGATTGGGATTAAGCTGAATGGCTCTCATGAAAGCCTGCTCGCCTTCTTCAATACGACCAAGACGTAGTGCTGCCATTCCCATATTTTCAAATGCCTGGGGACGTTGGTCATAGTTGGTATCCTTGACTACTCTTGCCAACTGATCATAGGCATCCTCAACGCGGCCTTCTGCAAACAAAAACGCTGCAAAATTATTACGCATCTGTGAATTGTCCGGGTTAATACGCAGGGATCGATTGAAGTTTTCTTCAGCAAGTTCAGGTTCCCCTTCCCGTGCAAAAATTAACCCCCAGATACCAAACATTTCACTGTTATTGGAATCAATATCAGCGGCATTCTTCAGATGGCGTTTGGCATTGGGCAGGTTGCCCTGTTCAAGATAACCAATACTCAGCTTTAAGTAGTTCTCTAGAGCTTCTTCATCAGATTTTTCGACATTGAAGACCGGATTCGTTGTTTCCGTCACGCAGGCACTGAGCAGAAACAAACACAATACTGTTATTGTTACTGACTTGATGAATCTCATCCCTTTATTCCTGTTTTATCCCGGGCACTGCGAAAACCCTGATTTTACCCTAACGGGTTAATTTTACTGAATCTTTAGACGCTGTTCAGGGTTAGATTGTTCCCGTAATGCCCGATAGCGGGCACTTCTGCGGGTATTATCGTCAACCAGACCTACTAACTGACCACAGGCAGCCCCTATATCATCCCCGCGCGTTGTTCTTATGGTCACGGTATAGCCTGCTTCCTGAAGTATTTTTCTGAAATTCGAAATAGCCGAATTACTCGAACGATTATAGTCCGATCCCTCAAACGGATTGAATGGAATCAGGTTTATCTTGCAGGGTGTTGCCCTGAGTAATTCTGCCAGTTCCCTGGCATGCTGACGGTGATCATTGACGCCGTTGATCAGAATATATTCGATGGTAGCAACACGACTATCAGGTAGTGAGTCCAGATACGCATTGGTACTGCGCAGCAATTCCCTGATTGGGTACTTTTTATTTATCGGGACTATCTGGCTGCGTAACTCATCATTTGGTGCATGCAGGGAAATTGCCAGCGAAGCATCAGTATAATCCTTTAATCTGTCCAGTGCCGGCACGACCCCGGAAGTGCTGATAGTTACCCGGCGTTTTGACAAACCGTAACAATTATCTTCCATCATCAGACTGATGGCATTGATAACATTATCGAAATTCAGCAACGGTTCTCCCATTCCCATCATAACCACGTTGGTCACCTGACGTGGCTTTTTGGTTCCAAACGTATCGAGCTCACGATTTGCCAGCCACAGCTGTCCTATAATCTCGGCTGTTGTCAGGTCGCTGTTAAAGCCCTGTTTGCCCGTGGCGCAGAAAGAGCAATCCAGACTGCAACCAGCCTGGGATGAAATACACAACGTGCCACGACCTGCTTCAGGAATAAAAACGGTTTCAACGCTACTGCCGCTTTCCACCTCAACTATCCACTTGTAGCAGCCATCACTGGCATCCAGCCGTTCCTTCACCCGTGGCGGGCGAACCTCGGCACAGTCTTTCAATTGGGCGCGCAAGGACTTGCTGATATTGGTCATTTCATCAAAATCGGTAACACCGAATTGATGAATCCATTTCAGCAACTGTATAGCGCGAAAAGGCTTTTCTCCCTTGGTAAGGAGAAAAGCCTCCATTTGCTGCCTGCTCAGACCAAGTAAATTGGTCTTACCCTCCGGCATTCCCGGCATACTTTGTACCCTTTCAGATGAACAAGGTCATTAGAATTTTCGTGGGCAAATTTCCTCAGCCTTGAAGAAATAGGCAATTTCCCGCTCAGCCGACGCCGGTGAATCTGATCCATGAACTGCATTAGCATCAATAGATACCGCGAAGTCAGCCCGAATTGTGCCAGCATCTGCTTCAGCTGGATTGGTTGCCCCCATCAGCTCGCGATTCTTGGCAATAGCATTTTCACCTTCAAGTACCTGCACGATTACAGGGCCCGATGTCATGAACTCTATCAGATCACCAAAGAACCCCCTTTCCTTGTGTTCAGCATAAAAGCCACCAGCAGAATCATCATCCAGCTGCAGCATTTTCATGGCAACAACCCGCAGACCACCCTTTTCAAAACGGCTGACGATTTCACCAATCACGTTCTTACCAACAGCATCAGGTTTAATAATCGATAACGTACGTTCAACTGACATGCAAATTACTCCGCTTAAGATAAAACATAAAAATCGTTGGAATTTAACCACGCCATAGCGGGGTCAAGAAATTGGCGTATTGTACGCGCCTTTATGGGGTTTTTGTACCGTAAATAAGGCTATTTTTATTTGAAACCTGCTTGAAATCAGGCTTTTACGCCATGCTGATGCAGCTTGTGAAAATTGCCTGGAGAGGCTGGTTTTATTGTTAAAAAATGAGGAGGACTGTTTGCGAGCTTAGTCACTGCCTGCAAAATGCCCGTTATCTGATTCAAAGCAGGGCTGTATCCGCGTCACCATACCAGCGAGCTCAGCTCTTACAATTCCTCGATCCAGGCCATTTGTATAGCCTCAAGGATCTTTTCTCCGCTGCGCCCCGGCTCATCGTCAAAACCGTCCAGCTCACAGACCCAGCGATGAAGATCAACAAAATTGATGGTCTTGGGGTCTGTATCCGGATGGGCCTCGATTAATTCAATGGCAATATCCAGCGTATCTGTCCATTTCATAGGTATTCTCCCTTAATGGTTTTCAGAGACCATATTGATGGTGTATTTGGGAATCTCTATCACCAGGTCATCTCTCTCTACTTTTGCCTGACAACCCAGTCGTGACTCAGGTTCGAGCCCCCAGGCCTTGTCCAGCATATCATCCTCATCTTCAGTAGATTCCTCCAGTGACTCAAAACCCTCGCGGACCACCACATGACAGGTTGTGCAGGCACATGACTTCTCGCAGGCATGCTCCAGATGAATGTGATTGCGCAGGGCTACATCAAGGATGGTTTCGCCTGTCTCGGCTTCCACTTGTTTACCCTCAGGGCAAATATCCGGATGTGGTAAAAACTTGATAGTTGGCATTAGTGGAATTCTTCCTCGCGTTAATCTATTTCTTCAATGGAATGACCGGCAAGTGCCGTCTTGATTTGTGAGTCCATGCGTCTGCCGGCGAACTCTAGAGTCGCTTCATTAAGGGCTTCAGAAGCCTCGTGGATGGCATCACTGTCACCGCCCTCAAGAACCTCTTGCAACTGCAGGATTCCGTCTTCCAGGCGGGAATATTCAGCAGGGCTGAGCAGGGATTTTCCGTCGACAAGCAGCGCGCTTTCCAATGCCTCAATAATACGTTGCGCTTCTACCCTGCTTTCCTGAAGCGCGCGGGCTTCCTTGTCAGTGGCAGCTGAGGAATAGGAATCCATAATCATTTTTTCAATGTCCTTGTCTTCAAGGCCATAGGAAGGTTTGATCACAACGCTACTGACAATACCGGTGCTTAATTCTTTCGCCTGGACTTCCATCAAACCATCAGCATCAACCTGGAATGTGACTTCAATGACGGCAGCACCCGCCACCATGGGAGGTATGCCTTTGAGCTCAAACATCGCGAGAGAGCGACAATCACTTACCAGTTCCCGCTCTCCTTGCAAGACATGCAGCGACATGGCGGTCTGACCGTCCTTGTACGTGGTAAATTGCTGAGCCCTGGCAACGGGAATCGTGGTATTTCGAGGTATGATTTTCTCCATCAATCCCCCCATGGTCTCAATACCCAGTGACAGGGGAATAACATCCAGCAACAGAATATCGTCACCATATTTATTTCCGGCCAGCACATCAGCCTGCAAGGCAGCGCCGACGGCAACTACTTTGTCAGGGTCTATTTCGGTATGAACTTCGGCCCCGAAAAACGCTGATACCCGCTCCCGTATTCTTGGGGTTCGCGTGGAGCCACCTACCATAACCACATCAGATATTTCACCTACCTCAACTTTTGCATCTCTCAATACACGTCGACAGGCTTTTATGGTTTTCTCTACCAGTCCATCAATCAAACTGTTGAATTGCTCTCGAGTCAGTGTGCCTGACCAGTGTTGAAAGGTGACTTCAGTTGTTTCTGAATCAGTCAGGGCATGCTTTGCATGACGGGCAATACTGGCCAGAGAATTTAGTTGGGCATAGGAGAGCTCATCACTGATGCCTGCTGCATCCAGCATCCATTGAATAATGGCCCGATCCAGATCGTCACCACCCAGTGCCGCGTCTCCTCCGGTTGCCAGCACTTTGAACACACCCTGCTCAAGACGCATTAGACTGACATCAAAGGTTCCACCACCCAGGTCGTATATCATGACCGTTTCTTCCTGCTTTCGATCAAGACCGTAGGCTATCGCTGCGGCAGTAGGTTCCCCAAGCAGTCTTAATACTTTGATACCGGCCAGTTGTGCGGCATCTTTGGTGGCCTGCCTCTGGGATTCATCAAAATAGGCAGGCACTGTGATTACCGCCCCTTCCAGTTCTCCACCAAGCTCATCTTCTCCCCTTTTAACGAGGGTTTTCAGTATTTCTGCGGAGACTTCAACCGGACTTTTATTGCCCGCTGCAGTTTTAATAACCGGCATTCCCCCAGTGGCAGCAGATTCAATTTCATAGGGCAGATCATAATGAATATCTTCCTTTCCCCTGCCCATAAGGCGCTTAACTGAAGATATCGTGTTGCGCGAATCTTCTGCACCCTTCAACCAGGCTTCATAGCCTACTGTGACTTTGCCATCTGCGGCATAGTGCACGACAGAAGGCACCAGACAGTGACCATCATGATCGCACAAAGTATGCGCATGCCCCTCACTGGCAATAGCTACCAGTGAATTGGTTGTACCAAGGTCGATTCCTATTGCCCTTTTTTTGGCCACCTTGGTGTCGGCAGCATGGGCCTGTGGTTTACCTTGTCCAGGTTCTGAAATACTAAGTAATGCCAAAAGAAATTTCCGTCAGGGTTTTTAAATCAATCAATAGTCCAGCAGCTTTTCTTCTGCCTTGTCAATTTCATCAAGCAATTTATAAACAAACTGTAATTGGTTATAGGTGGATTTTGCACCCACAAACTCGCCAGCTGTAAATTGCGTTTCAAAATGTGCCAATATGGATGTTTTTTCCTTGTTAATCGAGTCTTTCATGGCATCCAGCCCTTCCAGATCTTCATCATCAATCAGACTTTCCAGCGTCTCACGCATTTCCATTTGCTGTAGCAGAAATCCCTCATCAAGATGTAACTGGTTATGCTCTTCTGCATCAATACCGGCAATTTTTAGTAAATACGCTGCCCTTTTCAGTGGTGATTTCAGGGTGACATAGGCATCATTAACCATGCTGGTTTGCTGCAGTGCCTGAAGCCTGGTTCGGTCGTCAGCGTTCACTGCTTTATCAGGATGAAATTCCGATTGCAGTTTCTTGTAAGCAGCTTCAAGCTGGGCATTTTCCAGCTGGAATGAAACCGGCAGGGAAAAAAGTTCAAAATAATTGGCTTTTTGCAGGGACACGATTAAACGGGACTGTAATCAGACAAAGGAATTAAACGCTGAAGCTTTCGCCACAACCACACTCACCCTTCACGTTGGGATTCCTGAATTCAAAGCCTTCATTGACACCGACTTTAACAAAATCCATCTCAGTGCCATCAATATAAACCAGGCTTTTAGGATCAACCACGATCTTGACGCCATGGTCTTCAAACACTTCATCGGCCGGATCAAGTTCATCAACGAACTCCAGAACGTAAGCCATGCCGGAACATCCTGTTGTCGTAATACCAACACGTATACCCAGGCCCTTACCCCTGTTTTCCAGTTGACTGGCCACATGTTTAGCGGCTGTTTCTGTAATGGTTAATGCCATTGCTATTGCGCTCTCCCGAGACTATGAATGCTCTGCAACTATTCTTTTAATACTTGACTACTAATAACTTATCTACTTATAACAGCTGATTACTGGGCAGTTTCAGTGCTTTCACCACGTTTCTTTTTTACATCAGAAATGGCTGCCTTAATTGCATCTTCAGCCAGAACCGAGCAGTGAATCTTCACCGGGGGAAGACCAAGTTCCTGGGCAATTTCTGTATTTCTGATCTTGGCCGCATCGTCAATAGTTCGGCCTTTTACCCATTCAGTGAGTAATGAGCTGGAAGCAATGGCAGAACCACAACCATAAGTCTTGAATTTCGCATCTTCAATGACACCTTCCTTGTTCACCTTGATCTGCAGACGCATGACGTCACCACAGGCAGGCGCACCAACCATTCCGGTACCGACATCCTGGTCTTTATCATCCAGGCGCCCGACATTGCGTGGATTTTCATAATGATCAAGAACTTTATCTGAATATGCCATGTTGTTACCTCTGGTGTTGCAAAATTTAGCGTTTATTTAACTAGCAGAATTTAGTGTGCAGCCCATTGCACCTGTGAAATATCGACTCCATCCTTGAACATATCCCACAAGGGTGAAAGCTCCCTGAGCTTGCCAACGGCTTCTTTAACCTTGGCAACAGCAGTATCGACATCTTCCTCAGTGGTAAATCGGCCAATACTGAATCGCAGTGAACTGTGGGCCAGCTCATCATTCATGCCAAGGGCGCGCAGTACATAGGAAGGCTCCAGACTCGCCGAGGTACAGGCAGACCCGGAAGAGACCGCAAGGTCTTTCAGTGCCATAATCAGCGACTCACCTTCGACAAAGTTGAAACTGACATTGAGGTTTGCCGGTACCCGATGCTCAAGATCACCATTGATATAGACTTCCTCCATACCCTCCAGGCCTTTCAGAAAACGATCACGCAGGGCTTTGGTACGCACGACTTCATCGTGCATCTCTTCCTTGGCAATCCGGAAAGCTTCACCCATCCCTACTATCTGGTGTGTGGGCAGAGTGCCTGAGCGCATACCGCGCTCATGACCGCCGCCATGCATCTGGGCTTCCAGTCTGATTCGGGGCTTGCGGCGCACATATAAAGCACCAATCCCTTTCGGCCCATAAGTTTTGTGAGCTGAAAAAGACATTAAATCCACTTTCATATCTTGCAGGTCAATATCAATCTTGCCTGTACTTTGTGCAGCATCCACATGGAAGAGGACTTTCTTCTCGCGACAAATTTCACCGATTGCCTTGATGTCGTTGATAACTCCAATTTCATTATTCACATGCATCAATGAGACCACAATGGTGTCTTCACGAATTGCCTTCTGAACCACTTCAGGCGCAATCATGCCCTTGTTATCCGGATCAAGATAAGTCACTTCAAACCCTTCACGCTCCAGTTGTCGACAGCTGTCCAGAACAGCTTTATGTTCTATTTTCGAGGTAATAATGTGCTTTCCCTTGGACTTGTAAAAATGTGCTGCGCCTTTCAGCGCCAGGTTGTCGGCTTCTGTAGCGCCCGAAGTCCAGACAATTTCGCGGGGATCACAATTGACCAGATTGGCCACATTCTGCCTGGCTTCCTCAACGGCTTCTTCAGCTTTCCAGCCAAACAGGTGAGAGCGTGATGCCGGATTGCCAAAATTACCTTCCAGTGTCAGACACTCGACCATTTTTTCCACAACCCTGGGATCTACCGGAGTGGTGGCTGAGTAGTCAAAATATATCGGTAACATTACTTTCTCCAATACTGCTTATATGTGTTTTTTGTGAATACTTTTATGGAAAATCAGCTCACGTGATAGTGCCTATCGAGAGCTGGCAGCTATCAATTCAAGATTGCTGATAGTGGCTATTTTTTCGTTCTGCCTTTCGCTCTGCTCTGAATCATGACTGGTATCCTGAGCAGAAGCCTGCATCTGGCTTGCACGCTCGTGTTGATTGCGAGATATCTCTTCTATTTCCCGTTTGGAAACCAGGTCTGCCAGACTAATGTTGCTGAGGAATTTATGTATCTGCTTGCTGAGGTCTTCCCAAAGATGATGGGTAAGACAGATCTCTCCGCCCCGACAATCACCTTTGCCCTGGCACTTGGTAGAGTCGAGGGACTCACTAACCGCATCAATAATCTCTGCCACATCAATTTCAGAACCTTCCCGGCCCAGCATATAACCGCCACCTGGCCCCCGCACACTGCTTACCAGGTCACGTTTGCGAAGCTTGGAAAATAACTGTTCCAGGTATGACAGGGAAATATCCTGACGCTTGGAAATATCACTTAGTGTAACAGGTCCCTTCTTGGCATTTATGCTCAGGTCCAGCATCGCAGTTACTGCATATCGGCCCTTGGTTGTGAGTCTCATGGTGTTTTACCTTTGATTTACCAGTTTTGCCCTTTGAACCTTTACATTCGCTAAACTATTCAGCTCTGTCTTGTCTGTTGTAGACATCTTCCATTCATTAGCAAAATAATGAAATCTAGCGACTTTTATAGCGCAGTAGTTGAACTATTTTTCTACCTTGCGCAGCGGTCTAAAGAAGGGCCATTATGCAAAAACCTAGCAAATCAGTCAAGTATATATCAGAGTAATTTAGTCAGGTAAGTTGAGGGTTAGCTTTTTTGACTGTCTTTCTTGTCCAGCTGGTATTCAGTAGATGCCAAAACGCCACGTAAGATATTGATTTCCATAGTATCAGGGCGAATCCGCGAATACAGTCGACGTAGCCTGGACATCAACTGTCTAGGGTTTTCCGGATCATGAAACTCCAGCCTGACCAGCACTTTTTCCAGATGTTTCAGATAACCCTCAAGATCAGCTACGGTGGCCAGAGGTTGATCCCAAATTTCATAGATTGGATCGTCGATCCCTTGTGTTTTACCCGGATCTGCCAGATTACCCGAGCCGGTACTCTCTGACGGCGCCTCAGCTGTAGCCCTCAGCACTGCCTTTCTGATCTCGTAGCAAAGCAACATGACTGCCGCGGCGACATTAAGAGAGGGATACTCTTCGTTGGCAGGGATCTGAACGTGGAAATGGCACAACTGGAGTTCGTCATTGCTCAGTCCCCGGTCTTCGCGACCAAACACCAGGGCCACATCATTCTGATTACTGGCAACAACCAGTTTTTCAGCACAGTCTTCTGGCTCAACCATGGGCCATGGAATACTGCGGGAACGGGCGCTGGTACCAATGACAAGACCACAATCAGCGATAGCCTCATCCAGACTATCGACCACCCCGGCATTATCAAGAATATCCAGTGCCGAAGCTGCCCTGCCAAGAGCAACGCCTGAGGGAAAATCTCTGGGTCTTACCAGAACCAGCTTTTTCAGGCCCATGTTTTTCATGGCCCTGGCGGCTGCACCTATGTTCCCGGGATGGGTTGTTTGTACAAGGACTATGCGTATGCGTGATAAATCCACCACTGCTTCCTTTAGTTGTTTAATGCGACTTTAATCCTGTGCCCAGCGGCGCGATATAATAGCAGAAAGCTCCTCTACTTATTTCACTTCTTTTGCTATCATGCGCTCCAATTTCTACCGCCGGGTCCTGGCCCTCTCACAATCATGAATGCCACTATTAATATCGGTCTCAAGGCCGCACGCGAAGCATCCGATTTAATCCTTCAGGCATGGGATCGACCTGATCGTCTTCAGATTTCAGAAAAAGGCCATAATGACTTTGTCACTGATATTGATGTCAAAGTTGAAGAAATTATTATCGAGCAGTTACGCAAAGCCTACCCCGATCACAGCTTTATGGGAGAAGAATGCGGAACAATAGAAGGCAAGGATAAAGACACCATCTGGGTAATTGATCCCATAGATGGCACGCGTAATTTTATTAACGGATTTCCCCATTTTTGTATCTCAATGGCCTGCATCAAGCAGGGTAAAATTGAGCATGCCCTCATTGTGGATCCGATCAAGAATGAAGAATTTACCGCCACCAGAGGAAGCGGTGCCCGTCTCAATGACCAGCGGATTCGCGTTACTAAAAGACAGTCCTTTGAAGGTGCAACGGTGAGTATGAGTTGTGCCGGCCTCAAGCATTATGAAAACCTGCTGCAGATCCAGACTGCAATGAAAGGCCTTGTGGGGGCAATTCGTATGAGTGGCTCCGCTGCCCTGGACCTGGCCTACCTGGCCGCCGGGCGCACCGATGCAGGCTGGATGTCGGGAATGAATTTATGGGATGTCGCGGCAGGGATTCTGATTGTTCGGGAAGCCGGGGGACTTATCAGTGATACAAAGGGAAATCCTGACTGCATGGAAAGCGAAAGCCTGGTATTCAGTAATAATCGGTGCTTCAAGGATTGGCTAAGACTGATCTCAAAAGCAGGCAGTCAAACATAAAACGGGGTTGAGTTCAGGCTCTCGATAACTGAACGTCCATCAAGCTGGTAGGCTTGCCGACCTCTCCCAAAGGAATGGCATTAAACGCTATCGAATAGCGTTTTTTCTCCTGCGTTGAAGCAACTACACTGTGATACATACCTGATGGAAAAATGATAACTTTTCCCGGCTTGGGGTCTATATCCAGTGCCTCAAAAGAACGTTTATGGGGAGCATCATGTCTTATTTTAGGCACGATGCTGAACAGGTCACTGGTTAAATTATTGAGTAGATTGAACTTGGATCCTTCAGTCAGGTAAAAAGACCCGCTGATGTAACTATTGTCATGCCGGTGATAGCGGATAGACTGATTCAAGCTGACAACGTTGCCCCAGGAGTTGCATATCCCGATATCCTCGACTTCATGTCCCCAGGCCTGGCTAAACTCCATACAAAGAGCAAGTAATTCTTCTTTAACTGCATGAAACAGAGGGTGTTCAAGAAGCTGCTGTTCTTTTGTATAGGCCCCGTCTGAGCCCAACTCCACCAGTTCAGTTTCATCCAACAACGCAATGGCTTCACTTATAAGAGATGGCGTCAGTGTTCGCAACTGGGCTAATGCAATGGTTTTAGGAAAAATATCATACAGTTCCAGCATAGCTAGTTATCAATATCCTGATTATATCGTCACAGCACCCTTTTCATTCAGGGCATTAAATCGGCTTCCTCGCCTTCTTTAACCGGCGGCATCAAATCTTCTTTCGTAATGTGCATATAAAGAAGGACTTCCGCTGCGACATACACTGATGAATAGGTACCAATTAAAACACCGACGATCAACGCTGTAGCAAAGCCATGAATCATTTCACCGCCAAAAATAAACAGCGCAAGCAAAACCAGCAAGGTTGTTAACGAAGTAATAATGGTTCTGCTGAACGTCTGGGTTATGGAGATATTGATCAGGTCCACCGGCTCTGTTTTTCGCAACAGACGGAAATTTTCCCTGATACGATCCGACACTACAATCGTGTCATTGAGCGAATAACCAATGACCGCTAGCACGGCAGCCATGACGGTAAGATCAAAATCTATATGAAACAGGGAAAAGAACCCCAGGGTAATAATCACATCATGGGCCAGAGCCGCAACAGCCCCTACCGCGAATTTGAACTGGAAGCGGATGGAGATATAAATCATGATCATGATTAACGCTACCAGCATGCCAAGACCGCCCTGCTCGCGCAGCTCTTCCCCTACTTGCGAACCGATAAAACCGGTTCCAAGAACCTCGATTTCTGCTGTGGTATTGGCACTCAATGCCTCCAGCACAATATCTGTTGCCTGGGCTGCCTCTCTCTGATCAACATCTGCGGAAGCGGTATCCTGGATACGAATCTGGACATCGCGGTCTGTTCTGAAATTAACCACTTCGGAATTCTGAAAGCCGATTTCACTGATAAGGCCGCGAATTTCTTCCAGATCCTGAGGCTCTGAGTAAGAGACCTGGATCTGGGTACCTCCGGTGAAATCCATGCCAAATTGCATACCATTCACGATCAGGGAGCCAAGCGACACCAGTATCAGCACAGCAGAGAATACCGTGGTAGGTGTTCTCCATTTCATGAAATCAATAACTTTCATTTCACTCATATCTATTCAACTCTTGCCTGTATTAACTCAACAGAATTTATTATGCTGGATCTGTACTTGGTTCAGTACCTGGTAATGATGCTGGCGCTGGCGTAATTGTCGTGCCTATGGAAATAGTTTTTATATTACGCCCACCATAAATTAAATTGATCATGGCACGGGTCACCATAATTGCTGTAAACATGGACGTAATAATGCCGATAGACAGGGTTACGGCAAAACCTCTCACCGGACCGGTGCCGATTGAATAAAGAATAATGGCCACCAGAAAGGTCGTAATATTGGCATCAAAGATGGTAATAAAAGCCCTGCCGAATCCAGCGTCAATAGCCTTCTGAACCGGCATACCACTTGTCAGCTCTTCACGTATCCTGGCAAAAATCAGCACATTGGCGTCAACCGCCATACCCACTGTCAATACGATACCGGCGATTCCGGGAAGGGTGAGCGTACCACCGATGATCGACATCAGTGCCACCAGGCAAAGCAGGTTAACACCCAGTGCAATATTGGCAGCCAGACCACAAACACGGTAGTAGACCAGCATAAACAGAAGAACAAGACCCAGGCCAATTTGCACCGACAGCAGGCCACGCGTGATATTCTCCTGCCCCAGGCTTGGCCCTATGGCATACTCTTCAAGGAAATACATCGGAGCTGCCAGGGCTCCGGACCTGATCAATAAGGCCAGGTCATTGGCTTCATTACCTTCCAGTCCGGTAATTCGAATCTGCCTGCCCAGTGCTGACTGCATTACCGGCGCGCTGATTACCCGTTCCTCTACATAAGGCTCTGAATGGGATTCAAGTTCACCCTCTGCATTACGTTCTGTAACAGTACGGGTTTTGGTTTCTATCAATAGTATGGCAAGGCGACGGCCTATATTGGCTCGACTGGCTTCATTGATTTGTCTTGCTCCAACTGCATCAAAAGAAAGATTTACCTGGGGCAGACTGGTTTGGGGGTCAAAGGCAGATTGCGCATTGGTAATATTCTCACCGGACAGCACAATATCCCTTTCTATTGTTAGCGGCAGTCCATCGGGGTCCAGATATTCAAGCGTAGTACCTGTGGCCGCGCCAGGTTGGGCAACCAGGTGCAGTTGCAAAGTCGCGACAGCGCTGATCAGGGACTTGGCGCGCGTGGTATCCTGGATACCTGGCAGCTCGATAATAATTCGATTGTTCCCCATGGGCTGAACTTTAGGCTCCTTGACACCCAGCTCATCCACTCTTGAACGCAGGGTTGTCAGGTTTTGCTGCAAGGCATATTCCTGCAATTGCAGCATGGACAGGTCGCTCATGGAGTAGTAAAGCAGGTAATTGCCACCGGTTTCTGCGGTACGGAAAAGGAAGTCAGGGAATTCATCACGCATTAATTCAATGGCTTTACTGCGAATTTCTGCTGAGGTAAAGCGTATGACAATCCTGTTGCTGTCATCGACTTCCAGCGGCGGACGATAGCGTAAGCCTTCTTCCCGAAACAGGGTACGCATGGTGGCAAGGGAGTCCGTCAACTGTTTATTGACTGCAGCATCAAGGTCCACCTCCATCAAAAAGTGCACACCACCACGCAAATCAAGACCATAGGTCATTGGTCCTGCGCCAAGTGATTCCAGCCAGGACGGCGTATTGGGCGCCATGTTCAGCGCAACAATATATTCATCCGGCAATGCCAGATTCACCAACTGCTGGGCACGACTTTGCATATCCGGATCACGTAATCGAATGATGGCATTGCCGTCTTCAATCACTTCACCAAAAAACTCTATGCCATCAGCACCAAGCGCAAAAGTCGCACTGTCCAGAGCACTCTGATCGACGATACCGCTATCGTGGGATATCTGAATTGCCGGGTCCGGCGAATAGAAATTGGGGGCTGCATATATAGCACCCAGCATCACGATGAAAATGATGAGCAGGTTTTTCCAGAGCGGATATTTATTCAGCATAAGAATGTTCCTGCGCTATTCATAGTTGGTATAAAAGTTAGTTTGTAAGTTAATGTAAAAATTACGATTGCAGCCCTGAAAACAGAGACCGGAAATCAGAGCTCGGAAAACAGAGTTCTGATAATCGTGTTAAAAATCCGGCCAGCTATCTGATCAAATAGACTTCAGTGTGCCTTTTGGCAACACGGCGGCGACGGAAGCTTTCTGCATTTTCACTTCCACATTTTCCGCGATTTCAACGACAACATAGTTATCATCTACTTTGCCAAGTTTGCCCAGCAAGCCACCATTGGTCATCACTTCATCACCCTTGTTGAGACTGGTCAGAAGCTCTCTTTGCTCTTTGGCTCGTTTTGACTGTGGACGCCAGATAAGAAAATAGAAAATCAGCGCAAAGCCACCAAAAAAGATGAGATTGAAAATGCCTGAGGGCTGGCTACCCGCCTCCGCCTGTGCATAAGCTGAACTGATAAAGAAATCCATAAAATTCCCCGGGTTAAATGCCGGGCTATAAAACCCGGTGTTAGTTGGTAAAACAGCAATCTGCTGTTCTATTTTTATACTGTAAATTTATAGTGCTTGTTTTTAGTGCTTATCAAGTCTTTGTCAGGTGTCCACAGTAAGTCGAACTAGCTGACCAGGTGCCCAGCGGCACGCAATTGTATTCCTGACCTTCCAAGCACCTTTCGAGTTTTGATCAGGCTTGTTTTTAAGCCCTATTTTTATCATAACGCCTTGTATTCAATTATTTATTTATTGATTCTGAGCTTCTAGAATCTGCTGATCCTGCTGGAAGGATTTCGCAAAGTCGGCCAATGTACCCTGTTCTATTGCACTGCGCAAATCACGCATCAGTTTCTGGTAATAATGCAGGTTATGAATGGTATTTAACTGGGCACCAAGCATTTCCTTGCACTTGTCCATGTGATGAAGATAAGACCGACTAAAGGTTTTACAAGTATAACAGTCACAATTTTCATCAATCGGAGCCAAATCATCCCGATAACGGCTGTTTCTCAACTTCAACAGGCCTTTTGA
>JAUHWU010000020.1 GCA_030427065.1 Gammaproteobacteria bacterium | reverse complement strand
ACTTTTACGGTGAATCGCCAATGGCCAGAAATGCGGAGGCGTCCAGGCAAAAATTATCAGTACCAGTAGCAAACCATTGGGATCTATCGAGCCAGTTACAGCAGTCCATCCAAGCAGTGGCGGCATCGCACCGGACAGGCCGCCAATAACAATATTTTGTGGCGTCGCCCGTTTCAGAAAGCCCGTATAAATAATGGCATACCCGACGAATGAGGCCAGGGTGAGCCAGGCACTGAGGGGATTAACCAGGAAAATCAGAATAAGCATTCCCAACACACAAATCCCCATCGCAAACAGCAAAGCCTGGACGGGGCTGACCTTACCTTGGGGAATGGGACGCTTGATGGTCCGCTGCATGATGGTATCGACCTGATGGTCAATGAGATGGTTTACCACCGCACCGGCACTGGCAACGAGAGCTATGCCTAAATTACCCCAGATAAGGATATCAATGGCAACCATGCCCGGAACGGCAAGAAACATCCCAATCAATGACGTCAGGATCATCATCATGACCACGCGGGGCTTACACATTTCGTAGTAATCCCGCCAGCTGGCAGCTTTGGTTCCTGCATCTTTATTGGCAGGTTTGAAAAAAGTGGCTTGGCTCATGATCTAGAAGGTGGACGCTTTGTTTAATCGGTAATTGAGGGTAACAAGGGTGAGCAATAGTAAAGCACCCCCGGCATTGTGTGCAACCGCAACCCACAGCGGCAGGGCAAAAACAATATTGCTTATTCCCAGACTTACTTGAAGTACTAAAAGTCCCAATAACACTGAAGCAAGCCTTTTCATCTCAGTGCCGCCGGCATTCTTGAAAAGCTTGAATACCAGGAAACCAATAACCAGGGTTACCAGCATAGCGCCAATACGATGCATCATGTGGATAGCAACTCGCGCCTCGCCATCCATTTGACCACCGAGATAATTCGGACCTATTTCCTGCGTGACATGAAATCCATTGCCAAAATCCATCGGTGGCCACCAGCGGCCCTGACAAGTTGGCAGATCAGGACAGGCCAGCGCCGCATAATTTGAACTGGTCCAACCACCCAGGAAAATCTGAAAAATCAATAAAATCAATGCGGTAAGAGCCAGGGGTTTAAGGCTGGTCCACTGTCGCACAGGAATGTTGGGTTGCTGCCAGGGACGGTTATTCAGTCGCAAACTCAGCAGCCACAGCAAACTTAAAGTAGTGAAGCCACCCAGCAAATGCGTCGTTACCACTTGCGGCCATAATTTTAATGTGACGGTCCACATACCAAAAAGACCCTGGGCAATGACCATGAACAACAGAAAAAGAGGGAGCTTGAAGGGCTGATCCGGCGTTTTCCGGTTTTTCCAGGCGATCACATTAATAATCACAATAAACAGCCCAAGGGTGCCGGCGAAATAGCGGTGGATTACTTCCGGCCAGGCCTTATGGGCCTCAAACGGTGCATCGGGATAGGCTGCTTCTGCCTGGGCAATTTCTTCGGCAGTTTCCGGCACCGTTATAAACCCGTAACATCCCGGCCAGTCAGGACATCCCAATCCTGCGTCTTCCAGTCGGGTCCAGGCACCAAGTATTACCACTACCACCGCAAAAAAGGTGGCAAATAAAACCAGTGAATAGGATGGCTTTCCGCTTTTCATGTGATTTCTCATTAAATTCAGCTCTGAAGCTAGCTTAACTGCGCTGTATCTCTTCAATTAAAAAATGGTCGTCCGAGGTTTTCAAAACCAGCTGAGATTGGCCTTGCTCCACCCGCCTGCCTTCGGCATCAGCACTATCACTCTGATATAGTCGAATCAGTAATTTTGCCGCTGGAATCGTCATGGCAATGATGATCAGCAGCGGTATAACGGTCCAGGCAATCTCGGCCGCAGTGCTTTTGTGAAAAGAGGCTTCCTGTTTTTTGGTTTTTCTGTATGCGACCAGTGACCAGATAATAGCCCCATAGACAACTGTACCTACGGCAACGCACACCCAAAAGATCATCACGTTCATGTCAATGCCTTGCATGCTTTCCAAGTTTCCGCGTTCTGTCTGAATGGATGCTTTCCCGGCGGATAAGAAGCTGGCAACACCGGGTTATGAACACCCTTAACCTGAAGTCCAGCTGCCTGGTTAAGGGGCGCGCATTATACCAGCAATTTTTTTGCTTTTACCAACCGGCTTCCCTTGTTTAAAGTTGAAAATTGGAAAATAATCAATTTGCAGGAAATAATGCTTAATTGTTCAGGAAAATCCAATGACAGTAAGAAGTTACATGGAGTTCAACCCCAAAATTGGCGACCGGGCCTATATTGACAACAGTGCTGTCGTTATCGGTAAGGTGGTACTTGGGGTAGACGCCTCGGTTTGGCCGCTCACCGTTATTCGTGGTGATGTGCACACTATCCGTGTTGGTGACCGCACCAATATTCAGGATGGCTCGGTTTTGCACTGTACCTCTCCCGAATCATTCGGGCCTGATGGCTTCCCGCTGAATATAGGCAATGATGTGACCATAGGCCACAAGGCCGTACTTCATGGCTGTAAAATTCATGACCGGGTGCTGATCGGGATGGGGGCAATTGTTATGGATGGGGCTGTCATAGAATCAGATATCATTCTGGGTGGAGGCAGCGTAGTTTCCCCTGGCAAGACACTGACCAGTGGCGGGCTCTATGTTGGCTCACCGGCCCAACGTGTGCGTGATTTGCGCCAGGAAGAAATCGATTTCCTGCTTTACAGTGCCAAACATTATGTAAAACTGAAAGACCTGCACCATAATTCATCTGAAGTACTGAAATAACAACTGGCCCATTATTCAGACTAACCACTCAAACTCATTTTTCTTAAGCCTGGCTTGCTGACTCTCTGAGCAAGGCTATCACTTCCTTTGTTTGGGGTCTGATGCCCCGCCACAGTTCAAATGATTCGGCGGCCTGTTCTACCAGCATACCCAGACCATCCATTATTTTGCCGGCACCAGCTGCCCTTGCCCAGGCCCCAAAGGGCGTCAGTCCGGAAGCATACATCAAGTCATAACACCAGGTATCAGCGTTCACCAGACCTCCTGGCAGCACCGGCATTTCACCCTGCAGGCTGGCTGAGGTTGCATTGATAATCCAGTCAAAAGGACGGTTATTGGCAATCTCGCTAAAACCACACCCTGAAATAGTGACCATGGCTGTACTGCTTTCTTTATCCGCCATATCCTCCTTGGATAGCCTGGAAAAATACTCTGCCAGTGCTTCTGCTTTAGCTACAGTTCTGTTGGCAATGCATATCTGGGTCGGCTGCTGGTCAAGCAAAGGCTGGAGAATACCGCGGGTAGCGCCGCCGGCGCCAAGCACCAGCAGGCGTTTGCCAGACAATACGCCGTGGTGATTATCGACAAGATCAGTCACCAACCCAATACCATCGGTATTATGACCACACAACTGTTGCCTGCTATTCAGATAAAGAGTATTCACCGCACCGGCGGTCAGCGCTTCTTTTGACAAATGCTCTGACAGATCAAATGCCTCCAGTTTAAAAGGAACGGTAACATTGGCGCCTTTACCGCCTTCTGCAAAAAAATCTGTGACACACTGAGGAAATGCTCCCTGCTCTGCCAGCAATGCATCGTATTGAAGAGCCTGTCCGGTTTGCAGGGCAAACCGGGTGTGAATCAGGGGCGATTTGCTGTGGCTGACCGGGTTGCCGATAACAACATAGCGATCCAAATAATCATCCTCATGTTTTTAGTATTCAATAGACATTATAACCCGGCCTCTTGCTGGCTTTCCCTTGCCAACAGGGCAACGGGATGTCAGGCCAGCCAGTCTCTGTCTGTCAGAAAGTCTGTGTACAAGCGCGCCTCCTGAGTATCGGGCTGAGGATGCCAGTCATATTCCCAGCGTACCTGGGGTGGTAATGACATCAGGATGGATTCGGTCCTGCCGACTCCGGAACGCAGGCCAAAAACAGTTCCCCGGTCATATACCAGATTAAATTCTGCATAGCGTCCGCGGCGATATTCCTGGAACCATTTTTCTCGTTCGCCAAAAGGGGTGTCTTTACGCTTTTCTATGATAGGAAGATAAGCAGCAAGATAACTGTTGCCTACTGATTGCATAAACGCGAAACATTTTTCGAAACCCCATTCATTGAGGTCATCAAAAAACAGCCCTCCAATACCTCGCGGTTCCTGTCGATGGGGCATAAAGAAATATTCATCACACCAGGATTTAAGGCGTGGATAAACATCATCACCAAACTCGTCGCAGGCTTTTTTCGCAACCTGGTGCCAATGCACACAATCTTCTTCAAAGCCATAATATGGCGTGAGGTCATAACCACCACCGAACCACCACACCGGCTCCTTGTCTTCCTGCTCGGCAATAAAAAACCTGACATTGGCATGGGATGTCGGCACATAGGGATTATCAGGATGAATAACCAGTGATACGCCCATTGCCTGGAAAGCACTGCCTGCCAATTCCGGACGATTAGCTGTTGCTGATGCCGGCATGGCGTCACCATAAACATGGGAAAATGCTACGCCACCTTTTTGCAGTACCTCGCCAGTAATAACCCGAGTTCTGCCAATACCTCCCTTGTCGCGCTCCCATTTGTCTTCCTTGAAGCTGGCACTGCCATCGGCATCCTCCAGGCCCTTACAAATGTTGTCCTGAAGAGTCAGTAAAAAATCTTTAACTTCGTCACTGTTGATTGTTGCCACGAACTACTCCATTTACTGCTTTATTTTTTTTCAAGACACTATCATTTATTAAGGGCCTAATTGTCCATTAATCAAAAACTTCTGCCTTTGATCGACATCATACTTGCGAATAAATCGCTTCTTTAGTTCTTTATAATTGCCGAATATCTGCACTGCACTGGCCTGGTAAAGCGACAATAAAAATATCTAAAACACCGAGCATCAATTTCAAGCGCGCATTCTCGCACTTTTTCCCGGTCACGCATAATCAACAGTCCATCAATACATAGCCATTATTCTCTCTTCGTACCAAGCCTCTGAGCTCAAGCTCTACCAGGGCCACCGTCACATCATTAACGTTCAGATCTGTTTCAAGAACAAGCTGGTCAACAGAAACCACATCAAAACCAATAGCGTTTTTTACTGTTATTAATAACTCAGGTAAGTGACGTGCTCGACTTTCCTTGCTGACCGGATTGTCACTATTTTGTGCGCCGTGCTGTTCTGCAAGAACCAGTTTTTCATCCAGAATATCTTCAACGCATTGAACCAGCTTGGCTCCCTCAGCAATAAGTTTGTGGCACCCGCGTGCCATCGGATTATGGATCGAGCCGGGAATGGCAAATACTTCTCGACCCTGCTCAAGGGCAAATCGTGCGGTAATCATCGAGCCACTCCTGACCCCGGCTTCCACCACCAGAACGCCCTGGCTAATCCCGCTTATTATGCGATTACGTTGAGGGAAGTTTTGCGGACGCGCAGGTGTGCCGGGATTGAACTCACTAACAAGAACGCCATTTTCTGATATGTCTTCAAACATGGCCCGATTTACGGCCGGATAGATAATATCGATACCGGTGCCTAATACAGCAATAGTAGGCATGCCCCCTTCAATGGAGCCCCTGTGACTTTCCACATCAATACCCATCGCCAGACCGCTTACAACGCCCAGCCCATTACCGGCCAGCTCCCTGGCAAAGCGCCTGGCATCGCGTCTTCCGCCGGCACTGGGTTTCCTGCTACCCACCATCGCTATCACAGGTAAACTCAAGGTCTCGAACTTGCCTTTCACATAAAGCATCGGTGGCGGATCAGGAATACAGGTTAACAATGACGGATAATAAGGCGACTGACTGGTAATCAGAAAATTGCCCGGACACTCCAGCCAACAAAGACATCTGTCCAGCGCCACCTTTATTTCACCTGACAGCTTACCCCGGCCGATTTGGCTAAGTTCTGTGGCTATACTGCTTTTCAGGCCGAAAGACCTCAAGGTCGGCAAATCACAGGCAAGAATATTTTCCGGGGATGAATACTGATCCAGCAAGCTATTAAAAAGGCGTGAGTGCATACCCCTGACGTGACTGATTTTCAACCACGGGATCAAGGCCTTGAAATTATTTTTGGGATAATAAATGGGGTTGCCTTCCATGGTAACCAATCGCAATTGAGTGTTTCAGGTCAGCCGCTGATTCCAACCCGGTCTGATTTAAGACATAGATAAAACTTAATCAGGACTTATATCAGTCGTTTACAGGTCATCCATGACCAACGTTTTCGTTCAGGGAGAAACGACCTTATCTTTCAGCCGAACCGCCTGATCTGCGCTAAGAATAATACCGAGACTGGCTTCTTCGAATACTCTGTAGATTAGTACTGTTGCGTACTTTTCGCCACTGAAGGTTTCAATATTGTCATTACTGAAACCAAGGGACTGCTTTACCTGCTGGCCCAGATTCGCCTTGCCGATATCATCTTCAATCTCGATATCTGGTTTCTGTAAGGCCAGAAGGTTGCCAACTCTTAACCTGTTTCTGCTGCCCCGGTTAATGACAATAGTGTCGTAAAGATTGCCCACTGTGCGGCCGAAACTGATATCGATAATACTTCCTTCAATAGTGGCTGAAGGTGGACGCGGAAAATAATTGGAATCTATTCTGCTGCCCGAACTGGCAATGAAACGGTCACCCTTTCTTACTTCTTCTTCTATGTTTGCGGTCAGCAGAGTGGCATTACTGCCATCCCGATTGACTATAGTAGCAGTACCGATATGTTTGCCTTCCACTCCAACCACGGCGCCAGTATCCGGATCTCTGTATATCTGCCCGCCTCTGACTATGTTGTACTGGTTAATTTCGTCATCCCAATTCCCTTTCGCAAACACCTCTTTGTTGTTGTCTGTCAAAAGGGTGCCTGACCGGTTTGCCAGCAAATAGGGTGAGTTTTCCAGTTCAGTTTCTGAAACTATAATGGTGCCTTTCAGGAAGGCACTGATTCGATCCAGTGGAATGGCGGGGATAGCACTATTAATTGGCTCTCTCCTGACCATCGGCGATAGGCGAATGGTACGCAGACCGGTAGTTTCAGCGCCACCCCGGGTCAGTGTCAGCATCGGTCCGTCCGCTGAGTATTCCAGGGCAATCACATCACCTGGATAGATAAGATGGGGGTTTTCAATCTGAGGGTTAAGCTCCCAGACTTCGGGCCAGAGCCAGGGGTCTTCCAGAAATCTTCCCGAGATATCCCACAGGGTGTCCCCGACAACGACTTCGTAACGATCAGGGGCATCATCACGTATCTGGACCTGATCGGCAGAAAACGCCATAAAAGACACGGCTTGTAAAAGCAAAAAAACCGGGAAAAACTTTTTCAGGGAGTTAGTCATGGTAATCCTCGTCAGGCAGACTAAACAGGCCGGCAAGCTATAATGATTGCCGCAATAGTAACAATAAGTTTTGAGATCTTATACAGTTAGCAAGGTTATTTTAGGTAAATTGTGACGTACATAGGACTTTCATTCTGCTCATTCAGCCCCATTAACAGGATAAATCCGTAGAAGAGTGGAGCACAGATATAAAATTATTTGTAATATTCGCGTATCATTGCAGCCGTCCGGGCCAATGATTGCCCAACATTTATGAAGGCATTACCCAAACAAATAGCTGCCCAAAACCTACTACCCTGCTGATCTACTATGAGCTTGATGACAATACTGGAATTTCCCGACCCAAGGCTGCGCAAAGTTGCCGCGCCTGTAGAGGTCGTTGATGATTCAATTCGGGAGATTCTCGATAACATGATCGAAACCATGTATGAGGCAGAAGGTATCGGTCTTGCCGCAACCCAGGTCAATGTTCACAAGCGCATGCTGGTTATGGATATTTCTGAAGACCATGGCGATGCGAGGGTTTTCATCAACCCTGAAATCACTGTGTTGGATCCACAGCCCATGGGTTATGAAGAAGGTTGTCTGTCTGTTCCGGGCTTTTACGAACTGGTCACCAGACCTCGCAAGGTAATGATTAAGGCCCTGGACAGAAATGGCGATCCCTTTGAGCTTGAAGCCGAAGGTATTCTGGCGGTATGTATTCAGCATGAGATTGATCACCTTGATGGCAAGCTATTTGTGGACTACCTGTCCTCACTGAAACGTCAACGCATCAAATCCAAGCTGGAGAAAGAACATCGGCAGCAAAAATCGCCTACCCCGGCCTGATTCCCTGGCTTATTCACCATGACAGATAAATCCCTGCGTATTGTTTTCGCCGGTACTCCCGATTTTGCTGCGGGTCATCTACAAGACCTTGTCCAAAAGGGCTTCAATGTTGTTGCAGTTTACAGCCAGCCAGACCGTCGTGTCGGGCGCGGCAAGCATTTACAGCCAACGCCAGTCAAAGAAGTCGCGGCAGCCAATAATATCAATATCCTGCAACCCCAAAGCCTGAATCAGGAAGCAGCACAGCTTGCCAACCTGGCCGCCGATGTTATGGTAGTGGTAGCTTATGGCCAGATCCTCAACCAGGAAATTTTAGACACGCCACGCTATGGTTGCATAAACGTTCATGCTTCCCTGCTTCCACGTTGGCGCGGTGCAGCGCCTATTGAAAGAGCTATTCTAGCGGGTGACAGCCAGAGCGGAGTCTCGATTATGCAAATGGAACAAGGTCTGGATACCGGTCCGGTATTAATGCAGCTGGCTACCCCGATTACTGAGCAGGACAATGCCGAAACTCTGACCAGCCGCCTGCTGCGCCTTGGCCAGCAAGGACTGTCGACAGTGCTGGAAGAGCTTCGGGGATTTCAGGCAAAAGCTCTGCCACAGGACAACTCCCTGGCCACCTATGCGAAAAAGCTTAACAAGGATGAGGCGTTCATCAATTGGCAACATTCAGCTCAATCCATAGCGCACCAGATCCAGGCGTTTTACCCCCGTTCGCCGGCCTGGTGTCACTATAAAAATGATCGCTTGCGGATTATTCAGGCCAAAAGCTTGATTACTCCTGATCAAGGTATTGCAGGCACTATTTTAGAAAAAACCCGGGACAGTTTTCGTGTTGTTTGTGGGCAGGGCGTTCTGGAAATCCAGACGGTCCAGTTTCCGGGCAAAGCACCCACCGCTATCAAGGATGTCTTCAACGGACACCCCGACCTTTTTCAAGCCGGAGAAAGTCTCGCGTCAGATGATACTAACGAGCCTCTGAAGTGAGCGCGGTAAGTAACCGCTTACTGGCAACAAAGGCCCTGAACTCACTGACGTCTCAGCAGGGATCCTTGTCCTCTTTGCTGGTTTCGCTGGCTCGGGAAAATCCGGCTGCAAACCTGCCATTAATCCGCGAATATACCTTTGGTGTGTGTCGCTGGTATCAGCGCCTGGATTTCATTGCCCAATCAATGATGGATAAACCGCTGCGTAAAAAAGACAATGATATTTATTGCCTGATCCTGCTGGGCCTATATCAGCTTAAGTTTATGCGCACCCCCGCTCATGCTGCCATCAACGAAACCGTCTCCCTCACTCGCTTACTAAAGAAAAACTGGGCAAGCAAACTGGTTAATGCCGTTCTGCGCAGGGCGCAACGCGAAGAGGATCAACTGGGGCTAGCCATACTCACTGACAATAAAGCCCGCTATTCTCATCCGCGCTGGCTGATGGACGCCTTGAAAAAAGACTGGCCTGATTCATTTGAACTTATATTGGAACAGAATAATCTTCAGGCCCCAATGACATTGCGGGTCAATAGTGGCGCTGTAAACAGGCAGAATTATCTGGAGCAATTGCAGCAGGCTGGCATTAACGCCAGTGCCGGTAACCACAGTCACTCATCGGTAATTCTGGAAAGCCCAATTGATGTGAGTGAATTACCTGGATTTTATGATGGTCTGGTCAGTGTTCAGGATGAGGCCTCACAGATGTCAGCTCACTTGCTGGCTCCCGCCGCGGGCTCCAGAGTGCTTGATGCCTGTGCCGCGCCTGGTGGTAAAACCTGTGCTTTACTTGAATATCAGGCAGGCCAACTTGATATGATCGCTTTGGATAACAGCAATCAACGCCTGCAGCGCGTCAATGAAAACCTGGAACGCCTGAACCTCAAGGCTTCTGTCATATGTGCAGATGCGATTGATACCATCAGTTGGTGGGATGGAAAGCCTTTTGATGCCATCCTGCTTGATGCGCCCTGCTCTGGTACCGGCGTCATCCGCCGTCATCCGGATATCAAGGTGTTGCGCCAAAAGAGCGATATTGAGCGGCTAATTCAGATTCAGCAGCAGTTACTGGATACCTTGTGGCCATGCCTGAAGCAGGGAGGAAAATTGCTTTATTCCACCTGCTCCGTGTTACGACACGAAAATGAGCTTAATATAGAAGCGTTTATCGCCAAAACTGCCAACGCCAGGTCAATCTCACTGACTAATCACAAGGCTGTTAATTGCTCCTTTGGCATTCAGTTTTTGCCCGGAACGGATCAGCTTGATGGTTTTTACTATGCTTTACTCGAAAAATATTGAACAATTGCGCCCCTTCTTTATTTCCAAGACGATTTCAGCCATCTGCGCTAATTGTCTATAATCATTCAATCCAGTTATCTGAATTCGGCAGGAGCTTTCTCCACTCATGAAAATAATAATACTTGGCGCCAATAAGGTCGGTGCAGCGCTGGCCGAAAACCTTGCCAAGGAAGCCAATGACATCACTGTCGTTGACCCCAATGCCGCTAAACTCAGAGAATTAAAGGACCGTCTTGACATTGCAACCGTTGAAGGCCAGGTCTCTTACCCTGATGTTCTTGAAAATGCCGGAGCTCGTGACGCCGATATGCTGATCGCGATTACCGACAGCGATGAAGTCAATCTGGTCGCCTGTCAGATAGCATACTCACTGTTTCGTACACCGAAAAAGATTTGCCGCCTGCGCTCCAATTCCTATGTTGCTGTCCCCAAACTTTTCAGCCCGGAAGCTATTCCCATTGATGTAGTAATCAGTCCTGAGCAGGAAGTTTCGTTATACATCAAGAAGCTGATAGATCTGCCCGGAGCCCTGCAGGTACTGGATTTTTCAAATGGCCTGGTGCAACTGGTTGGTGTAAAAGCCACCCAGGGAGGACTCCTGATAAATCAGGAAATATCAGCCCTGCGTGAACACATGCCCAATGTTGATACCCGCGTGGCGGCTATTTTTCGCCGTAACCGTCCTATCATGCCGCAAGGCAATACGGTAATTGAAGAAGGCGACGAAGTTTTCTTCATTGCCGCCAGGGAAAATATTCGTGATGTAATGAGTGAACTGCGCCGCGTAGACAAGCCCTATAAAAAAATCATGATTGCAGGAGGGGGCAATATCGGTGAACGGTTGGCGGAATTACTGGAAAAAACCTATCGCGTCAAAGTCATTGAAATGGACTATGAACGTTGTAAAGACCTGACCGAAAAACTTAAATCCACCACTGTATTGCATGGCGATGCCTCGGATATGGAAATGCTGGTAAGTGAAAATATAGAGGATACCGATATCTTTCTGGCACTTACCAATAACGATGATGCAAACATCATGTCCTCCCTGTTAGCCAAGCGTATGGGTGCAGGCCGCGTTATGACGCTGATTGCCAACCCGGCTTATGTAGACTTGATCCAGAGCGGTGAAATTGATATTGCGATTTCTCCCCAGCAAGCCACGATAGGTAGCCTGTTAACCCATGTGCGCAAAGGGGATGTAGTCAATGTTTACTCTCTGCGACGCGGTGCTGCTGAAGCCATGGAGGCTATCGCCCATGGTGACAAACACACATCCAAAGTGGTCGGCAAGCAGATTCAGGATATTGATTTGCCCGAGGGCACAACGATTGGTGCCATCGTCAGGGACAACAAGGTCTTTATTGCCCATGATGATTTTGTCATAGAAACCGATGACCATGTAATCATGTTCCTGGTAGATAAAAAACGGATTTCGGAACTGGAGCGTTTATTCCAGGTCGGACTGACATTTTTTTAATGGGCAGAAAAGCACTTTGAATACATCGAAAATCAGGCTTTAACACGGAAATACAATGAATCTGCCGGTTATTTTTCGCATATTAGGTGTGTTGCTGATGATCTTCAGTTGCACCCAGATTCCGCCTTTGCTGGTTTCCTTGTATTACGATGACGGCGTCATCTACTCTTTCCTGACGACATTCTTTATTACTTTACTTTCCGGTTTTGTACTCTGGGCACCGGTGATGCATAACCATAAGGAACTTAAAACCAGGGACTGCTTTCTGGTGGTCACCCTGTTCTGGACCGTGCTTGGATCGTTCGGTAGCTTTCCCTTTATACTTACTGAATCCTTGCAAATGTCGGTCACCGACTCTTTTTTTGAATCCATATCCGGACTTACTACCACCGGTGCCACAGTACTTTCAGGTCTTGACCAGCTACCGCGTTCCATTTTGTATTACCGGCAACAGCTGCAGTGGCTTGGCGGGATGGGTATTATCGCAATAGCTGTCGCGATTCTACCCATGCTCGGCATAGGTGGAATGCAGTTATATCGCGCGGAAAGTCCGGGACCGGTCAAAGACAACAAGCTACTGCCGCGCGTGACCGAGACCGCCAAAGCCCTGTTGCTTATTTATATCAGCCTTACCATGGTTTGCGCTTCATCCTATTTCATGGCAGGAATGACACTATTCGATGCCATTGGACACAGTTTCGCAACGACGGCCATCGGCGGCTTCTCCACCCATGACGCCAGTATTGCCTATTTTGACAGCGCTGTGATTGAAATGATTGCCACAGTATTTATGCTGGTTTCCGGAATAAATTTTGCTTTGCACTTTTTTGCCTGGGAGCATAAAAGCATCAAACACTATTTTGGAGATTCAGAATTCAAATTCTATATTGGCATGTTGTTGGTAGTTGCCCTGATTTCGGTCCCTTTCCTCTATTTTTCCGGAACTTATAATTTGGAAGATGCATTTTTCAAAGGTATTTTTGAAGTGGTTTCGATTACCACGACTACAGGCTTCAGCACCGCAGATTTCAGCTCCTGGCCAACCTTCCTGCCCTTTTTATTATTTTACATGGCAATTATTGGTTGTTGCGCAGGATCTACCGGTGGTGGCATGAAAGTTATTCGCGTTTTACTTATCATCAAGCAGGGCTTCAGAGAAATTGAAAAGCTGATTCATCCAAATGCGGTCATTCCAATCAAGTTAGGCAACCAGCGTGTCCCGGAACGTGTCATTGAGTCAGTATGGGGTTTTTTCTCTGTTTACGTTATGGCCTATATGGTTATGTTGCTGGCCCTGCTTGCCGTAGATCTTGATATTACTACTGCCTTCACAGCTGTGGGCGCTAGTATAAATAACCTGGGGCCAGGACTTGGCGGCGTTGCGGAAAATTATGGCAGTGTGCCAGATGCAGCGAAATGGATACTGTGTCTTGGTATGCTACTGGGCAGGCTTGAAGTTTTCACGCTGCTGGTATTACTCTCACCCCACTTCTGGCGGAATTAATTTTTTGCGTTTTGAGTCTGTAATTTTTTTCATTTGTGTTCGCAACAATTCCCATACTTGTGCTGGTTTAAAAGAGTTCATACAGGCAGACATGGCACTCGATTTACCATAATAGATGCAACTTCTCTTGTAACATGGACTACAGGTAAAATGCGGATTCTCTGCATCAAGGTGCTGTTGGCCGGCGCCGTAGGTACCAATAAGGTCAACACTGGTTGGCCCATACATTGTCACTGATGGCGTCCCGGTAATAGCTGTCAAATGGGCCAGACCGGTATCACAGCAAATAGCTCCTTCTGCCTTACTGATAATTCCACCCAGTTCGGATAAGGTCATTCTGGGCAAGGCAAAGGCATTGTCATGTTTAGAAGCAATCAATGCAGCTCTTGCAAGTTCTTCATTGTTTCCACCAGGCAATACCACATTATAATTTTCTTCTTTGGCCAATTCTATTAATTCAAACCAGTAACTTTCATTCCATAATTTTGTCGTCCAACTGGCATTATGCACAAAGAACAGGAATGGTGATTCAACGGCAATGGACGGCAATATAAAGGCATCTGACTTAATCCCATAGTTCACTTTTGTACCAGGCAGTTTATAACCAAGAGCCTTGGCAAAAAGTTCACGCTGGCGCGAAATAGCGTGCTGATTTTTATCAATGGAATGTCTGTATTTATAGGCTAGAAAGGCTGGTTGCTCTGCAACACTGTGAATGTCCATACCATGCACATGACCTTTTCTAAGGAAACTTATAAATGAACTTTTAACATTATTCTGTGCATCTATTACGACATCATATTCATTAGCATTTAAATTTTTCCTAAAACCGGAAAGCTCGTCATTTTGCCATGATGATATTAAACTTTTCTTCCAGCGCCGGTGTGCACTTGTATAGATATTTTTTACTGCAGGATGCCATGACGGTACTTCGGCAAATGCTTCATCCACAACCCAATCAAATTCGATTCCAGGATATTGCTCGCAAGCATCGGTCAAAGCCGGGAGGGCATGCATCAAGTCACCCATTGAGGTTAACTTGATAACCAGTACACGCTTAATGATAGCTTTGCCTCTTTGTCGTTATATGGATCTTTATATGGCTCGTAATACTGAGGGTATACTGACAGTACAACCAGCTACAACTCCAGTCATAATAATTGCTGAGAATTTTCAGGACAGTAATTTTTTTAGTTTTGCGGTCCAGCCGTGACGCCTGCCATGCTTATTAGCCGCTTTATCGTCTTCAACAAAATTGATCTGAATAGACTGCCTTGTCCCTTCAAAAGCCGGGTAACCGTGCCAGCAATTATCTGTCACTTTAAAGGCAATCATGGCGCCTGCATCAGGAGTAATCTCTGCCACATAATCATCCATGTTTTCACTTTTCAGTACGCGAAGTTTTCCGGTTTCTTCTGTCCACGGCTCATTAAAGTAAATCAGAATTGTGGCCATTTTTGACTTTGAGTCTGTATGAATACGACCATCTTTAGCCCTGGATATTCCTCGCAGGGTTATCACCATTGGTCTGTCACGCAAATCCAGTTGTAGTTTTTCTGAAATAATATCCCTGAACTCGTTACCATTAAGTTCTTCCAGCAACTCATTTAATCGCGCTCCAGGACTCACTTCACTCAGGGCAAAACTTCCGCCTGCTGTAATACTGGGAAAGTCATTCAACACTTCTTCCACAAATTCATTTGTGACCGAACGCTCTACAGTAAAGTAGGGGTAGGGGGCTTCATTGATTTCGGCATCAGAGACTGCTTTAAGATCTAATAGTCTGCTCATTTTTTTCTCTGTTAACTAACATCCCTTCATTAACTATTTTTTCTTGTTAACCAGGGGACAAATTATTCCGTTTGTCAGCCATTGATTCAATCACTATTACCAAGCCTGACAGGGTATTTCCACTGATCCAGGCTCTTAGCAGTTGATGGTTATATTCAATGAACTAATCACTTAATCAAATTGTTATACCCACCCATGATCAATAGGGTCGTTTTTCGCCTGGAGGTAATCGCTTGTATCGTTTGTATTCCCACTGATACTGTTCAGGAAACTCTTCCACAACTGCTTCGATACTGGCATTGAGCCCAATCAAGGATGTTTGTATATGCTTGGCATATATTCTGTTGTCTGGTTCCCTGAAGACTATTTTCCAGCCGGACCTCTTTCCATCCCTGGCCCTGACAGCAAACCCGACCACTGCCCTTGCACCGGTTTTTTCCAGTAGCCTTGATACCAGTGACATGGTTAGCACCTGTTTGCCAAAAAATGGCGCAAAATCTCCTCCTGTTTCCGGAGGCACTTGATCTGGCAGGATTCCTGCAATTTCTCCACTTTTAAGCGCTTTTAGCAACATTGCAACGCCACGAGTGTCTGTTGCCAACATTTTTGCACCCGCTCTGCTACGTGCATCATAGATTAGTTTATCCAGGCGCTTGTCGCCAGGGGCCTGGTATAACTGACTGCTTTGTCCACATCCGCAGATATTCAAAAACAAGCCAAACACCTCCCAGTTTCCCAGGTGGGGAGCCAAGACAACGGTGCCTTTCCCTGCAGCCTGGGAGCGCTGCAACAATTCAAGTCCCTCAACCTCAAGAATATGTGCCATTACTTTTTCTGCAGGCCATAACCACGCAGAACCACACTCTGCTAGAGTCTGAAATGTATTTATTATACTGGCTCTGGCAAGGAGCTGGCGCTTACTTTCACTAAGCTCGCGAAAACATATGGCCAGGTTGGTGTGGGTAGTTTGCGCCATCCTTGATGACAGTGAATAGCTGACACTGCCCATAAATGCACCAACTTTCCTGGCTAACGCCAAAGGCAGTAGCGAAAGGCAACGCAAGAATAAAATCAGAATTATTGTTTTCAATTGTCAGGGCCCGGCAGAGCATTCATTACTATTATTCCCATCGGCCGCAATACAGTTAATTCTCGCTATCAAGGCTGGTTTTTAGCATAATTAGCGCTTTTTAAATCTAGCGCAATTTTATCTGAATTTACTGTCTTCAGGAGCCATTTTTGAATAATTCGGCACCCATTGATGTGTCAACGTTTCAGGGACTCATCCTCGCCCTCCAGCAGTTCTGGGCCGACCATGGCTGTGTGATAATCCAGCCTCTGGATATAGAAGTGGGAGCGGGTACTTTTCATCCGGCTACTTTTCTGCGGGCCATTGGCCCGGAAAGCTGGAATAGTGCCTATCTGCAACCCTGCAGAAGACCCACTGACAGTCGCTACGGCGAAAATCCGATGCGACTCCAGCATTATTACCAGTTTCAGGTCATATTAAAACCTTCGCCTGACAATATTCAGGATTTGTATCTAAAATCGCTTAAATATCTGGGAATTGACACTAAAATCCACGATATTCGTTTTGTAGAAGATAATTGGGAATCCCCCACACTGGGTGCCTGGGGTCTCGGCTGGGAAGTCTGGCTCAATGGCATGGAAGTAACCCAGTTTACCTATTTCCAACAGGTGGGTGGCCTGGAGTGTTTTCCTGTGAGCGGTGAAATCACTTACGGTATTGAAAGAATCGCCATGTATTTACAAGGTGTTGACAGTATTTTTGATATTGTCTGGGCAGAAACCCCCAATGGTACAGTCACCTACGGTGATGTTTTCCACCAGAATGAAGTGGAAATGTCAGGCTATAACTTTGAGTTTGCCAATGTGGACAATATGTTCCAGGGGTTCGACGCGAGTGAAACCCAGTGTCAGTACCTTATCGATAACAAGCTGGTCTTACCCGCCTATGAAATGGTCCTCAAAGCCTCACACTATTTCAATTTGCTTGATGCCAGATCAGCAATTTCGGTAACAGAACGCCAACGATATATTTTAAGAGTACGCACATTGGCCCGTAATGTCGCTCAAGCCTATTTTGACTCTCGAGCCAGGCTGGGTTTTCCGCTCGCGCCGCAAGCATTAAGACAAACGGCCCTGAATGATTTCAATGAGACGCTGGCTAATAATGAATAATCTGGATTTACTCATAGAAATAGGGACTGAAGAACTGCCGCCTAAAGCGCTGCTTTCATTGTCCCAATCATTCCAGCAGGAAATTGAGAAAAGACTGCAAAAACATAAGCTTGCATTTGATAATGCCAAAGCCTATGCAACACCAAGGAGGCTGGCAGTGCTGGTAAAAAGCCTTCAGACTATGCAGGATGACGTCACTATTGAGCGCTTTGGGCCAGCGTTAAAAGCTGCATTTGATGACCAGGGCAATCCCAGTAAAGCCGCACAGGGTTTCGCCCGCTCTTGCGGTGTTGAAGTATCCGAATTATCAGAAAAAGATGATGGCAAGGTAAGCAAGCTTCATTATAAAACATCAAAAGCAGGGGAGTCTGCCGATAAATTACTCCCCGAAATCATAAACGAAGCACTCGCCGCATTGCCGATTCCCAAACGCATGCGCTGGGGCAGCTCAAGAAATGAATTCGTGCGCCCCGTGCACTGGGCTGTTGTCCTTCTTGGTAATGAAATTGTTCCAGCTACTATTCTTGGCATTGAGGCCGGCAATATTACTCGTGGGCACAGATTTCACCATCCTGAAAACCTGACCATTGATTCTCCTGCTGATTACGAAACATTACTGTCAGAAACCGGGTTTGTACTCCCTGATTTCAATAGCCGAAAAGAAAAGATTCGAAGCCAGATTCAATCCCAGGCACAAACCCTGGATGCTCACGTTGTTATCGATGAAGAATTACTTAATGAAGTCACTGCCCTGGTTGAATGGCCTGTTGCTTTAACCGGCAGCTTTGACGAGCGGTTTCTGTCAGTACCGAAAGAAGCTCTTGTCTCATCAATGAAGGAGCACCAGAAATGCTTTTATCTGGAAGATGATGGCGGCAACATCAAGCCCAATTTTATTACCGTAAGTAATATCCAAAGTCTGAACCCGGAAGTCGTAATAAACGGTAACGAACGAGTTATACGGCCTCGGCTGGCTGATGCGGATTTCTTTTTTGAACAAGACAAAAAGTTCACTCTTGCGTCAAGAAGGGACAAACTGAAAACGGTAATCTTTGAACAGACTCTGGGAACGCTGTTTGATAAAACTCAACGAGTTGCAAAACTTGCTTCTTATATAGCAACAGCCATCGGTACAGATCAGGCCAGTGTCGTAAGAGCTGCCGAAATTGCAAAATGTGATTTGTTAACAGGCATGGTTGGTGAATTTGCCGATTTACAGGGCATTATGGGCTATTACTATGCTTGCCATGATGGAGAAACGGAAGATATCGCCATGGCAATGCATGAACAATACATGCCGCGCTTTGCTGGTGATAATTTACCAGGTACTGCAACAGGTATGGCACTGGCTTTGGCTGAACGTCTGGATACTATTGTTGGTCTATTTGGCATTGGCCAACCGCCCACTGGTTCCAAAGATCCTTATGCCCTCAGACGTGCTGCCCTTGGAATATTACGCATCATTGTGGAAAAGAAACTCGATCTTGATCTGTCTACCTGCATAAGTAAAGCCATTGAGCAATATTCCGTTTTAACAGTGACTGACGGGTTACACGATTGTGTTCAGGATTTTATCTTTGAAAGATTACGGGCCTGGTATGCTGATGAAGGCATTTCAGCAAATATATTCCAGGCTGTAGATGCTGTCAGGCCAACCAGTCCGCTGGACTTTGACCTTCGCATTAAAGCAGTTAAGGAATTCTCCATGTTAAATGAATCCGCTGCTCTTTCCATGGCCAATAAACGCGTCTCCAATATTCTCTCCAAGCTTGATCAACAACCCTCCCTGGAGGTTGACGATAATCTTCTCAGTGAAACAGCAGAGCGCCAACTAGCTGCAAAACTCACCGAATTATTAAAAGTAGTTACCCCCTTGTTATCCAGCCAGGATTATACAAAAGCACTATCTTCCATGGCGACTTTACAAAAAGATGTCGATGCCTTTTTCGATCAGGTTATGGTGAATACTGATGATGAACTGGTCAGAAACAATCGCCAGTCCCTGCTGCAAAAATTACGTCATTTGTTCCTTCAAATCGCAGATATTTCCTTTTTACAAAATACATAATTGGTAATATTTGCATGAGCCTCAAACTTATAATTCTTGATCGTGACGGGGTTATTAACTATGACTCTGATAATTACATCAAGAATGAAGATGAGTGGATTCCCCTTCCTGGCAGTATAGAAGCGATCAGCCATCTCACTAAAGCCGGATTTACTGTTTGTATCGCCACTAATCAATCCGGTCTGGCCAGGGGACTGTTTACTGAATTTGATCTGGCAAGAATGCACGAAACCATGCGTGCTCAAGTGGAAAAGCAGGGAGGTAATATTGAAGCCATCTTTTACTGTCCCCATGGCCCCGATGATGGTTGTAAATGCCGCAAACCTGCTACAGGCCTTTTAGAGCAGATCGAAAGTCAATTTTCTCAGTCCGTAAAGAATGCCTGGTTTATTGGAGATACTGAAAAGGATATTGATGCCGCAATCGCAAAACAGTGCAAACCCATTCTTGTCCTAACCGGTAAAGGCTCACTAACAAAATCCACTATTAATCCGCTGAAGCTTGTAGACATTCCGGTTTTTGATGATCTTTTTTCTGCAGCAATGTTTGTTATTGCAGACGCAGGGTTAAATACCTGACACCTTTTTTCATTATGCAAATTATCCGCTCTCTATTCTTTTATTTTTTTTATATTGCCGCTCTCATTCCTCATGCCCTGATTTGCATAATTATTGGCGCTTTTCTGCCAATGAAGGCTCGTTATAACTATTTTCTTTTATGGAATGCCTTTATTCTTTGGTGGTTAAAACTATCCTGTAATATTCAATACCAGATAAGCGGTCAACAGAACATTCCCTCTGAACCCTTTGTATTATTATCCAATCATCAAAGTGCCTGGGAAACGCTTTACTATTACTGGACCTTCAGGCCCATTTGCGCCACCTTGAAAAAAGAATTGCTGATGATTCCTTTTTTCGGCTGGGCATTAAAATTACTCGATCCTATTGCTATTGACCGGAGTAAAAAGGGAAGGGCGCTGCAACAGGTCTTAGACCAGGGTAAAGAGAAACTGGATAGCGGAATTTCAGTATTGATTTTTCCGGAAGGCACACGTGTTGCACCAGGTGTGGAAAAGAAATTTTCTGCCGGTGGTGTTCAATTGGCGATTTCTTCTGGCAGAAAAATTCTACCAATTGCCCATAACGCCGGTATTTGCTGGCCTGCTCACAAAATTCTAAAAAATCCTGGAACTATTCAGGTTGTTATTGGCGAAGCAATAGATCCAACCGGAAGAAATCCAAAAGAACTTATTGGTGAAATTGAAACCTGGATTCGTCAAGCCATCTAGGTTTATCCAAATTATCAAACTACTTTACGCTCATTTTTTGGATAGTTGTTTCCTTTTCTTCCAGCACCCAATCCCACCTTAAAAGACCGCAATAATTAAATTATCTTATACATCAAGGTTCGCGACGTTCAGCGCATTAGACTCAATAAATTCACGTCTTGGTTCAACATGATCGCCCATTAAGGTGGAAAATAGCTGATCCGCACCCATGGCATCATCGATAGTGACTCTTAACATACGACGAAAATCAGGATCCATTGTGGTTTCCCAGAGCTGACTGGGGTTCATTTCTCCAAGTCCTTTATAACGCTGCAGGTATATCCCTTTCATGGCTTCTTTCATTAACCAGTCAAGGGCTTCACGAAAACTTTTAACAGGATGACTTTTTTCGCCACGTTTAACATAGGCGCCTTCTTCAAACAGTCCGGAAAGTTTTTCGCGCATCCCAACAATATCCCTGTATTCCTGGGATTTAAATAATTCCGGTCGCAACGTTGTTTTACGCGAAATTCCATGGATTATCGACTTAACGATGGGTTCATAAATCTGTTCTTCCTCATCATGTATAACACTAAACAGATAAGTTGCGCTGGTATGACTGACTTTTGCAACAGCAGCTTCAATCGCTTTAGTCCAGCTTTCTACTTTTTCCCTATCACCCATATCTTCAAAGTTAAGCGCTGGCTGATTGATCAATTCATCCATCACTTCACCGGGGTACTGATGGGACAATCTTTTTATAATTGAACGAACGTTTCTGTATTCATTGACTATAGACTCCAGAGCATTGCTACTGATGCCAGGCGCATCGGCATTTACATGCAAACTCGCCCCTTCCAGAGCATTCTGGGTTTGGAACAAAGCCAGCTCATCCTCGTCTTTTAGGTACTGTTCCTGTTTACCCTTACGGATTTTAAATAGCGGTGGCTGAGCTATAAAAATATGTCCCCTTTCCACCAACTCTCGCATTTGTCTAAAGAAAAAGGTTAGTAACAGAGTTCGGATATGAGAACCGTCAACATCTGCATCAGTCATAATGATAATGCTGTGATATCTGAGCCTTTCTGGATCAAATTCTTCCGACCCGATGCCACAACCGAGCGCTTTAATAAGTGTCCCTATTTCAGCCGAACTCAGCATTTTATCAAAGCGGGCTTTCTCTACATTCAAGATCTTGCCTTTAAGCGGGAGTATCGCCTGATTCTTTCGATTTCGACCCTGTTTTGCAGAGCCCCCGGCCGAGTCACCTTCCACAATATATATTTCAGAAAGCGCCGGGTCTTTTTCCTGGCAATCGGCCAGTTTTCCTGGCAGACCTGCCACATCCAAAGCGCCTTTTCGGCGTGTCATTTCTCTGGCTTTTCGAGCGGCTTCCCTGGCTCTGGCAGCATCCAGCATCTTATTAACAATACTTTTGGCTTCCAGCGGGTTTTCCATTAAATAGTCTGAAAACTGGCGTCCCATTTCCTGCTCTACTGCTGTTTTTACTTCTGAGGAGACAAGTTTATCCTTGGTCTGGGAAGAGAATTTTGGGTCAGGAACTTTCACTGAAATAATCGCAGTAAGCCCCTCTCTGGCATCATCACCGGAAGTGGGCACTTCCTTACCTTTCTTGTTTTCCAGTTCTTTGTCAATATATCCCTTCAACACACGAGTGAGCGCTCCACGAAATCCGGCAAGGTGTGTGCCGCCATCTCTTTGAGGAATATTATTGGTGTAGGCGTAAATACTTTCCTGATAACCATCATTCCACTGCAAGGCAACCTCAATCCCTATACCATCCTGTTCAGTAGAGAAGTGAAAAGTTTTATTAATGGTCGTTTTATTCTGGTTCAAATAATCAACAAACGCCTTCAAACCACCCTCGTACATGAAGGTCTCGGTTTTATCGGTACGCTCATCGCTTAACTCAATTGCAATACCGGCATTAAGATAGGCCAGCTCGCGCAGCTTTTTGGCCAGGATATGGTAATCAAATTCGATATTGGTGAAGGTATCTACAGATGGCTTGAAATGACAGTGCGTACCTGATTTATCAGTTTTACCTGTTACCTTCAATGGTTCTTCCGGAACGCCGTGATGATAAATCTGCTCAAAGGATTCGCCATTACGATAGATCGTTAGCTTAAGATAGGAGGAGAGGGCATTAACCACTGAAACGCCGACGCCATGAAGGCCGCCACTGACTTTGTAGCTGTTATCGTCAAATTTACCGCCGGCATGCAATACCGTCATGATCACTTCGGCCGCTGACACACCCTCTTCATGTATTTCCGTAGGAATACCACGTCCATTATCAGACACACTAACCGTTTCATCGCTATGGATGGTGACTTTTATCAGGTCACAATGGCCAGCAAGGGCCTCGTCTATTGAGTTATCCACCAATTCAAAAACCATATGATGCAAACCAGTGCCATCATCGGTATCCCCAATATACATGCCTGGTCGTTTCCTTACCGCATCAAGACCCTTAAGGACCTTGATACTTGAGGAATCATAGGTGTCATTTCCTGCCATTGTAATGCTATCCTCTAAATATCTAAGCGATTGATTTATAAGGCACTATTTATCAATATTTACTCTGTTCCATAGCCTGCACAAAGGGCTCTATATCAGCGCTGATTATACCATGTTTCACGTGGAACAGCTTACAATCATTAGTATCAAAATTGCTGTTTTTAACGGTATCCAGCAACTCATCCTGCTCCGTACCGGTAAGAAATACCTGGCCACCAAGGTCTCTCAATAAGCTGCATACCTTAACACGATTTTCCTTGTCCAGCTCCGCCGGCAGATCATCTATAAGGTAAAGGCACTGCAGACCGGATTCCCTGACAAGAAAAGCGCCCTGAGCCAGCTTCATCGCACTTACCAGGAGCTTCTGCTGGCCTCGAGACAGAATGTTACAGGCGTTCTCTGATCCAAGCCTGATTTTAAGGTCAGCCCGCTGTGGCCCGGAAACAGTATGGCCAAAGGCAAAATCACGCTTCAAGCCCTGTTCCAGCACACAGGAAATATCCTCATCTTGATTCCAGCCACGGCTATATCGAAAAGAAAGCCCGTCAAGCTGGATTAATTGGCCCATAATGTTTTCAAGAAAGGGCAAAAATAGAGACAGGTAGTCACTTCGAAATTCATCCACAATAGTGGCATGACGCACAAACTCATGGGTCCAGGGAGTAATTTCGGCAGCGGGGGCTTTGCGCTTTAAAAGAATATTGCGGTTTTGCAGACAGCGTTTGAATTCTCGCCAGTGATTATGAAACTGATGTTTCACGTGGAACACCCCCCAGTCAATATACTGCCTTCTGGTTTTAGGGCCGCCTTCAAGCAATTTGAAAGCTTCTGCATTAAGCAGTTGCAAGGGGAGGTGTTTGGCCAGCTCAGCTGATGATTGGGCTTTATTACCCCTCAGTCTAATCTGTGAGGGCGCATCAAGGCTTCGGCTTACGCCCATCGTAAGACCATCAGCAAGCTCGCCAAAAACAGAGCAGGCGCGTGAGCCGTGTTGAATTAAAGGGGTTTGCTGGGTATTACGAAAAGAACGCCCAAGACCGAGGAAATAGATGGCCTCGAGAATACTGGATTTTCCGCTACCATTTTGGCCACAAATAAGATTTACCCCAGGAACAGGATTCAGTGTTTCCTGGTGAAGATTCCGAAAGGTATTTACTTGCAGCTTTTGTATGCTGGGCATCTAGCACCCTGCATTGAGAGGTCGCAATGGGGCGTATTGGCCCACTAGAGCCTCATAGGCATCACCACATAAGTGGCACTGCTATCATCAGAGGATTGTATCAGGGCGCTACTATTAGGGTCTGAAACTATAATTTGTACATTTTCGGTATCAAGCACACTGAGCACATCAACCAGATATACCACATTAAAGCCAATTTCCACTGAATCACCCTTGTACTCTACCGGTACAGTTTCTTCCGCCTCTTCCTGCTCAGGGTTGTTGGCAAGAATCTTTAGCTCATCATTAGACAAGATAAGACGTATGCCTCTAAACTTTTCGTTTGACAGGATAGCCGTTCGGTTTAATGAGTCGCGCAATTGTTCCCGACCTGCGATAACGTTCTTATCGCCGCCTTTTGGAAGAACACGGTTATAGTCAGGAAATTTACCGTCTACAAGCTTCGAGGTAAACGTAAAATTGGCCATGGTCGCACGAATATGATTGGCTCCAATCACAACATGTATAGCCTCATCATCCCCATCAGAAAGCAGCCGGCTAAGTTCTAAAACACCCTTGCGAGGTATAATTACACCTGTTGTTTCACTGACATTTGATTTCATGGCTTCTGTCTGCATTGCCAATCGATGCCCGTCAGTAGCGACAACACGCAGATAGTCAGGGCTTACTTCAATTAGCATGCCATTGAGATAATAACGGACATCCTGCTGTGCCATGGCAAAGCTGGTATTGTGAAGCATGGCTTTGAGCAGGGTTTTTGATGCCGAAAACTCGAGCGTGCCTGAAGATTCCTCAACACCGGGGAAATCCGTAGCCGGCAGGGTGGAAAGAGAAAAGCGACTACGACCTGACTGAATTTTTAATTTGTCATTATCCAGTTCAAATTTCAGACTGGCACTATCAGGCAGGGATTTACAGATATCCATCAGTTTTCGGGCAGGGACGGTAATATCGCCATCACTTTTTCCTGAATCAACTTCGACCTTGCCCATCAACTCAACTTCCAGGTCCGTTCCCGTGAATGAAAGCTGATTATTATCTAGAGAGAGGAGGACATTGGATAAAACCGGCAATGTCTGCCTTCTCTCCACCACTCCGGTAACCAGCTGCAGGGGTTTGATCAATGCTTCACGGGAAATTTCAAATTGCATGGCTTTAACTAATCCTTTGATTTTTAGTAATTTTTAGCTTGATAGTGAGCGTAAAAGGTTTTGATAGTCCTCATTAATGTCAGAGGATGACTTACGTAAATCATTGATGGTACGACAGGCATGCATCACCGTTGTATGATCCCTGCCGCCATACATAATGCCAATTTCCGGCAGGCTGTGATTGGTCAGTTCTTTTGACAGGCACATGGCAACCTGGCGCGGTCTGGCAACAGAACGCGTGCGTCTTTTGGAAATCATGTCTGCCATCTTTATTTTGTAGTATTCCGCAACAGTCCGCTGGATATTATCAACACTAATGAGTTTATTCTGAATCGCCAGCAAGTCTTTTAGTGCATCTTTGATCAAAGGGATGGTAATTTCAGATCCCATGAAACGGGTATGAGCTATTACCTTTTTCAATGCCCCTTCAAGTTCACGTACATTGGAGCGAAGTTTTTGCGCCATAAACATGGCTTCTTCGTTTGCCAGGTAAACCTGCTCCTGATTGGCCTTGTTAATCAGGATTGCTGCCCGGGTTTCCAGCTCCGGTGGCTCTACAGCTACTGACAATCCCCAGCCAAAACGAGACTTCAGTCTTTCTTCCAGGCCATTGATTTCACTATGATATTTATCACATGTCATGATGATTTGGCGGCCACCTTCAAAAATCGCATTAAAGGTATGGAAAAACTCTTCCTGTGATCGCTCCTTGTTGGCAAAAAACTGAATATCATCAATCAGCAGGGCATCAACAGAATGATAATAGCGCTTGAACTCATTGATAGCATTTAATTGCAGGGCTGAAACCATGCTGCCAACAAAGGTTTGGGAATGAAGATATACAACATTGGCATTCGGGTTCTGTTCCATCAGATGATTGCCAATGGCATGCATCAAATGCGTTTTCCCAAGCCCCACTCCACCATAGATAAACAGGGGGTTATAAGCACCTCCCGGGTTGTCGGCTACTTGTGCGGCTGCAGCACGGGCAATCTGATTGGATTTACCTTCAATAAAATTATTGAAAGTATAGTTTCTGTTGAGTTCGCCTTTATAACGCTGATGCCTGCTTTTGCTGCCCAGGGACGGGGTAGATATTCTCGTCCTGGCAAAAGCATGGGAAGAACGGTTATCAGTGACATTGTATGGCTGATCAGTAAACAGTCCTGTAGCGTCTCTATACCCTGCATTCCCTGCATTCCCTATATGCTCGATTATGCCTGATGGTCGGGGTGTTCCATACCCGGACTCACGACTTTGCTGTTCATCGCTTACATGAGTATTAAAGGCAGAAAACCGGTCATCAGCGTCTTGCTGATCATTATCCAGAGAGTTATTCAGGTCAGCCGTGCTTAATGCCTGGTCCAGGGAAATATTATCAGGGAGTTTTTCGGCACTGGCAATTTCCAGAATGACATGCACCTGTTCATTCTGACCCCTCTCTCCATCTCTGGCATGAGCGACATTCCTGCTTTGTTGAAAGTCTTTTTGGACAATTTCCTTGATCCGATCGAGAAAATGCTCCTTCACCCACTCTAGAATAAATTTATTGGGTGCAAGCAGATAAAGGGTATCATCACCATCTATAAACCGTAATGGTCTGATCCAGGTATTAAATTGTTGAGAAGGAAGTTCGTTTTTAAGACAGTAAATACACTTCTGCCAGCTGGCAACAATCACGATTGGCACGACTCCGGTTTTTTTTATTGTAGGTTGTCAAATTTTGATTAATTCTACCCACTGGCACCGTTGTTATCCACACAAAAAGGCATTTTTTTCATTTATTTCTTCGCTATTTTTTTTACTTATTATCAATAACTTATATTATTTATGCTGATATTTGCTGGCAAAATTTAAAGCCAAATTGTGCCCCTTGAAGCCACCCCTGCCTGTGCACAAGTTGTGGGTAAGTTGTGGGTTGCCAGAGGATCCTTTTCAAGACAAAAAAACATCCAATTTATTGCAGGTTATTCCATATTCCACAGAGTCGAATTACAGGCCGGTTCTTTCCATACAGGGGTTTAAATTTCTTCATCGACTCCTTTTTATGTTAACTCTTCGGGTAAGAATTCTGGAAATATCCTTCCAACTACGCGAATACAAAAAACGCCCACTTTTTCCGCCAGCTAACTGGATTAAACAATGCAGACTCGAAATTGCATTATGACGGGAAACCCATTAGAATTCGCATCCCTTTTTTAAGGCTCTTTGCCAACACTGCAACCTTGGGGTTTTGGCAGCAAGCTAACAAATAAATTGTACGACTTTTCCAGGAATTGAAATGAAAAGAACCTTCCAACCTAGCGTGATCAAACGCAAAAGAACCCATGGTTTCAGATCCCGTATGGCTACCAAAGGCGGGCAGCAGGTGCTGAACCGTCGACGAGCAAAAGGCCGCGCCAGACTGTCCGCTTGATATCAGGGCACCCCCTGTCCCGGGCTAATCAGCCCCAGCCAACGGGAGAAATGTCTGTGGTGGATCAACGATTCCCCAAAACTTGCCGCCTGTTGGATTCTCTAGCTTACGAACAAGTATTTAAGAAACCTGATGTCCGGGTTTCCAATAAATACTTTCTGATTCTGGGGCGATGGACAGGCTTTGAACAGGCAAGATTGGGCGTAATTGTCGCCAAAAAAAATATTGCCCGGGCAAATCAGAGAAATCGAATCAAACGTCTGGTTAGAGAGGTTTTCAGGGTAAGAAAAACCTCTTTGGCGCCAATCGATCTTGTGGTGATGACCCGAAAAGGGCTGCAAGAGCTTGAAAACAGTGAATGCCTGACATACATCCATGATTTAATAAAAGAGATAGAAAAAAAGAAACCTTCAATCTGAAAATATCTCATGGTTAAAATTCTCACCTCGCTCGCACATTTTTACCAACGCTTTATAAGTCCCTTGTTTGGACCCCATTGCCGTTTTTATCCATCATGCTCCAGTTATTTTATCCAGGCTGTAGAAACTCATGGTGCCTGCAAAGGGTTGTTGCTGAGTTTGCGCCGAATTACCCGCTGCCACCCTTTAAATGAAGGTGGCGTCGACCTTGTGCCCGCGGTGGCCTGCTCTCATTCAAACTCAACTTCCCATATTCTAAAAAACAATCACGATGACGGTTTTCAGGATGAAAACCTGAATGAACCTAAATCCGTTATAAATTCTTCTACTAAGGAATCCCATTTCCGCCATGGACATTAAACGCAATCTGATTCTGGTGGGGCTGGCGGTTGTCAGTTACCTGATGTTACTGGCCTGGAATGAGGATTATCCCGCCAGCTCTCCTACTGGCTCAACCGAGCAAAGTCAGACTGTAAGCAGTGCAGGCTCAAATGCAGAGCAACTTCCGGGTTTACCACTCTCCGACACGCAACCAGGGGGCAATGAAAACGACTTGCCTGATCTTCCGGTTTCTGAAGAGGTTTCCGCGATAGAGGTTGTTGAGACACCAAACGCAGCACAATTAATTACCATTAGCACGCCAAAGCAAATCGTTACTGTTGATCTTCAAGGTGGCGATATCATCGGACTTTCCTTACCTGACTTCCCGACATCCATCGAAACACCAAACAATCCATTTCCCTTGCTCAGACAGGATTCCGGAATGGTTTATGTTGCACAAAGCGGACTGATAGGCCGGGACGGTCCGGATGCGAATCCACAGGGAAGACCTTTATATCAATCCGCACAAAGTGAATACACGATTACCAGTGGTGAACAAGCTGTTGATCTGACCTTTACTGCGCAAGGCGGCATAGATATCACCAAGCGATTTGTTTTTTCCGCCGATGATTACCTGATCAGTGTGCAATACCTGATTAATAATAGAAGCAATAGTTCCTGGCAGGGGAATATGTTCGGCCAGATTAAAAGAGATGATTCAGATGATCCAAGCCAAACCGGTGGTGGGTTCAGGGTTAATACCTATCTTGGCGCTGCTGTAAATACGCCGGACGACCCCTATGTAAAATATGATTTCGAGGATATTGATGATGGCGTGGAGTCCCTTGAAACGAATGGCGGCTGGATTGCTTTCTCCCAGCATTACTTTCTGGGCAGCTGGGTCCCGGATTCCAGCACCAATAATACCTATACCATGCGGCGCAGTAATCAGGGCCAATACCTGCTCACCTTCGTTAACCCTCCAATCACTGTCGCACCAGGGCAAAGTGGCAGCATACAGGCAGGCTTTTGGGCTGGGCCAAAGGACCAATATCGTCTGGATGAAATTTCACCCAGCCTGGGCCTGACCATTGACTACGGCTTGTTTTATTTTATTGCATCACCAATCTTCTGGTTACTCACACAGATCAATGATCTTGTTGGGAACTATGGTGTTTCCATTTTGCTGCTAACTCTGGTGATTAAAACCATTCTCTATCCGCTATCCGCAAAAAGCCTTAAATCCATGGCCAAGATGAGACGCCTTGCTCCAAAAATTAATGACCTGAAAGATCGCTATGGCGATGACAAACAGAAGTTCATGCAGGCTCAAATGGAGTTATGGAAAAAAGAAAAAGTGAATCCTTTTGGTGGCTGTTTACCCATGTTGTTACAGATGCCGGTTTTTCTGGGAATTTACTGGGTACTCAATGAAAGTGTTGAATTACGTCAGGCCTCCTTTATTCTGTGGTATGACGACCTCTCACAAATGGACCCCTATTTCATTTTGCCTATACTGATGGGTGCAGCGATGTTTGTGCAACAAATGCTGACCCCAATGCAAACCGCTGATCCAGCCCAGGCCAAAATGATGAAATTCATGCCACTTATTTTTATGGTTTTTTTCCTCTGGTTTCCAGCAGGCCTTGTGCTTTATTACACAGCAAACAGTGTACTTTCCATTTTGCAGCAATGGATTATTACCAGGCAGGTGGAAAAATCCTATAAACCAAAAGGATCCTGATTAACACTCCCGGAATAGCTAATGGCTGTCAGTAGCGAAACAATCTGTGCAGTCGCTACCCCATCTGGTCGCGGGGGAATTAGTGTCATCAGGGTATCCGGCGCTTTGGCATATCAAGTTGCTGAAAGCCTGACGTCCCTCAAGCTCATTCCTCGCCACGCTCACTATGGGCCTTTTTACAGTGCCGATAGTGAGGTTATCGATAGTGGCATTGCTCTTTATTTTCCGGGGCCTGACTCTTTCACCGGAGAAGATGTTATCGAAATCCAGGCCCATGGCGGGCCATTTGTCATTGATATGCTGTTACAGGAAATTCTTACACAAGGGGTACGCCTGGCTAATCCTGGTGAGTTTTCTGAGCGTGCCTTTCTCAATGACAAAATTGATCTGGCACAGGCAGAGGCTATTGCTGACCTGATAGAAAGTAATTCAATTGAAGCTGCCCGCTTTGCTGTTCGTTCACTTCAGGGAGAATTCTCTGCCCTCATTAACTCACTTATTGACAGTATAGTGGAGCTGAGAAAATACATAGAGGCAGCGATGGATTTTCCTGAGGAAGAGGTCGACTTCCTTGCAGAAGGAGATGTGGAAAACAGACTCGGTGAAATAATGAATGGCCTTGATGAGGTGCTGGCCAGAGCGAGACAGGGCACTATTATGAAAGATGGCCTGCATGTGGTTATCGCTGGCGAACCCAATGCCGGCAAATCAAGTCTGCTTAATGTTCTGGCAGGACAATCCAGAGCAATTGTCACTGACATTGCCGGTACAACCAGAGACACCTTGAGAGAACATATCTCCATTGATGGAATGCCTCTGCATATTATTGATACTGCGGGTTTGCACAACAGCAACGATATTGTTGAACAGGAAGGCATCAAAAGAGCCTGGAAAGAAATAACAGAGGCAGATCTTGTACTGCTGGTTATTGATGCCACTAAAACCTTTGATCCTGACACCAACGAACTTGTAACAGCCATAAAAAATGTAAATGGTAATTCTCTAAATCTTATTCTGGTTTTTAATAAAACGGATCTGGCTGAACACTCCAGCGTACATGAAGAAGAGTTGTTAAGGGCTTACAGCTGTGTTCATCTATCCGCTAAATCCGGCCAGGGAATAGATCTGTTAAAGACAGCACTAAAAGACTTTGCAGGACTCAACACAACGGTGGAAGGCGGTTTTATATCACGTCGGCGCCATCTTGATGCACTTGAAAAGTCGCGGGGTTTTCTCTCATCTGCGCTTGAACAGATGACCAGCAGTAAGGCTGGCGAACTAGTGGCAGAAGATATGCGGGAAGCGCACCTGGCTCTGGAAGTCATCACAGGTAAATACACCTCGGATGATTTACTGGGGGAAATCTTCTCCAGTTTTTGTATTGGTAAATAGTTTTCCTGGCAACAAAGGTTGACCAGCCAGAAACAATATTGTTAAAAAATTAAGAAGCTATTCACGCCCTTTCAACAGTGTTACCCCCAACTTATCAGCTCCCCCTTCCAAATCTGATTCAGAATTTATTTATGCCATTAAGTTGTGGAAAAAACAGCTTTGAAGCAGGATAGATTGTGTATTGTTTTATCCGGCTTTGGCTTTTTGTATAACCGCCAAAGTTATCACCCCTTAATACATGCATTACAGTCAGCTTAATGGCAGGCTGCACACAACATTGGATTGTCATCAAACCTTTGATAGCGCTGGAATAAATTACTTTACTAACAGCGAAAGGCTTTGCTAATAGTAGTAATAACATTAAATATATATTCTTCTGTATATATATCTATTTATATATATTTACTTAAGCTCTGCCGGATGAAATTATTTTTCTTCATTTTTGGAATGAAATGCTTATACTTAGCACCCCTTTTTTACCTGGCCATGAACACCCTGGCAAGGTAGATACCCGCTAATGATGATTAACCCGTAACGATAACCCTATGAGCAAGCCGGAAAAAAGCACCCAAACATTCGACGTCATTGTCGTTGGTGGCGGCCATGCAGGCACTGAAGCGGCGCTTGCTGCAGCACGTATGGGCGTTAAAACATTACTGGTTACCCATAATATTGACACCCTGGGACAAATGTCCTGCAACCCTGCAATTGGTGGAATAGGGAAAACCCATCTTGTTAAGGAGATTGATGCCCTGGGCGGTGCCATGGGCATAGCGGCTGATCTGGCCGGGATTCATTTTCGGACACTTAATGCCAGTAAGGGACCAGCAGTCAGGGCGACCAGGGCACAGGCAGATCGCGCACTCTACAAGGCTGCCATCCGACATATGCTGGAATCACAGGCAAACCTGGGTATTTTTCAGCAGGCGGTGGATGACCTTATTATTGAGGGGGAGTCTGTCAGAGGCATTGTTACCCGGATGGGTCTGAGGTTTTATGCCCCCCGGGTTATTCTCACTACTGGCACCTTCCTCGGGGGAAAAATTCATATTGGCTTGAAAAATCATGCTGGAGGCAGAGCGGGTGATGAACCCTCAATCGCCCTGGCAGACAGGTTGCGAGAGCTGCCATTCAATGTAGGTCGACTGAAAACAGGAACGCCCCCTCGCATTGATGCCGATAGCGTGGATTATTCCAAAATGATCGAGCAGCCTGGTGATTCACCTTTGCCAGTCATGTCCTATCTTGGAAAAAGTGAGCAGCATCCGCGTCAGGTCAGCTGTTACATTACTGCCACTAATGAGCAAAGCCATGAAATTATCCGGCAAGGGCTGGCCTTTTCGCCCATGTACAGTGGAGAAATTGAAGGAGTGGGTCCTCGCTATTGTCCTTCCATTGAAGACAAGGTTGTCAGGTTTGCTGATAAATCCAGTCACCAGATTTTTGTTGAACCGGAAGGCCTTAATAGCCGCGAACTCTATCCCAACGGGATTTCCACCAGCCTTCCCTATGAAATCCAGGAACAGTTGATTGCCAGCATAAAGGGATTTGAAAATGCGCGAATTGTGCGTCCGGGATATGCCATAGAATATGATTATTTTGATCCCAGGGATCTCACCTATGGCCTGGAAACCAAATTTATAAAGGGCCTGTATTTTGCTGGTCAGATCAATGGCACTACTGGCTATGAAGAAGCTGGTGCCCAGGGCTTGCTGGCCGGTATCAACGCTGCACTGGCTGTGCAGGAAAAAGATCTATGGTGCCCGGGAAGGGATGAGGCATATATTGGCGTATTGGTTGACGATCTCATCAGCCGGGGTACCCAGGAACCTTATCGAATGTTTACTTCCAGGGCAGAGTATCGCCTTATGCTGAGACAGGATAATGCAGATTTTCGGCTTACCGAAACAGGCAGAAATCTAGGGCTGGTGGATGAAGAACGCTGGCAGGCTTTTTCACAAAAGCAGATTCAGGTGGCTGAAGAATCCGCAAGATTATCTTCAACATGGGTACAAACCAGCGGTTCTCTGAGTGAGAAAATAAACAAACTTCTGGAAAAACCTCTCAGTCATGAATATACCCTTGCAGATATTTTGTCCCGACCAAGAGTCACACTATCCGCACTCAACGAAGTTTGTATTGATGAAGGGATCCTGGCAAATCCCCCTGATGCTTTGGTTACCGAACAGGTTGAAATACGTATCAAGTATCAGGGCTATATTAATCGCCAGCATGCAGAAATTGAGAAAATGAAGGGCCATGAAAATACCTCTATAGCGGAAGATTTCAGTTATCAGGGTATTCCGGGACTTTCCAGTGAACTAAAACAGAAACTGCAGCAGGTACAACCCTCGAGTATAGGAAAAGCATCACGAATACCAGGTATGACACCCGCTGCAGTCTCCCTGTTGTTGGTATACCTGAAAAAACACCAACATAAAAAGACCGCCCACGGCAGCGTTCCAGACCAGAACATGGATAGGAAGAACCAAACTGCCTGATGGAGTCAAAACTCTTACTTACAGAACAACTTAAGACAGGACTGTCCATACTGGATCTGGAACTGGATAATGCAAAAGTAGAACAACTGGTCCAGTATCTACAGCTGCTGGACAAGTGGAATAAAGCCTACAATCTTTCCGGTATCAAGGAAGTTCAGCGTATGGTGCCCTACCATCTGCTGGACAGTCTGGCGATTGTTCCTCATATTCAGGGCAATATTATTCTGGATGTGGGAACCGGGGCTGGCCTTCCTGGCATCCCGTTGGCGATATGTTTTCCTCAAAAAAGGTTTTTATTGCTGGACAGTAATGGCAAAAAAACCCGTTTCCTTTTCCAGGTAAAAATGGAGTTGGGACTGGGTAATGTTGAAGTGTTTCACAATCGACTGGAAACCTTTCAATGCCAGGAACAAATTGATATCGTCCTGTGCCGTGCTTATGCGACCCTGGGCAAGGTTGTCAGTCAGTGCGGTCACCTCATGAAAACCGGTTGCAGGTTACTGGCCATGAAAGGGCAATATCCGGAAGAGGAAATCGCGGAGTTGCCGGCTTCCTTCATGTTTGTGAAAACCAGTGAACTTAATGTGCCCGGGGTAGATGGAACCCGGCATCTCATAGAAATAGTCTCTGCCAGTGGACGATAAACAGGAAAGCTGAAAAAGTGAGCCATATTTTTGCGATAGCCAATCAGAAAGGTGGTGTGGGGAAGACCACAACCAGCGTTAATCTGGCGGCCTCACTGGCACGCATGAATAAAAAAGTATTGCTCGTGGATCTCGACCCACAGGGTAACGCCACTATGGGTAGTGGAGTCGAGAAAAATGATCTCCAGGCCAGTGTTTATGATTTGCTGGTTGAAAAGACCCCCCTGTTACAAATTACCGTCAAGTCCCCTGATGCCGGCTATGATCTGCTGCCGGCAAACGGGGATCTCACGGCAGCTGAAGTGGAGCTGCTGGATAAGGAAGGTCGTGATCATCGTCTGCGAGACAGTTTGTCGCAAGCCAGCACTACCTATGACTATATTCTTATTGATTGCCCGCCGTCGCTGAACATGTTGACGATTAATGCCCTGGTAGCCGCAGATGGCGTGTTGATTCCCATGCAATGTGAATATTATGCACTTGAAG
>JAUHWU010000154.1 GCA_030427065.1 Gammaproteobacteria bacterium | reverse complement strand
AGGCTCTGGAGATTGACCCTGTTCATGTAGGGGCCAGGAAACTGCTTGAACAGGCGAATACTGATATTCTGGATCGCGACTTTTCAGCCGCCATGTCCCGAGGCTTTACTGCGCTGGCCTCCAGTGCACCGAAAGCTGCCGAAACCGCTTTCAAGCAGGCACTGGGCCTGAAACCAGACTCTCCGGAAGCCAGATCAGCACTGGAACAGACTGTTGACCAGATGACGCTGAGTGCGATCAATATACACCTGGACGCCGCAAGGGAATTTGAAAATCAGGAACAGTGGCAACAGGCTCTGGCTGAATATGATGCAGCGCTCTCAATTGATGCCAACGTGGTCACTGCACGCGAAGGAAAGAGCAGGGCCAATAGTCGCAACAATCTGGATAACTACCTGGAAACCATCAACAACGATCCATTGCGTCTTGCAGAAAACGCCGTTTATGAGCAGGCCGTTGGCATATACAACGAAGCCACTAAAATTGATGGCAACTGGCCCAGATTGAATGGCCAGTTAAATACCCTGCGAAATTACCTGCAGCGTGCAACAGAGCCTGTCGAAGTAATATTACAGTCTGATGCGCTCACTGAGGTCACCGTTTATCAGGTTGGTAATCTTGGTCAATTTTCCAGCCATACACTTAACCTTGAGCCCGGAACCTATGTCGCGGTAGGCATCAGGGAGGGATTTCGTGATGTCAGGGAAGAATTTGTTGTTGGTTTTGATGGCAAGTCACCCGTAATCACTGTGCAGTGTGTTGAAGAAATACTGTGATCATTTTCAAGAGCTGATAGACAAATGTCTGACGACGACAAGATCAAAAACCCTTCGAGTAACGCAACCGGTAATGGAAATCTGGAAGAACCCATACAGCCGATTGATTTTACTCCCGTCGGTCAGACCTCAAAAAAATTCAGCATTAAACTTAGTCCGGCCAAAATTATTCTGTCTGCTTTTTTACTTTTGTTTGTCGGTGTTGCGTGGTTTGTACTGTCTGCCAAATCTGTTTACCTGGACGTAACACCGGAAACAAGTCTGATCAGTGTTCAAAGTCCACTGGCAATAAAAATCGGTCCACGCTATCTGGTTCTGCAGGGCGACCTGCCAGTTGCTGTAACAGCTCAAGGGTATTATCCCCTTGATACCAATCTCACTGTCACTGATCAGCAGGCACAAACTTTTGTCATCAACATGCAGCCACTACCGGGCTTTCTTACACTAAACAGTGGCAACATTAATGGTGCACAGGTTTTTATTGATGGCCAGGAAGCAGGGCTAACCCCTCTCACCAATTTCGAGCTGGCTGCGGGTGACCATATTATTTCTGTCACCCTTGATCGATACCAGCCTTTTGAAACAGCCATTTTCATGGAAGGTCGACAAACAAGCCAGAGCCTGGATATTGAATTGCTGCCAGCCTGGGCCGAAGTCTCTTTTAATACCAGTCCAGCCGGCGCCGTCGTTTCTGTCGATGGTCAGGATCGAGGACAAACGCCTCTGGTGGCAGAAATTCTCGAAGGTGAGCATGAAATTCTGGTGAAATTGCCTGCACACAAAGCCTGGACCCAAAGCATTGACGTTATTGCAAGACAGGCGATGACGCTGCCTCTGATCGAGCTGGAACAGGCCGACGGTCTGGTTCTTTTACAATCAACACCCAGTAATGCCAATGTCACCATGGATGGGGTGTTCCAGGGACAGACCCCGCTTGAAATTATTGTGCCTCCCGGTACCACTCATGAGCTTTCCTTTTTCCTCAATGGCTATCAGGAAACACGACGTACCTTCACAACCCGTCCCGAACAGGAAGTGTCTTTGCTGGTCAATCTTGACCCCATTCTCAGCTCAGTAGAAATCAGTGTTACTCCGCAAGACGCAGAGCTGTTCGTGAATGGCGAATTTAAGGGCAATGCCAACCAGACTATTGAGTTACTTGCTGCTACCCAACTGCTGGAAATCAAACGTGAGGGGTATGTACCCTTTGAAACCAATTTCGTTTCCCGGCCCGGCCTCGAACAAAAACTGGATATCAACCTGAAGACTCTCGAGCAGCAGCGACTGGAATCAATAAAACCCTTGATTACCAATGCTACCGGGCAATCCATGAAATTAATTTACCCGACTACTTTCCAGATGGGAGCCTCCAGACGGGAGCCGGGGCGTCAGGCCAATGAAGTATTGCGCAATGTAAATCTGACACGCCCTTTTTATCTTTCACTGATGGAAGTCACTAATAGCCAGTTTGCCCGATTCGACAAGGAACATTCTTCTGGCGTTATTGAAGGCAGAACATTAAGCAATAATAATCAGCCCGTGGTCAGAGTAACCTGGGACCAAGCTGCTTTATTCTGTAACTGGTTAAGCGCCCAGGAAGATCTTGAACCTTTTTACATTGAAGAAAATGGCGTGATTAGTGGCTTTAACCCTGCCAGCACCGGCTACAGGCTGCCTACAGAGGCAGAATGGGCCTGGGCGGCCAGGGTCGATAATGATCCGAACAGTCTGCTCAAATTCCCCTGGGGACCTGAATTGCCCCCACCCGCCAATCATGGCAATTACGCCGATATCTCCGCTGGCGTTTTCCTGGGAAGAATTATTGCCAACTACAATGACGGTTACCTGGGCACGGCACCGGTAGGCAGCTTTGCGCCAAACAGCAATGGTTTTTTTGATATGGGGGGCAATGTTGCCGAGTGGGTACATGATTATTATGGCTCAAGCGGTCAAATTGGTGCTGCCCTGGAAACAGATCCCTTAGGTCCTGCAGAGGGTACCTATCATGTAATCAGGGGCTCAAGCTGGGCCCATGGCACAATTACAGAATTAAGACTCAGCTTTCGCGACTACAATAATGAAGCCCGTGATGATGTCGGTTTCAGGGTTGCACGCTATCTTGAGTAAGTCAGCAATGAAGCATTACCGGAACTTGTTGTCTCTCCTGGTTTTTTTCAGCCTCGGTATTTATGCGGCTGACAATAGTGATGACAGAAGTGAAAACAATAGTACTGAGTCAACCGGGCAAGCAGAAGTGGTGCCAGAAGGAGTTGAAAAACCATTGGAAGAAACCATTACTGACTCTGGAAATGAAATCATTTTAGATACGACAGATGAAAATTTTGTACCCAGCGAGCAGATTACTGAAGACTTACCCGTCGCATTTCCGGTAGACATTTGAATTTAAAAAACTGAACAAGGCATTTTTATGAAACAGCAGGGCATTATTTCCGATTTTCTCTACCAGGTCTTTGCACTGATTATTGCAGTGATTGTAGTGCATGCAGTTTATGTAGCGTTAATACGGCCCAATGCCGATTTACAAATGGAGCAGCAGGCCATCATGCAGGCTGCAGATCCGGATTTTGTTTCGGAGCGTTCGTTATATGTGGTAATGAAAGACTTCGAGCAGGAGACCTGTATCATCCTGATGTTCTGGGCCATGTCCATAATCGGCCTGAAGATTTACCGCAACAGAAAAGAAAACGAATTACTCAATCGTTCACTGCTCAACCTGTCCGAAGGAATGAGTATATTGCCGGAAGACGTACGTGATTATGCCAGGCCGGTTCAGGCGCTGCCTGTCGAAGAAAGGCAATACCTGTTACCTCGCGCACTACTGGCTGCTCTGCAACGCTTTGGCTCGACCAGAAGCATTCCCGATGTCGCTTCTGTGATCAAGGATACCTGTAACTCGGAAGCCGATCGTCTGGAAAGCGAACTGACAATCGTGCGTTATATTGCCTGGGCAATTCCTTCGATTGGCTTCCTTGGTACTGTACGCGGAATCGGTGAAGCACTTGGCCAGGCGCACAAGGCTGCCAGCGGTGATATAGCCGGTGTAACCGCCAGTCTCGGTGTCGCCTTTAACTCGACCTTTATCGCACTGGTAGTGAGTATTCTCATCATGTTTCTGCTTTACCAGCTTCAGTTGATGCAGGACCGTCTGGTACTGGATACACAAAATTACTGTGACGATTACCTGATCAGACATCTTCAGGTTCCGGAAAGGGATGAACAGACGTGAGCGTTCATATTATTGAATTAAATGACCGCAATATTTGCCTGCGTAATGAGAATGAAATCCTGGTGCAAAGTCCGGGCTTTGCCAATATTGCTGACAAAACGCCGGTGTTCGGTGAAGAGGCTCGAAAGACCGCACGGCTCCATCCTCGTCAAACTTTTTCACAGTTCTGGTCTCAACTAAGCCTCGACCCTCTGGTCAATAGCAATAACCATTTTCGTCATCAGGCCGACCTGGCGTTTGCTCACTTGAATAATATTGCCGGCCAGCATGCCTTGAAAGACGAAGTCATTTTTGCGGTTCCCAGTAACTATAACCGTAATCAGCTTTCTATCCTGCTTGGCCTGGTCCAATCGTGCGAGTTCGATGCCGTGGGTCTGGTTGATATGCCGTTGTTGATGGCCGGTGACGCTGACGATCCTGCCATGACTGTTTATCTCGATATCCAGTTACACCAGACTGTACTGACCACCTTCTCTTTACAGGACAACAAACCAAGCCGGGATAAAGTGATACAGATACCAGGAACAGGTCTGATTGCACTCCATGATAGCTGGGTGAACATGGTGACCGATGAATTCATCAAGCAAAGCCGCTTTGACCCCCATCACAATGCGGAAACCGAGCAGTATGTATATAACCAGCTTGAATCGTGGCTGGCACGCTCACTGCAGGATAATGAAATTCTGATGGAAATTAACAACAAGGGCTCAGTCTATCAGGCAAAAATTAATCGTGGGCATTTTGAACAACGAGTGAGAAATATTTTTGGTCGCATTAATGCCGAACTGGAAGCCATGGCTGGTAGTAATTATGAATTGCGTTTACCCCAAGCTGATGCCAGCCTGCCGGGCGTCTCTTTGTATCTGAAAAACACTACTGCGGTCAGGGACGCCATGTTGATTGAAAGCTGTCTGTCTCACCTTGATCATATCAAGGGAGAAGTTGGTTCTTTGAGCTTTACTGCAAGCCTGCCTCAGGGCAACAGGAAACAAGCACCGGCAAGACAAAAACAAACCGACACGGTACCTTCTCACATCCTGATTAATCATCGTGCCTTCAGTCTGCCCGTTTCTGTGCAATTCGGGCCCGCACGCGATGAAGAAAGTAATGACGCCATTTTCATCGAGGCCAGCGAAAGCGGGGCTATCACATTTTCCCTCAAAGAGGCGCATGTTCAGCTGGACACCAGTGGAACGGGCAATATACAAATTAACGGCTCCAGTGCTGATTCAACTGCAGTTCTGAAGCTCGGCGATGTAATCAATTTGCCAGGCGCATCTGCGCCGCTGCAGCTCATCCAGGTGGAATAGGCAATGGCACAAAGCAAAGCCTCAAAACGTGAGTTCAATCCGATCAGCCTGTCGTTTCTGGATGTCATGTCCTGTGGCTTTGGCGCAGTGGTACTGATTTTTCTCATCCTTGATCACTCAACCAGCCAACAGAATTCTGACAATAACCCCGAGTTGGCCGCCGAGATCAACCTGCTTGCTGAAGAAATCAATGAAGGCCAGGAAAACCTGGTCAGGGTCCGCAATACTATTTCTGATGTGGACTTTCAGATGGTGGAGGCACAGGGCCTGGCCCGCTCCATTCAGCAGGAGATAGATACTTTTCTTGAAGAACTGGCGCAGCTTGAAAATACGACGTTGGCAAAAAGGGATAGTGTTGAAAAATTAAAGTCTGACATCCAGACACTTGAGGAGGAGCTCGAAAGGCTAAAAGCAGCACAGGATTCCTTCAGCGGGAATTTCATCAGACCTTACGTGGGCGATGGTAACCGTCAGTATCTCACCGGTCTGATTCTGGGCGGTAGCCGTATTCTTGTTCTGGTAGACACCTCCGCCAGCATGCTGGACAACACCATTGTTAATATTATTCGACGTCGCAACATGTCTGAGGAAACCCGAATTGCTTCCGATAAATGGGTGGGTGTGCGCAAGGTGGTAGACTGGCTTACAACCCAACTGCCGCCGCCCAGCCAATACCAGATATACACTTTTAATGAAGACGTAAAGCCGCTGATACCAGGCACTAACGGCAACTGGCTGGAGGTTGCAGATGAAGCACAGCTTTCCGATGCTGTATCAAGGATCAATGAAATTATTCCTGAGAAAGGGACTAACCTGGAAAATGTTTTCCAGGCCGTAGCCGCCATGAATCCCTTGCCCGACAATATTTACCTGATTACTGATGGTCTGCCCACACTTGGCAGCAGGGAAGGCGGCCTTTTTAGCCGCAGACCTGACGGAAACCAGAACACGGTTTCGGGCAGGGAGCGCGAAGAATTATTTCGCAGTGCGGTGGGGAAATTACCCCCCGGAGTTCCGGTCAATATAGTTCTGGCGCCCCTGGAGGGGGATCCTATGGCAGCATCACTTTACTGGAAGCTCGCGGTTTCAACCGGTGGCTCATTTTTGAGTCCTTCCAGTGAATGGCCATAAGAAAGTAAGGCTTTGAATTGAAGAGAATCGAAATTAAAAGACCGGATAGCAGCAAGGCAAACAAGGGTTACAAGGATTAAGCGTGGCAAGTCGAACTACAGAAACATTTAATGTCTCCTTCCTGGATGTGATGTCTTGCGGGTTT
>JAUHWU010000153.1 GCA_030427065.1 Gammaproteobacteria bacterium | reverse complement strand
ACCCTGCCACGTTCACCCTCGTCGAAGGTGGAATAGAAAATGAAACCCACCAGATCTTCAGGAACATGACATCAATACTGGCGATCAAGGAAGCTACTCTTGAGGACATTGTTAAGTGCACAGTGATGATTGCAGATATCGCTGAATGGCCGACCTTTAACGTGATTTATTCGAGCTATTTCCCTGGCCCGAAACCGGCAAGGTCAGCTCTGGGAGCTAACGGTCTCGCTCTGGGTGCACGCGTCGAACTGGAGTGCTGGGCCTCAATCGGTAACTAAATCAACTAATGCCGGCAGGCAATTAATAGCCAACGGTAAAACGTGCCTTGATGTTATTACCCTGTTCCAGTTCATCAACCAGAGCTATGGCATAATCATCATAGGAAATTTTACTTTCACCGTTCTCATCGGCTACCACGCTGTCCTTGCCAAGGCGAAAATTCCCGGTGCGCTCACCTGGCCCGATGACCACTGCTGGTGATAAAAAAGTCCAGTCAAAATCATCGATTTTTTTGAGCAGATCCAGGGCACGCATACCTTCCTGGATATAATTCATGACACCATCCGGTAAACCTTCCAGCGTTTCCCAGACTTTTACCCCATCGGCATTAATCAAGGATGCTGCACCACCAACCATCAGATAACGATTAACCCCGGAGAGACGAACTGCTTCCAGTAATTTTTCAGATTCATTTGGAATGAAACTGGCAGCACAAATTACTGCATCGTGTCCTTTTAAAGTTTGCGCAAGTTGCTCAGGCTGCAAAATATCGCCCGCGACCGGAGTCACGCCTTCCATGGCAGCTACTTTTTCAGGATTACGGGCAATGGCAGTTACGTTATAGCCCCTGCTTAATAATTCCTCGGTAATTTTAGTCCCTATGTTCCCACTGGCCCCGATAAGGGCAATATTTTTTCTCATAATTCAAACTCCATCTATTGTTGAGTGCCGCCATTCCAGGGACAACATATCCAGGTAGCGGTCAAAACTTTTAAAATTATATACGATCGGAATAAATACTCCCTGAAGTGGGTCAGGATACTAGTATTCACTGCAACGGAATATGGCTTTTCGCGACATGGCGATATGCTATATTATTCTGCTTCGAGAAAATATTTTATAACTCTCGCCCAGTAAAGCCTATGCAAATGGTCATGGTGAACACTACTGTCATGAGAATCAGTTCAGTCGTTCAAGACAAATATACTGTATGTTTGAATACAGTGATTCCTGTTCTATTCCTGCTAACGCTGACCACTTTTCCTTTTGCTCTTAATGCCGCAGATAATATACCTGAAAATGACAATGGCAAAATTACCCAGGAGATTGCAGAACAATCTGAAGATACCTCCACGCCCACTGATTCAGAGGCTGCGGCACCCCTGTCTCCAGAGCAGCAGCAGAAAATTCAGCAAGCACTTACAAGTCGCGAACAATACAAACAACTTATCAACCAACTTGAACTGGAAGCAGGTAATGATGCTTATCGGCCAGAATTAAGCCAGGCCTATATGGATCTGGGGCTTACCCTGCAAATTCTGGAGCAGCATGACGCAGCCACAGAGGCCTTTGACAAAGCGCTCCAATCCGTAAGGATAAGTGACGGACTCAATAGCCCTCTCCAACTCCCCATGCTGCAGGAACTTTATAATAGCAATCTCGCCAACGCAGACTGGGAAGATGCAGACTTGTATGCACACCTGATGTATTACGTCGCACGCAAAAGTTTTGCTGCTGGTCATGAAACACGACTTGCGGCCCTGCAACAGATGGGCAAATGGAAACTAAAAGCTGAAAATGAAAACTTACTGAGCGAGTATTCCAATGCTATAGGCAGCGCAATCGCATCCTATGAGAAAGAAATTGAACTGCTGCAAACCATGCCACTTGAAGGCAATAATCTAACGCTTGCTACTTTGTATCTGGGGGAAGCAGAATTAAAAATGAGACTCGCCCAGCAGATTTATGATCGCCCTTTGACCGAATACCAGACGCCGGGCAGAGAACGCTCCACTACCACCACTCGTTGTTTTTTTGTGCGTTTGGCAAATGGCTCAGTAACACAAATGTGCGAAACAATAGAGGTCCCGCAGCTGGATTTCTATACCGTTCCCAATGACATGAAACTAAGGGAAATCAGCGGTAATCTGAAGGATATTCGTGAAGCGCTGGTCAACGCATTTGCGCTACTGCAAATCGAAATGGAGCAGCCTGAAATAAGAGATGAACTACTGGCTGAAATGAATCAGATCACGGAGTCTTATAATTCCTTTGTAACTGATCATTCCATGTAACCGGCAACAGCCAGCACCGACTAGTTTTGTGCTTGCTGCCTTTCAAAACGTGATGTTTCAATATAATAACGAATAGTTGTATTACCTTCGTGGCAGGCATACTCATAAATCTCATAATCGTTATCAAGATAAGTAGGATAGGCAACCGTATAGGAACCCGTAGCCAGTACTTCCGGGTCCTCAATTACCATTTCAAATTCAATAGTGTCATCTGCAACACGGGTAAAACGCTCGGTAATACGCTGGTTGGTGGTAGTGGGCTGCAAAGGCCTGGGAGAACCTGGATTCCCCGCGCTGGTTTTACCGGTTTTGCCATTAAAATTGGTGGTTTCGACAACCAGCGTATTGCCTTCCCAGTGTCCACGCGACTCACCTAGCCATTGCTTGATATTGGAATCAAGGGGTGGCATATCCGAGGTAGGAATTATGCGTGCTTCATGTGCCATCTCCAGCTGAATGACGACGTAACCGGGTGATTGAAAAATGCGTATTCCATTATTGTAGTTACGCGCCTGCATGGATACCGGCATACCACGAGTAATACAGCGATCCCAGGCACTGAAATCCTCAATTGTATCGAATACTGTTTGTGTCGGATGATAGGAGCCACGCATATTGGCCTGCAGTTGTTTTCCATATTCTGTCAGTTCCGGATACTGCCCATCTGGCGGATCAACAATCAATGAAGTTTGTCGCATAGCTCTGCCAGCCGCATCCGCTGCCGGAATTGCGCCGGATTGGAAACGATCATCACGGGCTGCAACACTGGCTTGCTTCTCTGCAAATTCTTCATCAGATAAAAAAGCCTGTTCACCGAATTCAGGCGGCCTTACCAGCGGCACACCAATAAGATGATTAATCGGCCAGGTGCCACGCAAGTCCGGCTCACCCCACGGGGTCATTGGTTGCACATAGTCTACATCTCCCTGGGCAGCAAACGCCGCTGAATTACCCAGCAGTATGGAAAGAGTGATAGTGAGACTGGTGCTTCGTAATGACAGAATCCGGCTTTTCATCTTAAGCTCCCTGAACAAAATTTCTATTTTTTTATAAAACGTCTAATTTCTTATAGAACGATCATATCGTACAACATTTTCCCCATGAATTGCATGGCATAGTAATGCTGACAATAAATGAACCTGGACAGTAAAATTGAAAGTTACACTGTTCCCACCGTCCTGACGAGTGTGCTACTCTCAATCCGTCCATTCAAGATCAAATAATTTTAAAAGGAGTGGATTGATGCAAAATCGATTCATCGCATTAGCTTCTTTAGGGGCTTTTCTGGGGGCTATGCTGGTAACTGGCTGTAGCCAGGAAACACAGCAACAACCAATGGCACAATCCAATGCTGGTGCAGATTCAAGTGCCGCAGTGGATGATTCCCTGCTGGATGGCCGTCCAAATCTAAACGGCGTATGGAAAGCCATCAATACCGCAAACTGGAACCTCGAAGCCCACTCGGCGGAGGCGCTTGATGACTTCTGGGAAATGGGCGCCATAGCCGCCATTCCTGCCGGAAAAAGTGTACTAAGTGACGGTGGCACTATCCCGTACCTGCCTGAAGCTCTTGCACAACGTGACGAAAACCGTGCCAGCTGGCCCATCAACGATCCGGAAGCCAAATGCTACATGCTCGGGATTCCCCGTGCCAATTATCACGATATACCCTTTTCAATATTTCAGGGTGGAAGTGACGATGATCTGCTAATGGTGTATCCCTTTGCTGCTTCGCAACGAGTGATCCACATGAATGAGACCGGCGGTTTGCCACTGGATGCCTGGATGGGAAAATCTAACGGGCGCTGGGAAGGAGACACTCTGGTGATTACTACCCTGAACCAGAATGGTATGGCCTGGCTTGATCGTGCCGGCAATCATTATAGCAATCAGCTGGTAGTTACCGAGCGCTTCCGCAAACTCGGTCCAGACCATATCTGGTACGAAGCAACACTGGAGGACCCCCAGACTTACTCAGAGCCCTGGACTATCGAAATGCCTCTCTATCGACTGATTGAAGAAAATGCGCAAACACTTGAACACAAGTGTGTTCCTTTTGCAGACAAGCTCCTTTATTGGGACTTACTAGGGCTGGATGATCCAGGTCAATAAGCCAATATATGATTAAAAGGTAATATAAACTCACTGATATAAATCGAATTTATTCTGAATCGACTAAAAAAGTACCGGAATCATTCCGGGAATATTTGTGAGAAATATACAGAGGACGATGAAATGAAACTGAAACTTTTTCTTGCCTGCATACTTGGCATCGCCGCGATTCCGGCCCTGGCCCACCATTCTTTTTACGCAGAGTTTGATCCCAATAAGGAAGTATCACTGGAAGGTGAAGTTGTCGAAATGCATTGGGTTAACCCACATTCATGGTTGAGCTTTGCCGTGGAAAATGAAGAAGGCGTGGTTGAAAACTGGCAGGTGGAAGGTGGATCTCCAAATGTACTCATGCGTCTTGGTTGGAACCGGGATTCACTGCCCCCGGGCACGCGCATCCGGGTCACCGGCTTTCAGGCTAAAGATGGCTCACTGCGCATGAATTCCAGAGGTATCGAATTCCCTGATGGCCGTACTCTGGAACTGGGAGGAAGTCGCCGCGACTAGTCAGCAACATATCAGCTTATCAAGCCGGACTGCTCGTGAGAACGCCCGTATGAAATTATTACCAGGCAAACAGTCTGCCAAATTATGCACTTTAATTGGCATTACCGCCTGCTCCACACTAATGGCACAACCTCCTGGCTGGAATGATCCATTCCCTGCACACAAGGTAATGGACAATCTCTATTATGTTGGCACCGCCCAATTAGGCTCGTTTCTAATCACTACTCCAGAAGGCCATATTCTTCACAGTAGCAATTACGAAACCTCAGTTCCTGTCATTAAAGCAGCTGTCGAGCAGCTGGGCTTTGACTTTTCAGATATCAAAATTCTTATCAGTGGACATGCCCACCCGGATCATATCGAAGGCGACGCACTGGTCAAGGAAATGACCAATGCAGAAGTCGTTGTTGGCCGGCTCGAACTACCCTATCACCAAAGCTTTGATACCCCTGGCGGCAAGGAGCAGCCTGTCGATATTATCGTTGATGAAGGGGACACGATATCGCTGGGAGGTACCACGCTCACCGCTCATGTTCAGGCCGGACATACCAAAGGGTGTCTGGCGTGGAGTCTCTCCCTTGAAGAAAATGGCCGCACTTATAATGGCTTTATCGAATGCAGTCTTAATGGACAGTTTCTGCGTTATGTTGGTAATGAAGAGTATCCGGAGATTGCCAGCGATATCCGGCAAACCTATAAAAAAGCCAAAGAAATACCTGCAGAAATTTGGGTCAGTTCTCACGGTGTTTTTTACGGTCTCAATGAAAAATATAGAAAACTGGAGAACTGGCAGGCCGGCGAGAAGAATCCATTTTATGACCCTGAAGGCTACAGAGCTCACGTTGAAGAATTCGAACAAATTTTTGTGGATACACTGGTGCGTCAGATCACTGAGGCCAACAACGAACAAACAGACTAATTGTACCGCCACGCCAGGCAGGCTATTTCACACTTTCCCGGTAGCAGCAACCTTCAATTATCAGGAATAACAAGGAGGGGCAAGATTTGAAGCATTCGAAAGTCATACAGCACTGCATTCACTTATGCTCCATGCTGGGTTTTTTAGTGTATTCCGCAATTCTTCAGGCTCAATTTACGCCTCCCCCCATAGGTAGCGGTCCCTGGCATTTTGATACTTTTGAGCAGGAAAATATCCGGGTCTCCGTGGTTGCCCGGGGCATGGACACCCCCTATGGCATGGTGTTTGTCCCCGGCACACAAACTGATGCCAACCCATTGGGTGATATTCTGGTAACCGAAAGAACGACCGGTAATGTGCGCTTAATACGCAATGGCGAGCTGCAGACCGAACCGGTAGCGAGTTTCAAGGATCATTTTTCATTACTCCAGCTGTTCGACATTAATCTGCACCCCCGGTTTGAAGACAATGGCTTGTTGTATTTCGTCTGGATCAAGGGCGGAAATAATCCCGATGGGTCTGATGGTTTGTGGTTTACCACAGCTGTTGCGCGTGGACGCTGGAATGGCCAGCAGATCGTAGATATGGAAGAAGTATTTGAGGCCGATGCCTGGGCTGCACATCCCGGCGGCGCCTCTTCACGCGGACAATTCCTGCCGGATGGAACATTTATTTTTGGCGTCTCGCATCGTATTGAGCGACAGGCACCACAAAGCCTCGATACCCATATTGGAAAAACCCTGCGCATAAATGATGATGGCAGCGTACCTGCCAACAAC
>JAUHWU010000152.1 GCA_030427065.1 Gammaproteobacteria bacterium | reverse complement strand
GGCGATACACTCCTCAACGTCAGCAATCTTTTCCACCTGCCGATAAATTTCCGCGGTGCCTATGCGTACACCGCCCGGGTTCAAGGTGGTATCCGAGCGCCCGTGAATGACAAATCCGCCGGAGGGGCGTTTCTCTACAAAATCCCCGTGTGCCCAGATACCAGGAAAGCGATTAAAGTAGGCATCCTGATAACGCGCCCCATCTTCATCATTCCAGAAACCCAGCGGCATGGTGAGTTGGGCATTGCGGCATACCAGTTCTCCTGACACGCCTGTTACCGGATGGCCATCATCATCCACTGTGTCGATATCCAGCCCCAGCAAGCTGCACTGCAATTCACCTCGATGTACTGGTAACAGAGGATTGCCGCCGAGAAAACAGGCGCAAATATCGGTACCACCTGATATGGACGACACCTGAACATCGACTTTCCACTGCTCATAGATATAGTCGAAACTTGCCGGGATCAATGGTGAACCAGTGGATAGTATCAGGCGCATTGACTCAAGCTTGTGTGATGTCCCCGGCTTAAGCTCAAAATTATTACAGGCATCAATGTACTTGGCCGAGGTACCAAACACTGAAATTTTCTCCTCATCAATCAAATCCAGCAATCTGCTTTTGTTTGGATAAAAAGGATTGCCATCATAAGTGACCAGTGTCGCCTCAAGGGCCAGACCGCTCACCTGCCAATTCCACATCATCCAGCCGCAGGTGGTGAAATAGAAAAAGCGTTCGTCCGCACGCAGATCACAATGCAGCAGCAATTCTTTTTTATGCTGCACCAACAGCCCCATGGCAGAATGCACAATGCACTTGGGCTTTCCCGTTGTGCCGGAAGAAAAAAGAATGGCCAGCGGCGCATCATAGGGAAGCCGTTTAAAAGGAATCGGACTTGGCTGATAAGGAGAGACAAACTCCTCTAAAGTCATGCACTCAACATCGAAATCTGCTGTTTCATGAGGCGTTTCAGATAGCAAAATAATTTTTTGCAGTTGACAGCCTTCGGCTACGGCTTTGATAGTGGAAATAACATCAATAAATTTTCCACTGTAGGAATAATCAGGAACCGCCAGCAGAATTTTGGGATTAATCTGACACAAACGGTCACTGGCTCCCGCAGGGCCAAAGTCAGGGGAGCAGGATGACCAGATGGCACCAATGGCTGACGTGGCCAGATAGCCAACAATCGCTTCAATATCATTGGTGACAATCGCTACGACGCGATCTCCCACCCCTATATTTTCTGCCTGCAATGCCTGCACCAGCCGGGAAACCTGGTCATACAACTGCTTGCGGGTAAGGGTACGACGTGTGCCATCATCCCGGTGGGCAATAATGGCCAGTCGTTCATCGGCGTTTTGTAACAGGTTCTCGGCATAGTTCAGGCGCGCTCCAGGATAAAACTGCACCTTGCGCATATCATCATCAGCTATGTATGCCTGCTCTCCCCTGTCACCAACAATGCCTGAAAAATCCCACAGCGAGTCGTGGAATTGATCCGGTGAATTAACAGACCATGCATGAAGCGCCGTGTAATCATCCGCTGCAGCATGATGGTATTGGGCGGTGGATTCAGCAAAGCGCCACATGGCTGTGTGCTGCTTTTTTTCATCAGCAAGAGACCAGAGTAGCGAGTCATTTGAAGTATCGTTGGGCATGGCAATCGCAGTAATGAATCAGCAATATTGATGTTGTTTTAAATATCAGTTTTTCCAGACAGGTGTTCGAGTCTGACATACAAATATCCACTTTCATCAACCTTTAATTCCAGAGACTGCAAGGATTGGCCATCGCAGGGTCCGGAAATACATAGCCCTGACTCAATATCAAACCGGGCCCCATGGCCATGGCAGGCAATATGAGCACCATCTGACGTGAGATAGGCATTCTTGCGCCAGGCCATTGGCGAACCGGGCCAATGGGGACAATCATTTTTATAAGACCGCAGGACAGGACCTTGCCGAACTACAAACAAGGTATCCTGTCCTTTGGCCAGGGGATCAAAACCCAGAGCAGTGCCGTCCTTGAGGTCATCAATATGACAGAGCTTTTTAAATGAATTGGTCAAAACAATAACATTGAATTGTTTTGTTATTCTTTCGCCGGTGGTGGACCACCACTGGGGAACCATTTGTCTCTGTGCTGGAACAGAAATATCTGCGAGGTATCTTCCGATGACAGGGCTTCCCGAGCAGTCCATTCATCATCATGAATATCCATATCCGCATCGTATTCCACATGACAACCAAAGGGACTGTTGAAATACCAGAACCAGTTGGAGCCAAATATATGGCGTCCCGGTCCCCAAAAAGACTCGTAACCCTTCTCCACAAAACGCGTGCCCGCCTGCATCACCTCACTGGGACCACCCATATGGAAAGTAAAATGTTCGCAGCCCTGCAGGAATGGCGGGGTCTGAATCATGAACAGGGTATGGTGGTCCTGGGTACCAGCCGGGCGCAGAAATGGTCCCGCATTGGTAAAGCGATCGGTGCAGCGAAAGCCAAGACGCTGCGTATAAAAAGCCTCTCCTTTAGCCACATCAGGCACGAAATAAACCACATGAGACAGGCTTCTGGGTTTTGGCGCAGCGTCAGGATCTGCCGCTGCAACATTGACTGGTCGCTGCGGTGCTGCACCAGGCGCATTGACTGTTTCAGCCGGCAAATCGATGGCTTTCCGCACGGTGATCTGGAAGCCAAGAGTAAAGCCAAGGTCATCATTGGCCACAAGAGAGCCATCATCAAGCACCTTTACCTCCCGGTCTGTGCCAAGTTCCCCAGCAATGGCATCCAGCGTATTCTGGTCGGCTACGCCATAAATAGTTTTTCGCAGCATATTTCCCGTCGGCAGCGCAGGTGGCAGTGAAGCATCGTCTTTAGGCAGAACAACAATAGAGGTTCCATCCAGGGCCTCAAAGCGACCATCACCCACTGAATCCAAACCATAATCAATCAGGTATTGCTCACAATCTTTTACATTTTCCACACCGAAAACCAGTGCATCTGGACCAATTATGTTCATAGTTTATCTCTTCTATTTATGCCTTATATTTATCTTATATCTACCACTATTCTTTTCTGCTTTCTTATCTTATCAAACCGGTTTGGGCGTAAAAACCAGTCCTTCTGCTTCCAGCTGAGCCATGGCCTCAGCTTCCCGGGCAAGAGCTCGTTGTACAGCTGGTCTTTGTTCCATGCGGGTTCTATGCGCCGAAAAATTTTTGTAATCGTTCACTGGAAAATCAGCGCCTTCAACGCGCCAGTATATCCAGAATAAGTAAGCATCCATTGCACTCCAGCTTTCACCATACCACCAGGGTTTCTCGCTGAGGTGATCATCTATCATACTGAAATATTCTTGCATGGCCTCACAGCCTTTCTCCCAAACGCTTTTTGCCGCGTCTTCGCTGGCAAAAAATTGCGGGATTCTGATTCTTGTCACTATGGGATGCAGTGTCGCGGAACAAAAACACAGGTCAGCCAATTGGCGCGCCGATGCCAATGCGTCCTCTGCCTGTGGCATCAGTCCAGTTTCGGGGAAACGCTGATTCAAGTAAGTAATAATGGCTACATTTTCAGTAAGCGACTCACCCTCTATCACCAGAGCCGGAATCTTGCCCTTCGGATTAATTTTTTTGTAATCGGGGGATTTATGCTGGCCTTTCATAAAACGAATAAGCTGTGTTTCAAACTCCACGCCGGCTTCTTCCAGAGCGATGACAGGCACTCGCGCACAGGTGCCTGGCGCCATATAAAGTGTTATAGCAGTCATATTGGCTTCCCGGTTTTTTTGAAAGATAAAGGCTCCAGGTGTTCGGATTGTAATTTTTTTCCAGTTAAAAACCTTGGCGCAGAACTTAACAGTGAATTGATAATGGCACTGACCAACTTTTCCTTAACGATATCGTGTTTGAATGCACTATTCATTATTCCATCCATGGCAATATCAAAAACGATCAAGGTCACTGGCAAAAATAATTTCTCCGCTGAAAAATTCCCGAATCATATTACGGTATTTACGTTCATCTTCCTGTGAAGTGATACTGGGCACAAAATGGGTAATCACCAGTTCTTGCACGTTGGCTGCCGCCGCCATTTCACCAACCTGCCGGGGCGTTAAATGATGAGGGTTCAGATGAGCTGCTATACCGGCCAGCATTTGTGCCGGCATACCAGGACGAGTACGTTTGATATCCTCAAGCACCAGAGAGACATCCATCATCTCACTCACCAGGACATCAGCATTCATCGCAAGCTCTGTAACCGCCTTACTTGGCCCGGTATCTCCGGTATAGACAATTGACCTGTTGGCTAGATCAAAGCGATAGGAAAGCGACACGTAACCTTCCTCATCAGGCAGATCAGATTGATCAGAGCCTTCAATAATGTAGTGAGTATTTTCAGCCACCCGAACGCTGGCGCCAACAAGTTCAACTGCGGAACCGTCCACCAACTCAACAACGTTGAGCTTTGAAGGCCAGGTCTGGCCGGGCAGGCCATACGCTGCTTCCATAGCCGGCGCCATCCCTGCCAGCAAGCCACTAATAAATTTCTCCGTCCCTGGTGGTCCATATATATCCAGAATTTGCGGGGCATTCAACTGCAGCCTCAAGCCAAGCACTGCCAGTATGCCACCGGTATGATCAAAATGTAGATGACTGATGAACAGTCCTTTTACCTGCTCAATCAGAAAGCCGGCCTTTGCCACCTGGCCACCGGCACCATCTCCTGCATCAACCAGGTAGACATCACTGCCAACGATCAGAGCATGGGCTGGTTGCGATCTGGTCACTTCAGCATTTGGTCCACCCGCTGTGCCCAGGGTAATAAATTGTCCAGCTGGTGAATCTGCTGCAATAGCAGAGAAGGAAAACATCAGCAAAAATATGCTCATGGAAATTTTGCTCATTATTGGTGTCCTTATGTATTTCCCTTCAGCATTCAAAATCAATCAATGAGCTACCCGCGTAAATACCATGTGGACAACTCTCCCCGATTATTGATTCCATAATGAGATATCACCACTCCTGTTGATATAAATCCAATTGTTTGTTTTTATATTAATGTATTCATATTTCTTATAGCTGTACTCTATAGCTATATACAGGGGGGGAGGCTTATATGCGACTGAAGGGTCTTGATCTGAATCTATTGGTAGCACTTGATATTCTGCTTGAGGAACGCAGTGTTTCCAGGGCTGCAGAGCGACTGCATCTGAGTCAGCCGGCAGCCAGTGCTGCTCTGGCCAGGCTTCGCGACTATTTTCAGGATCAGTTGCTTGTATTGCATGGCAAGCGCCTGATTCCCACTTCTTATGCAGAAGTTCTACTGCCGGAAGTTAAGCGTATCATTCGGCAGGTGGATGATCTCATCGCTATGTCCACAGAATTTGACCCGGCCCAGTCGGAACGTTTTTTCCGTTTGATGGCATCGGATTACATCGCGACTGTTCTGCTTTCCCCCACCATTAGTGCCATGCAAACAATAGCTCCCGGCATTAAAGTCGATATCAGACTTCCAGAAGATTCACTCAGAGCAAAATTCGAGATCGGTGAAATTGATTTAATGCTGGTACCTGAGGAGTTTGTATTAAACCAGCATCCTGCGGAACTGATGTTTAAAGAGCCCCATGTAGTGGTGGGCTGGGATCAAAACCCTGTCTTTAACAAGAAAATTACCAGGCAAGCTTTTTTTGAAGCAAGCCATGTCAGTGTGTCTATCGGTCCCAACAGTTCATTGTCATTCACCGAGCGCAACATGGAAAAAATGGGCTATAAACGCCGCATAGACATCCATGCTCCCCACTTTTCATCAGTGCCCTGGCTCTTGACCAACACCAACCGCCTGGCAGTTATTCAGGAAAGGCTGGCGAAAAAATTTATCCGCGTGTTTCCTCTGAAATACGCTCCATTACCTTTTGAATTCCCTGCTATGCGTCTAATGCTTCAATATCATACTGCCAGGGAAAAGGATGAAGGCTTGAAGTGGCTGCGACAGTTGCTACACAAAACAGCCGCTGACAGCCTTTAAGGTTTTCCGATGCATTGGCAGGGAATAATGATGCTGTTTGCCATCGACTACTTCCTGTCTCAAGTTCCGGGCAGTGCCCACACAGATCCTGATAATCAATAATATTGATACTATCCTATAAAAATTATCAGTTTTAATAATATGACTACTTGCTATAAATTACGCTTAAAATTCAAGAACACTTCGCAAACTGGGGGGCAGGTATGAAGGAACTATCAATTCTGGTTATTGGCGGCGGCATCGCCGGTTTAACCTCAGCCATCGCATTAAGGCAAAAGGGCTTTGCTGTTGAAATCGTCGAAAAGGATCCTGACTGGTCTGTTTACGGCGTGGGTATTATCCAGCAATCCAATGTCGTGCGCGCCGTTGACCAGCTTGGAATTATTGACGATTACCTGGAAGCCGGCTTTGCCTTTGAACGCATTGATGTGTTCAAACCCGATGGCGAATTAGCTGCAAAAATTCCTGCGCCCAAACTCACTGACAAATACCCTGCTCAACTTGGTATTGGACGCCGGGCGCTGCAGAAAGTACTTGCCGATAATGCCATTAGTTTGGGAACTAAAATCAGACTGGG
>JAUHWU010000151.1 GCA_030427065.1 Gammaproteobacteria bacterium | reverse complement strand
GCCTATACCATTGATAGCCAATGGCGTAACCGTTCTGAATTTATCAGGGGACGTGAACAGATTGTTGAATTTCTCACGCGCAAATGGGAAACGGAAAAAGACTATCGACTGATCAAGGAACTGTGGGCGTTTACGGGTAATCGTATTGCCGTGCGCTTTGCCTATGAATGGCATGATGATGCCGGGCAGTGGTATCGCTCCTACGGTAACGAGAATTGGGAGTTCGATGAAAACGGCCTGATGAAAGTCAGGCGTGCGTCTATCAATGATCTGGCCATCGCAGAAGCAGACAGATTGTTTCGCTGGGAGCCAGGCCCAAGGCCCGCAGACCATCCTGGTTTATCCGGGCTTGGACTTTAAAGACAAGTTTTGGCTCATCTTTTCCGGTGATGCCTAAAGCGATTAATTAGCCCAGGATCGGTCTGTCACCCGGTCAATAAAATCTTCCTCGTTACTCTCCCGGTGTGACCACCTGTACTTTACATGTTGCAGGAATTTCGTATGCCATGAAACCGCCACTTCCTTGCGCTCTTTCCAGTACAAAATAAATTCAGGAATATGCTCACGGGCAAAGGTCTCATCAATATTGGCCATGGCCAGCACTTCATATACTTCATCACTGGGCTGATAATCATCCGGAATAATTTTCGGCGTTGCATCGTGCTCCAGCGCGGCTTCATATTTTGCCCACTGTCGGCGTACATGAGCAATAAACTTGGTATTCCATGTGCTGGTTTTTAAACCGGTTTCGCGCCAGTAGAGAACAAACTCCGGAACCGCATCTTCTATAAAAGGATGACTGATGCCGGCATGTTCAAGAATGCTGAAAGCATCGTCACTGGGCTGCCAGTCTGCTGACATATTGGCTTCAAGTTCTTTCAGGCCGCGATGACTGCGGCTGAGTTCCCATTCCCGCAGGATGTATTTATAAAAAGTATTGTGCCAGGAATACTGTGCCTTGCGTCGTTCCTGCTGACTGATCACAAACAGGCGCACATGTTCATCAATAAATTCCCTGGGAATATTGCGTCTGCTGCAAAGCTGGTAAAGGTCTTCACTGGGTTGCCAGTGATCGGGAATCTGTGAAGCCTTGCCGCTACTCGGCGTCTGGTGGTAAGGATTGGCCGGTGGCGCTTTTGACGATGCAGTTTTTGTTGGTGCCATGGGGGCAGGTTTTTCAGCGCTGGAGGTGCTCCTGCTGATACCGGTTTCATTTATGGCAATCTTGAAATAGCCTTTCTGGCTGTCACCGCCATCCACCTGGACCAGTCCTTTTTCCAGCAGGCTTTGCTGGATCCGCATGATGTCGGCAATGTTCCAGAATGGCATGGCATCGGATAGGGTTTCCAGATTCACTTCCAGCCAGCGCAGGTTGTCGCGCAGGGAAACCGGCAAGCGCAGTTTCATTTCGCTCAGGACATGCAGCATGACGGCTTCTTCCAGGCCAATGGTGGCGGCCAGGGTCGGCGAGATCAATAAGGGGCGTTCCGGAATCAGTGAAGAACTCATTTACAGGGCCTCGATTGCTTCACTGAGTTTGCTGACTGCAATGACTTTCATGCCCGGAATCGGTTTTTTCGGGGCATTGGCTTTAGGCACAATGGCGCGGGTGAAACCATGCTTGGCGGCTTCCTGCAGTCGTTCCTGGCCACTGGGTACCGGGCGGATTTCACCGGCCAGACCTACTTCGCCAAACACCACCAGTTCCCGCGGCAGGGCGGTGTCCTTGAAACTGGAAACAATAGCCAGAATGAGCGCCAGGTCTGCGCTGGTTTCTGCCACCTTGACGCCGCCCACCACGTTCACAAACACATCCTGATCGGCCATAAATAAACCGCCATGGCGATGCAGTACGGCCAGCAACATGGCGACACGATTCTGATCCAGTCCCACCGCGATGCGACGCGGATTACCATACTGGCTGGCGTCCACCAGCGCCTGGATTTCTACCAGCAGTGGTCGCGTACCTTCCCATAACACCACCACAAGACTGCCCGGTGATACTTCTTCGGTACGGGCCAGGAAGATGGCGGACGGATTCTTGACTTCTTTCAGGCCGGTTTCGGTCATGGCAAATACGCCCAGTTCATTGACTGCGCCAAAGCGGTTTTTCTGGCCTCTCAAGGTGCGGAAGCGACTATCGTCGTTGCCTTCCAGCATCATGAAACAATCGATCATATGTTCGAGGACTTTAGGCCCAGCCAGATTGCCGTCCTTGGTGACATGGCCCACCAGGAACAGGGCGGTGCCGGTTTGCTTGGCATACTGGATCAGGTAAGCCGCGCATTCGCGAACCTGGCTGACACTGCCCGGGGCAGACGCCACGTCGGCGGAATGCATTACCTGAATAGAGTCGATAACGATAATTTTTGGCTGGCACTCTTCGGCGACGCGAGTAATTTCCTCGATATTGGTTTCGGTGAGCATCTTCAGTTTGTCTGTGGGCAGGCCCAGGCGTTTGGCACGCATGCCCACCTGCTGCAGGCTTTCCTCACCGGTCACATAAAGGGCATCAACGGCCTGCGACATCTGACACATGATCTGTAGCAGCAGGGTGCTTTTGCCGGCACCGGGATTACCACCCATCAAAACAGCTGAACCGGGCACCAGGCCGCCGCCCAGGACGCGATCAAACTCACCCACGGTGGTGGTGAAGCGGGGCTGTTCTTCCAGGTTGATCTTGTCCAGTGTTTGCACGCTGGCCGAAGGTCCGCCGGCATCACCGCTAATGCCTCTGCGCTTGAAGTTTTTTGGCGCTGAGGGGGTCGTGGCCGGGCCCAGCAAAATACGCGTCAGCGTATTCCACTCCTGGCAGGCAAGGCACTGCCCCTGCCACTTGGTGTATTCGGCGCCGCAATCATTGCAGACGTAAGCTGTTTTCTGTTTGGCCATAGTTTTATAACAATTCTTCAGGCGTTCTGTGAGCGCCAGGGCGGATGGCGGGCTTCGCTCTTATACCGCCCTACATGTGTATTTTAAAATAATGTTCATCAATAATTGTGCAGGTCACATAAGCCCTGTAGGTCGGATAAGGCCGACAAGGCCGCCATCCGACATTGCCGCAACCCATTTATATATATTCAAACGCCACCCGCCTTGCCACACTGCAGGTCAAATTATAGGAAAGGATGCCGGTTTTTGCCGCCACTTCATCCACAGACAAATCCGCTCCCCACAGGGTAGCCAGGTCTCCCACTTTTGCGTCAGGAATATCGCTCAGATCGACACCGATCATGTCCATGGAAACACGGCCTACAGTGCCGGTTTTTTTGCCCCCTACCATAAGCGGAGTGCCGTTGGGGGCATTGCTGGGATAACCATCAGCATAGCCGATACTCACTATTCCCACTGTCATATCCTGCGGGCAGATAAACTGGGAGCAATAACCCACGTTATCGCCTTTTTTCAAAGCCTTGATGGCAATGATGCGCGCCTGCAACGTCATTACGGCCTGCAGGCCAAACTGCTCCCGCCGCAAATGCGCCTCATTGAAATTAAAGGGGGAGCTGCCATACAACATAATGCCGGGGCGCGCCCAGTCGCAGTCCACCGGCAACTCGGAAAGAATACCGGAAGAGCTGGGAATACTGGTAATACACTTTCCCTGAAGCTGGCCTTCCTGTTGACGAAATTCCTGAAGCTGCTGGGTGTTAAGCATCGACTCCGGCATGCTGGAATTGGCCAGATGCGTCATCATCACCACGGAGTCGACATAGGTTTTGTTTTGCAAAGCCTGGTAAGTCGCAGCATAGTCCTGCGGACTTAAGCCCAGTCGGCCCATGCCTGAATCCATCTTCAGCCACAGTGTCAGTGGCGCTTTCAAGGTCAGCTTGCTCAGGGTGTCATCAATGGTGGCCAGTTGACTGGTTGAGTGCACCACCAATTGAAAATTGTGTTCCACCACCAGTTTGAGATCATCCTCATGGATCAATCCCTGTAACACCAGAATCGGTTTATCGGTGCCGGACTTTTTCAGGGTCAGGGCTTCGCGGACATCGGTGACGCCAAACAGCTCAGCTTCATCAAGGGCATTGGCCGCCTGTTCCAGGCCGTGACCATAGGCATTCGCCTTGATAACGGCGGCTACCCTGGCGGCTTTTTTAAGACTGCTGTAACGCCGTGCTATGGAGAAATTATGTTGCAGTGCTTTGAGGTCAATACTGGCCTGAACCCGATTCAACACGCTTAATCATCCTCATCAAACGGTGAGTCATCAAAAGCATCATAGGGGATATTGGTGGGTGGCTTGGGTGAATTTGAGGGCGCCATGGCGGCCTGGCCATAAGACCCCGAAGGCGCAGATCCGGAATAATTGCCGCCGCCAGCACCATGACCGAAATCGTCATTCATGGGCATGTAATTTTCAAAGCGGGTGTACTTGCCGATAAAGCTTAGCAGTTTGGTGCCGATAGGCCCGTTACGCTGTTTACCGATAATGATTTCAGCGACGCCTTTGTGTTCGGAATCTTCGTTATACACTTCATCGCGATACACAAACATAATCACGTCAGCGTCCTGCTCTATCGCCCCTGATTCACGCAGATCCGACATCACCGGGCGTTTGTTGGGACGTTGCTCCAGGGAGCGGTTAAGCTGTGACAGGGCAATCACCGGGCAGTCAAATTCACGCGCCATGGTTTTCAGAGAGCGCGATATCTCCGAGATTTCGCCGGTACGGCTTTCCGAGGTGCCTTTTATCTGCATCAATTGCAGGTAATCCACCATGATCATGCCCAGATGTCCGTGTTCGCGCCAGATGCGGCGCGCCCGCGAGCGCATTTCCATGGGGCTCAGCCCAGCGGTGTCATCAATAAACAGGGGTTTGTTTTTTATTTTATGCACAGCGCTGGTGAGCTTGTCCCAGTCTCCTTCTTCCAGTTGGCCGTTGCGCATATGGGTCTGATCGATCCTGCCAATGGAAGACAGCATACGCATAATCAGGCTTTCCGCCGGCATTTCCAGGCTGAACACCACGATCGGGCTATCGGTATTGAGGATGGCGCTTTCCACCATGTTCATGGCAAAACTGGTTTTACCCATGGAAGGACGGCCTGCAACGATCACCAGATCTGACTTTTGCATGCCAGAGGTCATTTCATCCAGCGCCTTGAATCCTGTGGTCAGGCCGGTAATGCTGCCTTTGGCTTCAAATAATTTGTCTATGCGTGCCAGCGCGGAATCCACGATCGGGCTGACAATCTGGGGGCCGCCATTGCGTGGCCGTTCGTCGGCAATCTTGAATACCTGCTTTTCAGCAAGGTCGAGCAATTCGGCACTGTCGCGGCCATCGGGATTGAAGGAGTTTTCCGAAATAGCATTGGCGGCACTGATCAATTTACGCAGAATGGCGCGTTCGCGAATGATGTTTGCATAGGCCAGGATATTGGCTGTGCTGGGTGAGTTTTCTACCAGTTCGCCGAGGTAATCCACACCGCCCACCTTGTCCAGGTTGTTGGCGTTATTCAGGGCTTCGGACAGGGTTACCAGATCAACCGGGTTACCCTCTGCGGCCTGCTTCTGCATGGCCTGGAATATCAGGTAGTGTTCCTTGCGATAGAAGTCCTCGGCAATAATAATCTCGGATAAATCATGCCAGGCAGAATTATCCAGCATCAGTGCGCCAAGCACGGACTGTTCGGCATCGATGGAATGCGGTGGCAGCTTCAGACTGGTTGCACGAGGTGCGCCAGCGTCGGCTCTTTTGTTATCGATGAAAGGTGATTCTGCCATGCCGGTGTCTGGGGAAAATCCTGATTATTGAAAGCTGTTGTTTGTGAATTATGGCGCTATAAAAAGTGCTAAAAAAAATACCAAAAATATGTCCAAAACAGGGCCCGGCATATGAGCAGCCGGGTCGACAATATTAACCCATCAGACAGACCTGAACATCATTTTTCAGCCTCATTGGTTTGATATTTTCCCTGAAAAAGCCGCTTAAATCTTATCTACAACTTACCCACAATCCATACACATCCTATACATAAACTGTCCCGCTATTGGGTTTTATTCCTCCCGCCATTGGTCGGAAAAAAAGCGCGAATCCTGGCCTTCTGCTTGTCAAGAGTGACGGGCTGGTGCAGCTTTGAACAATGTGGGAGAGGTTTACAGGATGCGCATTCAAACTATTATCCAGGCTTTTTAACGTTAATATTCCGCAAAACGGTGACTGGACAGGGGAAATACATTTTGATTCTTGCTATCAAGAATGATCATCAGAATCTCTATGTGGGTGCGGTTGATGTGTGTAATCCGCTGTTTTATATGCATTTAAGCGATGTTAAAAGAAATGTTAACTTTTGCTCGGAACGATCTTTTTAACGTTAATAAATTACTTGAATTAATCGCTGAATGCGTGAAAATGCCTGCCTCGAAGACATACTACGATGTATTTATTAGCCAGTCGCAACCATGAGCAAGATCGATAACCAAGAATTGCAGGCACTAACCGACCGCATCATCAACAGCGGTGTGTTGGGTCGTTCCAAAAAATACGGCGCCATTCTGCGTTATCTGGTGGATTGTTCTATTGCCGGACAGTCGCCCAAGGAAGCCGCGATTGCTGTGGATGTACTGGGTAAGGAAGCTGACTTTGATGTGTCCAGGGATTCCATTGTCAGAGTCCATATTTACCATCTGAGGAATAAGCTGGACCTGTAT
>JAUHWU010000150.1 GCA_030427065.1 Gammaproteobacteria bacterium | reverse complement strand
CATCCAACAATGCTCGATGACAGTGGACTCGAATTTGCAATTTTCAGTATTGACCCGACGCAGTGCCAAAGGATTGCTCAGAGCAAATCACGCTGTGGCTGATAATGTGACAGCAAGCCGGTATTGTTACTCAACGTCGCAGTGGGCTTACTGTTCCACTGCAGATCCAGCCCGCTTTTGTGTTTACCACAGCATCTTTACACAGGCCTATTTATTTCCTGTGCCTGTTCAGCAATAAAGGGGCATATATCTTCTCTTCATACAAACTGACGCTCTTGTCCCAGGAAAAGCGGGAAGCCGCTGCCGCTTTGCACAATTGTGCCCATTCCCCGGGGAGACCTGTATAGATGCCCAGAGCATGGGCAAAGGTATCAAGCATCTGCTGCATCTGCTGCTCTGGTGTATCACCCGCGAAGGTGAACCCGTTTTGACCATGGCTGACAGTATCAGCGAGACCGCCCACTTTGTGTACAAGGCAGGGTTTGCCGGCTCGCAGCGCCTGCATCTGGCTGATACCGCAGGGCTCAAAAGTACTTGGCATCAGAAATAGATCACAAAACCGGTAAAGGTGATCTGCCAGACGATCATCAAATCCGCGCAGGAAAATAAAATTGCGGTGACGAGCCATGTGACCCACTAATAACTCTTCAAGCTTCAAATCACCGCTCCCCAACATAATATACATTTCAGTATCAGGATTCTGCAGAATACTATCCAATGCGGTTGCTCCGGAACTGGTCACTCTGGTCAGCAGTCCGAGCTTCTGTCCGGTGAGGCGACCAACAGAAGCCACCACGATTCCCTTTCTGCGCGGCGTTCCCTGCTGTTCTTCTTTATTTTCACGGCCCTGCGCCCAAAGCTGCAATCGTTCCATGGCCAGATAATGTGCAGAACTCACCAGTAAATTTTTACTGATCCAGTGGAGTAATGCCGAGTTCGCACAGGCAATAAATGTCTCACAGGTGACCTTCTCCAATGCTTTTATTGAGTACTCACAACCATTAAGAATGCCAAAGAGTTTGCCCGCCTTATTGATTCTGCGCAGATCCCTTTCCAATCCCTCACCACCAATAAAGCCTCTGGCAGGATCACTGGGTTTGAGTATTTCTCTGGCGTAGGTGGGCGACACGGTATGTACGGCATCGGCAAGATTAATACCCGTTCGCATGAAATTGATGCAGTTGGAATAGTTTGGATCTGCAATAAGTCTTTGTTCATACACCAGTTCCGGAAACCAGGTGCTGAGTGAAGAGTCATGATGCGAGAACGGACGAATGCCCTGGATTGCCAGATTATGGATAGTGTAAACGGCTGGTATAGTGGTGAGTTGCCTGAATTCAGGCAGCCCGGCTCTGAGTAATAAAAATGCTGCGCTATGCCAGTCATGCAAATGCAATACATCAGGTTTGGGGATGGCACCTGCAATAAATGCCTGGCAAGCCGCGCTGCAAAACAGGGCGAACTTCTTTGCATCCATGGCAAAAGGCTCACTGTCGTTGACACAGTAGATAACACCTTCACCGCAGCTGGCAAAAACAGGGTGTTCCAGCAGCCAGTGGGTAATGCCTGGTGCTATATTGGATTCGATACGATACAGGCTTACTGTTTCATGCCCCGCCGAAAACGGCACCTGCAACTGCGCGACAACAATAGCTCCAGGCAGACGCGACAGAGACTGATAGCCCGGGGTCAGCACCGAGACTGTATGACCGAGCCGGTTCAGCGCAACCGGGGCGTCACGAATGACATCACCAAGCCCCCCTACCTTGCCGCCAGTCAAAGCACCGTTTTCCGAAGCAATAAATGACACGTGCATCAACAGGCTTCCAGGTGCCAGATATCCCTGGCATATTCATGAATGGTGCGATCGCTGGAAAAAACGCCGCTCGCTGCAGTATTGAGTATGCTCATGGTGGTCCATCGTTCCTGGTCCTGCCATACCTGCGCAACTCGCTGCTGGGCTTCCAGATAGGAACGGAAGTCAGCTGCAGTCAGCCAGGTATCATGGCGATCGCGAATGGAATGAGCCAATGGTAGGAAAAGCCCAGGCATTTCCGGGCAAAAGAAATTTGACTCCAGCATCTGCATGATGTGGCTGAATTCCGGGTCGGCATTAATGATATCGTCGGGGCGGTAGTCGCGACGCACCGCATCTGCCGCTTCCGTCGTTAGACCAAATAGAAAAAAGTTTTCCTCTCCTACCGCATCGCGGATTTCGATATTGGCCCCGTCCAGAGTACCGATGGTGAGTGCCCCGTTCATCATGAATTTCATATTGCCAGTGCCGGAAGCCTCCTTGCCGGCGGTAGAGATCTGCTCGGAAAGATCGGTGCCCGGACACAGGGTTTCCATGGCGGTGACTTCATGGTTGGGCAGAAATGCCACACGCAACCAGGGACGGGCTCGAATATCGGTATTGATCTTATCCGCTACATTATTTACCAGCTTGATAATCAGTTTGGCGGTGGCATAACCTGGCGCAGCCTTCCCGCCGATCAATATGCATCTTGGTACCATGGCACTGACTTCACCCTGCAGGATTTTTCTGTACAGGTGGATGATATGCAGCGTGTTGAGCAGTTGCCGTTTGTATTCATGGATACGTTTAACCTGAACGTCAAACAGCATCGCTGGATCAAACTCCACATTGCAGCGGTTCATAACCAGACGGCATACCTGTTTCTTGTTATCCAGTTTGACTGCACGCCATCGGGCACGAAAACCTTCATCCCTGACCAGTTCCTTCAACTGCGCCAAGGCCTCCATCTGGCAGATCCAGCGATCACCGATATACTCTGTGATCAACGAGGCCAGGGCAGGATTACTAAAAACCAGCCAGCGCCGTGGTGTCACCCCGTTAGTCTTGTTGTTGAAACGCTCAGGCCACAGGGCATAGAAATTACTGAACAAACCACATTCAAGCAGCCGCGTATGCAGCGCTGCCACACCATTGACGGAGTAACTGCCAATTATGGCAAGATAGGCCATGCGCACCTGTGGCTCGTTTTCCATTGTAATTACCGCCATGTGCCGTTTCTTTTCCTCATCTGCGGGCCACCGGCTGTCAACCTCCCTGAGAAAGCGACGATTGATCTCTTGAATAATTTCCAGCAGACGCGGCAGCAGTCTGCCAACAATTTTCTCTGGCCACTGTTCAAGTGCCTCGGGTAACAGGGTATGGTTCGTGTAGGCCATGGTTGTCGTGGTGATCTGCCAGGCTTCGTGCCAGTGCAGCCCATGGACATCCATCAGCAGACGCATCATTTCTGGCACAGCAATCGCGGGATGGGTGTCATTGAGCTGAAAGCAATGCCGGTGTGCGAAATCGGTAAAGTCATCATGACTCTCGCACCAGGAATCCAGAACGTCCTGCAGGCTGGCCGAGGAAAGAAAATATTGCTGGCGCAAGCGCAAAAGTTTGCCGCTAACGCTGACATCATTCGGATACAGCACCATGGAAATCTGCGCAGCCTGGTTCTGGGCCGTGAAAGCTACGTCAAACTCACCGGCGTTGAAATCCGCCAGGCCAAAACTGTCTACAGAGTCTGCTTTCCATAGCCGCAGTGTATTGACTATATCATTCCTGTAACCGGGGATTGGAATGTCATGGGGGATTGCCAGCACATCATTGTCACTAACCCAGCGTACATGGGGGCGACCGTTTTGATCTTCCCAGGTTTCAGTATAGCCACCGAACTTCACCCGTTTGCTGTTTTCAAGCACGGTGAACTCCCAGGGACTGCCGCCTTCCAGCCAGTGATCCGGCACTTCGACCTGGTAACCATCCTTGATAAGCTGATGAAAAATACCGTAGTCATAACGAATGCCGTATCCGGTTACCGGGTAGCGCAGTGTCGCACAGCTATCCAGAAAACAGGCTGCTAGCCTGCCCAGGCCGCCATTACCCAGTCCTGCATCTCGTTCATGCTCGGCCACTTCTTCAAGGGCATAGCCGAATTCACCAAGAGCTTCACGCATGGGCTGCTCCAGATCAAGATTGAGGGTTGCATTGGTCAGCGCACGGCCCATCAAAAACTCCATGGACAAGTAGGCAACCTGCTTCTTGCCTTCCTCCAAATAGCACCTGCGGGTCTGTCGCCAACGTTCCACCAATCTGTCGCGAATGGTCAGAGAGGCTGCCTGGTAAAGATAGCGTAAGGGGTTGCCGGCATTTTCCCTGCCCAGTGTAAGGTGGTAATGATGATGCAGATCATGACTGATCGCCGCCTTATCCATACCCAGCCAGGGATGGTGGTGTTCCATATTTTTATTTTGCTTTTTCATGGCTGAAACAAATGTCCGGTGGCCTGATTATTAGTGCCCGCATTTTGGTTTATTGCCTGCAGTATCAACGTGGTACAGGGTGGCATATGAATACTGGTATCTGATTCAAAGACCTCTTCTTCAGGGATCCCCCCGGGCATCCCCGTATCCAGCAGCAGTGTCCAGACATCACCCCCATCATAGGCAGGCAGTGAAAATGAATGGGCTTCGCGGTCTGCATTAAACAGTGTCAACAGTCTCTCCCTGTAACCTGCTGTCTCATGAAATACAGTCATCATGCAGCCCAGGGTTTTCAGTGTATGTTCGGCCCAGTTATCGCTTAGCATCATCGCCCCGGCAGGACTGAACCAGAGAATCTCGGGGTCCCGGGGTCGATGTTTGTCATGGATATGGCGATCCAGGTTCAGCAGGGGATTGTTTTTTTTCAGGGCGATTAGATAGTGGGTGAATGCGAGCAGTTCCTTCCCGTCAGTATCAATTGCACTCCAGTCCAGCCAACTCATTTCGTTGTCCTGGCAATAGGCATTATTGTTACCTTGCTGTGTGCGGCCAAACTCATCACCAGCAGTGAGCATCGGTATACCCCGGGATACAATCAGGGTGGCGAGTAAATTTTTCCGCTGCCTGGCGCGAAGATCTTTGATCTCACCGATCAGGGTCGGCCCTTCAATACCATAATTATCGCTGTAATTGCTCCGGTGTCCGTCACCGTTATCTTCCAGATTCAATTCATTGTGCCGCTGTCGGTAACTCACCAGATCGTTCATGGTAAAACCGTCATGGCTGGTCACAAAGTTGATGCTCGCAGAAGGACGCCTGCCGGAATGTTCAAAAATATCACTGGAACCGTGAATACGTCGGGCCAGGTCTGGTAACACGCCATCATCCCCACGCCAGAATTTTCGTACTGTATCGCGATAGCGATCATTCCACTCACTCCAACCCGGCGGAAATTTACCCAGCTGGTAACCGCCAGGGCCAATGTCCCAGGGTTCAGCAATAAGCTTGACGTGAGCCAGTACAGGATCCTGGTGCAAGGCATCAAAGAAACCGCTGCCGGGATCAAACCCGTTGTGCTCCCGTCCCAGTACTGCAGCCAGATCAAAGCGGAAACCATCTACACCCATCACCGTTACCCAGTACCGCAGGCAGTCCATGATCAATTTTATTACTTGCGGGTGCATTACATTGAGGGTATTGCCACACCCGGTGTCATTAATGTAATACCGGGGTTTCTCGGCCTGCAGACGGTAGTAGCTCAGGTTGTCTATGCCCCGGAAACTCAGGGTCGGCCCCAGTCGATCACCTTCTGCCGTGTGGTTAAATACCACGTCCAGTATCACCTCGATTCCAGCCTCATGGAAACGTTTGACCATCTCCTGGCATTCGCCAATACCGCCTTCGCCCACATAGGGTCGATGCGGTGCGAAAAACATCAGCGTATTGTAGCCCCAGTAGTTCTTGAGGCCTTTGTGCACCAGAAATTGTTCATCGATGAAATACTGCACCGGTAACAACTCAATACTGGTGATACCGAGTGCCTCAAGATAATCAATCACTTTTTTATGGCTCAAACCACGGAAAGTACCGCGCTGCGCTTCGGGTACATCCGGATGCAGCCAGGTGAAGCCCTTCACGTGGGCTTCGTAAATAATGGTGTTCCCTGCCGGGACACGCAAACTCCGGGGACTTTCCTGCAAGCGATCATCTCTTACCACGCACTTGGGCATGTGGATCGCATTGTCGCGGGCATCGAAACTCAAATCCTGCTCTTGTGCACCGACTGCAAAAGCAAAATGCAGGTCACTCCAGATAAATTCCCCAATAAGATCCCTGGCATAAGGATCCAGCAGTAGTTTGTGATGATTGAAGCGGTGTCCCAGGTGGGGCTGATAGGGGCCGTAAACACGATAGCCATAGACTGTGCCAGGGCCCGCTCCCGGGAGATAGCCGTGCCATACCTGATCAGTGACTTCCGGCATGACCAGGCGTCGCAACTCATGACGGCCATCCTCGCTGAAAAGACACAGCTCCACCTTTTCCGCGTGGGCCGAATAGAGCGCGAAATTGACACCATGGCCGTCCCAGTGGGCGCCCTGGGGGTCGTTAATGCCAGTTTCCAATTGCGCCAGAGTGCTCATAAGTCTTCTCTATACCGCTTGATCCAGACAAAAAATCAGGGCTGACAGGGGCGCCAGAGTCAATTTCAACGACCACTGCCTGCCATGGCTCGAAATTTTTTCCGCCCTGCAACCTCCGCAATTCCCCATGTCACTCCCGCCATAGCTGGCGCTGTTCGAATTGATCAGTTCCCTATAGTAGCCGGGCGCCGGTACACCCAGTCGAAAACCGTCATGGCTCATCGGTGTCAGGT
>JAUHWU010000149.1 GCA_030427065.1 Gammaproteobacteria bacterium | reverse complement strand
GAGCATTCCCTTAGGGATGAGGGGGTGGTGTTGATTCCGGCGTTTAGTATTGGGCGGACGCAGGAAATTTTGTATGAATTGGAGGGGATTATTGCGGTGGCCAGGCAACGGGGTGAGAAAAAATGGGGTCAGAGCCCGTCTGCGACGGGGTCTGACCCCATTTTTTCTGACTCCAGGGTGAACTGGGATCGGCTGGCGATTATTGTGGATTCGCCGTTGGCTAGCCGATTTACTGAGACATACAGGAAGCTGAAGCCCTTTTGGGATCAGGAGGCGCTGGCGGCATTGAAGCGGGGGCGTGATCCGCTGGATTTTGATCAGTTGATTACTGTTGGCGGGCACCGTGATCATGAACGCCTGGTACGGCGTCTGCAGAAACATGGCGGTCCCTGTGTGGTGATTGCGGCCAGTGGTATGTGCGCCGGGGGGCGAATTGTGAATTATTTGAAGGCGCTGATAGGGCAGGCGCGCACGGATGTGGTGTTTGTGGGCTACCAGGCTGAGGGGACGCCGGGGCGGGATATTCTCAAATATGCTAGATCGGTTCAAAAGGCTAATACGGTGTATAAAAAGGAAGTGAAGGGTGAGCGGAATATTGAAAAGCCTATGGATTCCAAGCCCGTGAAAGGAGAGCCGTACGTCGTGATGGATGGTGAGCGCTATGCGATTCGGGCTGGGATTCATCAGCTCAGTGGGTATTCGGCCCATGCGGATCAGGCTGGACTGGTTAATTTTGTGAAGGGGATGCGGGGAAAGCCGTCTGAGGTTCGGATAGTGCATGGAGATTCCGACGCAAAGCAGGTTTTGCGGAGGGAGTTGGGGAAAATTTTGCCTGGGGGTAGGGTTTGGATACCACAGAGGAGCGGATAAAGGATAAAGGAAAAAGGATGAAGGTGACCTGGAATGGTGCGGCATTGAAAGTTGTGCACATATTTGTGCTGTATATAAAGTGACAGGTGGGGTTGTTTGAAAAAATATGTAAATAATTCAGTTTGATGCAGGTAAAAGCTGGATATTTGTAACGAAATACATATAATCCACGTGGTCCTTACAAAACTTTACAATAATTTACAAAAGTAGGGGCGGTGATCTTATTCAAGGAGAGTAAAAAGATGGCTTTTATCAGTAAAAACAACAACAAATTAATTACTGTTTGCCGGGCAAGCCTGTTTTTGCTACCTGTTATCCATGCCGGTTCTGTCCTGGCAGTAGATCCTCAGCCTATTGAAGCGGGCGCTTTCAATTTAATTCCTACTGTTACCGTGGATGTCAAAGATACTGACAATATGTTCCTTAGCAGTGCCAACGAAGTTGACTCCAGAATTTATATTGTCAGCCCACGTTTGGAAGCCGTTGCAGAAGGCAATGGCAACTCACTCAGACTGGTTGGCCAGATCGATGAAGCCAACTTCTCTGCCACTGACGAAGACGACTACACCGACTGGCGTGTCAGCGGGGATGCTCATTTGCAGATGGATCTTCGCAATGCCTTTGATTTTAATGCCGGCTTCTTCAGAACTCGTGAGATGAGGGGTACCGGGTTTTCACAAGGTGGCTTTTTACCAACAACGCCTGACCGTTATGAAGAAACTACCTTTGGTGGCAGTTACCAGTTTGGTACCAATGAATCACTGGGTAGACTGGTCTTAAGTGCTGACAGCTATGACAAATCCTATCGCAATAACCGTTTTACTACCCAGTTCCGTGATCGTGAAGACATGGACTACTCAGGTGCGCTTTATTTTAATATTTCTCCACGTACTGACATCTTTGTAGAGTACATCCAGCGCACAGTTGATTATGGTACTGACCCGCTTGCAATCGCTGGCGTACCAGACAGTCTGGACAGTGATGAAGATTACCTCTATGTGGGGGTTAGCTGGGAAGTGACTGGATCCACTACAGGGTCTTTAAAATTAGGCCAGGGTGAAAAGAAATTTGATGATGCTGACCGGGTTGATGCAGATGATTCTGTCTGGGAAGCGAATATTCTTTGGGAGCCTTTGAGTTACTCGGCGGTCAGTTTTACAGCAAAACAGGGTTTTGGTGAGGCAGTAGGTCAAGGTAGTTTTCAGGACACCACCAACTACAATATCAACTGGCAGCACAGCTGGTCTGAAAGCCTGAGGTCTACTGTGAACTGGTATACCAGTGATGACACCTATGTAGGGTCAAGCAGACAGGACGATATGGATTTGCTTAGTATTCGCCTGGATTATTCCGTTCAGCGCTGGTTTGATGTCTATGTCTCCTATCAGCAGGATGAACGCAGCTCTTCGTTTAGCAGCTTTAATTACGAGCAGAATCTGATGGCGATTGGGTTTGCGGCTTCATTATAAGAAAGCGGATAAAGGAAAAAGGATAAAGGATAAAAGTGGGGTTCAACTGGGCCCATATTTGACGTAAATGTTTAGAACTCATAGTAGTACGCATACCGCGCTTGCGAAGGGCCTGATTAGGGGTCTCGCAAGCGTTTTTGTTTCAGGGCTCTGTATGTTGGGGGCATCGATGGGTGTTGCCCAGGAATCCAACTATATGTTGGGGCCCAATGACATTATTTCCATTTCGGTTTATATGGAAGAGGATTTGAGTTTTGAGGAGCTGCGTATCGGGGATTCCGGACGTATCAACTATCCTTTTCTGGGGGAGATTCAGGCAGCCGGTAAAACGGTGAGTGATTTTGAGTCGCTGATTCGTCGGGGCTTGATTGATGGTGAGTTTCTTATTGATCCTGCCATTACCGTGCGCATTGTGACCTACCGGCCGTTTTATATTGATGGTGAAGTGGAAGATCCCGGTGCCTATCCTTATGAGCCTGGGCTGACTTTGCGTAAAGCCATCAGTATTGCCGGTGGCTTTACCGAAAGAGCAGCGCGTCGCAACATAGCCATTTTGCCGGAAGGGTCAGATCAGGACGATGAGCCTGATTTGACGGATAATCTGGATATCTCACTGCGCCCGGGTGATATCATTACCATCGAAGAACGATTCTTTTAAGCCGTTAATTTATATAGAATTCGTTTTTATCTACTTATCTCCATTTATTAAAAATCGTATTTTACTCGTAGACCCCGGATAATCATGAATCAAAACCCATCAGCCATATTTCAGCAGGAAGACTCGTTTCTGGAAGAGGAAACTATCGACCTGCGTCACTACTGGCGTGTACTCATGCGCTACAAGTGGGGCATTCTGGGTCTGGGGTTGCTCAGCGCTATTATTACCGCGCTGGTGCTGATTAATGCCGATGATATCTATGAATCTTCCGCCACGCTATTGATTGAATCCAACAAACCCAATATTACTTCCATTGAAGAAATATATGGCATCGACTCTGCGTCCCGGGAGTATTTTAATACCCAGTTTGAACTGTTGCGTAATCGCAGCCTGGCGGAGCGGGTTATAAGAGAACTGAACCTGATTAATCATCCGGATTTTATTCCTGAGGAGGGTGGTTTCAGTCCAAGGGCATTTATTTCAGGGCTCCTTTCTCCGCAAGAAGATATTTCGGCGGAAAGAGCTGAGCAGGTATTGCTGTCCGAAATACTGACAAGTTTTAGTGAAAAACTGACCATCGCCCCGGTGCGCAATACCGACCTGGCCAATATTATCTTCGAATCCAAAGACCCGCAGCTCGCAGCCGATGTGGCTAATCGCCTGGCGCAAACCTATATTGAAAGCACTCTGGAGCAGCGTCTGGTCTCTACCCAGCAGGCGAGTAACTATATGAGTGGGCGTTTATCGGAACTGAAAGAGTCGCTGGATGTCTCCGAACAGCGTCTGCAAAACTTCCTGGAAAGCGAGCGCCTGGTGGATATTGAAGGTGTCGCTGCCCTGAATATTCAGGAACTGGATGAGCTGACTACCCAGAATAATGATGCCCGGCGCCGCAAGGCCGAAGCGGAAACCATCTATCGTCAGATTCAGGAAATGGAAGGCTCCAGCGCGGCAGAATTATTGAGTATACCGGCCGTGCTGAATCATCCGGCCATGGTGCGTGTGCGTGACAATATGGATGATGTGGAACAGCAGTTAGCCGATCTTTCCCAACGCTATGGCCGTAATCATCCTCGTATTATTGCCCTGAATTCCCAACGTGAAGAAATCCAGCGCACCCTCGACAGGCAGGTACAGCAGGTACTTGGGGCCATCGAAAATGATTACCGCACGGCGGTCAACAATGAGCGTGTGACCCAGCAGCGTCTTGACCAGGCCAAGCAGGAATTTCAGGATGTAAACCGCAAAAGCTTTGAGCTGCGGGAATTACAGCGGGAAGTAGATACCAACCGTGGCCTCTACGACATGTTTTTTACCCGTCTGCGTGAAACCGATCAGGCCGATGACTTTCAGGCCACCAATGCCTTGATTGTGGACCCGGCTGTACCAGCGATTGAACCCAGCAAGCCCCGTCGTTCCTTGATAACGGCCATAGCCTTGGTCGCCGGACTGATGTTTGGCGTAATGCTGGCCTTTTTGCGGGATATGCTGGATAACACCGTGCATTCCCCGGTGGAAATTGAGGAAAGGCTGGAAGCCACCACCCTGGGTATTATTCCTTTTGCCAAGGAAAACCTGGAGCATGCCAAGGATAATAAAGACAAGACCGCGTTCCTGGGCTTTCAACAGGACAGCCATTCCAGTTTTTCAGAAGCCCTGCGCACCATTCGCACCGGCCTGATGTTGTCGGCGCTGGATAATCCCTATAAGTTAATTGGTGTGAGTTCCTCGGTGCCCAATGAGGGCAAGACGACTGTTTCAGTAAACCTGGCGTCGGTCATGGGACAAATGAAGAAAACCCTGTTAATCGATGCCGACATGCGTCGCCCCTTGCTGGCGAAAAGCCTTGGTCTGGATGCCCATGCCCCGGGCCTGTCCAATGTCATCGCCGGCACCTCCGAGATCAAGGACTGCATCATCAACTTCCCGGAAGGGCACTTTTATGTGCTCCCCGGTGGCCAGATGGTCGCCAATCCTCTGGAACTGATTTCTTCAGCCCGCTTCAAGGCACTGCTGGAAAAACTGAAAGAAAACTTTGAGTGCATTATTATTGATACGCCACCGACTCAGGCCGTGAGTGATGCGCTGATGATTGGTTCCATCACCGATGCAACCGTCTATGTGGTGAAAGCGGATAGTACGCCGATCAATGTGATCAAGACCGGTCTTAACCGACTACGTTATGCCAATGCCAATGTGGTTGGTGTGGCGCTTAATCAGGTGGATACTGAGAAGCAGTCTTATTATCAGTATTATGGGGGGTACTACGACTCGTACGGATATAGTGGGAAGGGGGGGACGCAGGCGACCTGAAAACACGGATGCAGGAGACAGGATGCAGGATGCAAGAGGAACTGTTTTGTATGAAGTAAGGATTTAAAGGTCTTTGAATTTTTCCATTAATCTGTAGAGCATTTTGGAGATTCGTTCAGTTTCTGTAAGCCAGCTTTTACCATTCGTTTTGTCGATGTAACCAATTTTCATTCCTATATAGATTTGTGACCTTAATTCGCCGGTAGAGCCTTTGGCATAATTCAGGAAGTTGACGATTTCTTTTGGTGATTGTCTTTCATAGCCTTCCGCAATATTTGAAGATATAGATAAACCGGATCGAGTAATCTGATCCCTGAATCCGAAATCTTTTATATCTGAGAACTTTTTGTATATCTCGGCACTCAATGCCGCTGACCGCTTCCAGACCTCTAACTCTTCAAACCTTATCATCTCTACTTTCTCAAACTATTCTTGATCAACTCAGTGTAGTACAGATATTTCTTCTTGCATCCTGTCTCCTGCATCCTGCATCCATCTGCTAGAATCACATTTATGAACCACAACACTGAATTCAAATGATAGATTTACATTGCCATCTACTCCCCGGCATCGATGATGGACCGGAAACCCTTGAGCAGGCGCTGGAGCTTGCGCGTATTGCTGTGGCTAACGGGATTACCCATTCTGTGGTGACGCCGCATATTCATCCCGGGCGTTATGAGAATGACCGGGTGTCTATTGAAGCGAGTCTTGCGGCATTCAGGGGGGCTATTGAGGAGGCGGGGATTCCTTTGCAGTTGGGGTATGCGGGAGAGGTGCGGCTGGGGGCTGAGGTGTTGATGATGGTGCAGCAGGGGCAGGTGCCTTTTTATGGGGAGTTTGAAGGCAAGAAAGTATTTCTGCTGGAGTTGCCCCATAGTCATGTGCCGCCTGGCAGTGACAAGTTGATTCGCTGGTTGCTGGATCAGAATATCCTGCCGATGATTGCGCATCCTGAGCGTAATAAGGACATTATGCGCAAACTGGACAAGATACAGCCGTTTGTTGAGATGGGGTGTTTATTTCAGCTGACGGCGTCATCGATTGCGGGATTGTTTGGTGATCCTGCGCTGGATACTGCAAGGGCTTTATTGGAGAAGGGGTGTATTACGATCATGGCTTCCGATGCGCACAATGCTACCCATCGACCGCCACAGCTGGATCATGGCAGGGATGCGGCGGCGGAGATTGTTGGGGCTGAAATGGCTGAGGCTATGGTTACGTCGAGGCCGGGGGAGTTGGTTCGGGGGCAGTTTGAGGATTTAAACGGATAAAAGATAAAGGAAAAAGGATAAAGGTGGGCGAGTGCCGCTATCTAATGAAGGTAAATGTTTACCATTAAATACTTATTCTTGTTTGTTTCTTGACCCAGTAGTACCCCCCCCCA
>JAUHWU010000019.1 GCA_030427065.1 Gammaproteobacteria bacterium | reverse complement strand
ACTGCGGTTGTCAATGGTGGTTCGCGTCGTTTTCGTGCCATTCTGCTGACCTCCCTGACCACCTTTTTTGGCTTGTTGCCCATCCTGATGGAAACCAGTATGCAGGCCCAGTTCCTGATCCCAATGGCGACCTCGATGGCGTTTGGCATTGTATTCGCCACTGTTATTACCCTGCTGCTGATCCCCTGCCTCTACGTTATTCTTGAGGACATGAAGGGCAAGAAAATCAACATCCCCGCCAGGCGTGGCTTTGATGTCCCGGCTACCAGCTAAGCAGCGCCTGTTTTGCAACTGGACTAAGCATGGCATGTTCTTTATTCTGAAGTGATCATCGATTCACTGCTTTAATAAAGAGCCTGCCATGGAGCAATTTTTTCAGATCACTGACATCTCCAGTGCCATCCAGTTGGCCGTTGCACCGGTCTTCCTGCTGGCGGGCATTACCGGTGCCCTTAACGTCATGACCCATCGACTCGGGCGTATTGTTGACCGCGGGCGCTTTCTGAAGGACAAAAAAGCCATTTGTGATGAAACAGAAAGGATTCTGGTCATGAGTGAATTGAAATCCCTGACACGGCGCGCCACACTAACCAACTGGGCCATATCCCTGAGCACCTGTTGTGCCTTGTTGATATGCCTGGTGATCGTTGTGCTTTTTATTGGCGCTGTAATGAACTTTGAGGTTGTTATCTTTATCGCTTTTCTTTTTGTGATCGCAATGCTCTGCCTGATACTGGCACTGATGCTTTTTCTAAAGGAAATCGCCCTTAGTACCTCGGTATTTATGTTCAATACCGAGTAGTGGCTGTTCTCGAAGTCAATTTAAATCCTCAGCATGAGAGAATCATCCTCCTGCGGATAGAAAAGCCCCAAACACATCCTGGCCGAAGCTTGTGCTAGAATTGCCTTTTCACTTATCTGGAGTCCAGTCATGGCCCTGGAAAAACCCTACCAGGATATCCCCGGCACCATCGTTTTCGATGCGGACATGTCACGCAAGGGATATCACCTAAACCAGTTTTTCATGTCCCTGATGAAAGCCGAAAACCGCAAGCGCTTCCTCGCTGATGAAAAAGCTTATGTTGATGAATGGCCCCTGACTGACCTGCAAAAACAGGGGGTATTGGAAAAAGACTACAACCTTTGTATTGAACAGGGAGGAAATATTTATTTTCTTGCCAAGCTTTTTTATACACACACACAACCCTTTGAACGCGCCGTGTCCACCATGACGGGCATGACCCCGGAGGAATATCGGGCAATGATGCTCAGTGGCGGTCGCCCAATTGAAGGTAACCGCAGTATCAAAGAAAATCAGGGAGACAAGTAAGCATGGCTCGAATCAGTTCAGCAGTTTTTTCCTCCCATATTCCGGCCGTAGGCGCCGCTATTGATCTTGGTACCACGGGTAACGAATACTGGTCCCCGGTGTTTAAAGGCTTTGAATATTCCAAAAAATGGCAAGCCGACAATACGCCTGATGTCATCATTCTGGTGTACAACGACCATGCCAGCGCCTTTGACCTGCGTGTGGTGCCTACCTTTGGTATTGGCTGCAGCGAAGAATTTGAAAGTGCTGATGAAGGCTGGGGACCACGCCCTATTCCTCCTGTCCAGGGTCATCCCGATCTGGCCTGGCATATTGCCCAGTCCGTCATTCTTGATTCCTTCGATATGACCATTTGTAATGATTTCAAGGTGGATCATGGCCTGACAGTGCCGCTGTCACTGATGTTCGGTCAACCTGAAGCCTGGCCGTGTCGGGTCATTCCCTTTATGGTCAACGTCATTCAGTACCCACCGCCCACAGGCAGACGCTGCTTTGAACTGGGCAAGGCCCTGCGCAAGGCCGTGGAGCTTTTTGACGAAGACCTCAATGTCCATATCTGGGGCACCGGCGGCATGAGTCATCAACTGCAATACAAGCGTGCCGGACTGATCAACAGGGAGTGGGACCTGAATTTTATGAACACCCTGATCAACGACCCTGAAGAGCTCACCAAGATTACCCATCCGGAATATATTCGCGACGCCGGTTCCGAGGGAATTGAACTGGTGATGTGGCTGATTGCCCGCTCGGCACTGGGATCACAGGTCGATGAAAAGCACCGTTTCTATCATGTACCGGCGTCCAACACAGCGCTGGGCCATCTGATTCTTGAGAAAGCCGGTAACTGACAGCCTGGTTTGTTACGAGCAGGTTGCAAGCGCCGCCCAGTTGAAAGAGAATCCACTGACTATAAAAACAATATTCAGGGGATGTGTTCATGCTTTTACGCAAATTGATAACTCTGTGCCTTTTCACCGGCATTTCATTTTCTGCTCAGGCACAGGACTGCGACCGCAGTTGCCTGGCGGGCTTTCTTGACCAGTACCTCAATGCCATTGTCGCCAACGATGCCTCCCGGGCACCATTAAGCTATGGCTTTCGCCAGACAGAAAACTCTATTGTCACCCCCAACGACGAAGGACTTTGGTCTACCGTCACTGCCCTGGGTGAATTAGAACGCCGTTACTATGACCCTGAAGGCAGTTCAGCCGGTTTTTATGGCTTGCTGGAAGAAGATGGAGCGCGTGCAGTAGTCTCCCTACGCCTGAAAGTAAAAAACAACATGATCACTGAAGCAGAGTGGCATATCGGCCGTGAGAATGATGTGGGTCTTCAGGGTGTACCAGGTACTGTCTACTGGGACGCAGACAATCTGATTGCCAATCCTCCCAATCAGGGGTCGGTTGCGTTAGAGCGCCGCTATAGCCGTGATGACCTGATTGCCATTGCCAACAGTTATTTCGACGGCATCATCGCCCAGAACAGTAAAGTAATAAAAGGCCATCCGGGCTGCTCACGTCGTGAAAACGGCGAGAATACTTTTGGCGGGCCTTTGGCGGAGGGAGCAACCGGTTACAACGGCACCTCTGATTGCCGAACTTCCGGTGATTTTGGTCTTGCCCAGGTAGCCGGTCGTCGCGTTCAGGTAGTGGATGTTGAACAACAGATTGCCATGCTGTCCGTGGTATTTCTGCGCCGTCCTGGCAATGAACGCTGGCGCAATCATTTCACCGAAGTCTTCAGCATTGAGGACGGCCTGATACGCCATGTCCATGCAGCCATGTTCTATGCCAGGCCAACGCAGCCGGTACCCAATTGGCCACCCTATGATGGCAATTTTCCACTGACTCCAAATTCTGCCGAGTAGACTGTAGTAACAGCGGCTTAACAAATTTATGCGCAACTATAAAAATTCAGCATTAGTACGATAAGAGGTAAGCAAATTGAATCCAGTACTCCCGCCCATTGACGATACAAAAATCTGGGACATTATGCTCAGCGATTTTAAATCTCAGGCCATTACCATTGCACTCAAACTGGAAGTGTTTGAAGGCTTTAACGAGCCGCTGAGTGTCGAGCAGGTAGCAAAAAAACTTGGTTATTCCCTGCGCGGCATGAAAGCATTATTGCCCATGCTGAAAGTACAGGGCCTATTGGATAAGCATCAGGGGGCCTACCAACTCAATACGCTATCGCGCACTTATATGCTGAAAGAAAGCCCCTACTTCTGGGGACCATTTTTCATCCGTCGTGGTGAAGCAATTCCAAATTATAAAGTGATTCTCGACAACATCAGGGATGGAGAAACTGAAGAAGCGAGAGGCCCTGCAGATAGTTGGGAATCCGGCCAGATGGATCCGGCACTGGCAAAAAAAGTGACAGATTTTATGCACTGTCATTCCATGCCCTCTGCAGTTGGCATAGCCCATACCTGCGATTTTTCAGGCGTTAACAGCCTGCTGGATGTCGGGGGTGGCTCCGGCTGTTATGCCTCTGCCTTGGCGAATCACTATCCGAACATGAAATGTACGATTATGGAACTGGCTGCGGTGTGTGAAGTAGCTAAAGGCTATATAGAGAAAGCGGGTGTTTCTGACCGGGTAGATACCAAAGCCATTGATATGTTCAGGGAAGACTGGCCCGAAGGTTATGAGGCCCATTTTTTCTCGAATATTTTTCATGACTGGAGTACAGAAACCTGTGAATTTCTGGCACAAAAAAGTTTTGCGGCTCTGGCTCCTGGCGGCCGTATCTGTCTGCAGGAAATTCTTCTGGAGGAAAGTGGCGATGAACCCTATGCCGCGGTGGCATTTTCCTTTTTCATGACCCAGGGGAATAAGGGACAGCAGTATACCCTGAACCAATTGGAGTCAATTCTGGAAAAAGCGGGCTTTCAAAATGTCAGCGCACAGCGCTCTTATGGCTACTATTCGCTGGTAACAGGGGAAAAACCCGCCTGATAGCAGGAAAGAAAAAGCATTAAAAATTCGCATCGGCGAACAGCTGTGTTTTTGCCGTGTTGTATATGGACGAAAGGATTGGCAACCCGTCGCTGATTTTACGCTCCAGTGACAGTGCATAAAATTGCTCGCGAACTTTGTTGGTGCGGCCCACGACTTCAACCCCATAATGCGCGCACACTTCTTTTTCGATAATGCTCGGCATGAAAAAAAGCCCTGTCCCGGTCTCACCAAAGGCTTTAAGCAAGGCACTGTCATCGAACTCGCCGACAATATTGGGCGATACAGCCATGGACATGAACCACTGATCAATGGCCGGGCGAATAGTGCTGTTGTCAGTGGGCAATAGCAGCGGGGCCTGATCAAGACTTTTTGGGAAATTCTTTCGATATAGACTGGCCAGCTTTTTGGCAGCAAAACAGGTTAACGGACTTTCACCAAGTTTATGGTTGTAGGCCTTGATACTGTAGGCAGAATTGACCGGCATATCACTGATCACCATGTCCAGCTGACGAATCGCCAGGGCCGTGATGAGTTGTTCAAAAGCCCCCTCTCGACAGGTCAGGTGGACTTTTTCACTGCCCTCCAACACCGGTGACAGTATTTTGTAGGCAATGGTTTTGGGTACGCCATCCATGATGCCAACAATGAATTCTCTCTGTCCCTGGCCAGCCCCTCCCCGTAAAAACTCTCCCAGCTCTTCGCCCAGACTGAACATTTCGTTAGCATATTTGAAAACTGTCCTGCCCTTGGCCGTCAATAGCAGACGTCGCCCCTTACGTTCAAACAACTTGTCCCCGATGGTGTCCTGCAGTTGTGTCAGCTGGCCGCTGATAGTCTGCGGCGTAATATGCAGGGCTTCACTGGCACCGGCAATACTGCCCGTTTTGGCAACCATCCAGAAATAATGCAGGTGCTTGTAATTCATCTTCGTCCCCGGCTAATAGTACGTTTTTATCGAATTATATTTACAGAAAATACGATTATTGCGAACTATATAATTGTAATACCATGCTTGCAACTTCAATGAAACAGGAGTGGAAACATGGCACTACATATACAGTCAAGGAGCTTTCCCCTTACACGTGCCCTGGAGCTTTCGATACAGGATAATCTGCTGGATATTCTGGACAGGTATCAGCAAATCACCCTGCTCGATGTCAGGCTGGAGGATATCAACAGTAATAGTCATGGCGGGATCGACAAACGCTGCCAGGTTTTAGTGAGAATGAGCAACAGTCCGGAATTTGTCATTCGATCAACCAAAGAGGATATGTATCACGCCATTGCAGACTGTGCCGGCAGAGTAAAACACACTCTCTCGCGCAGAGCGTTGAAAAAGAGAAAGATTTTTCGACAAGTTAAAGAAGTAGCATGACCCTTTAATCGCGACTCCCTTTTATCCCTTTAGGGCGCAGATCAAGCCCGCTAAAGCTCTCCCGATCTGCGCCCTTTTTTTTACTCCGCCGTCACATTCAATAATTGCGAATAATCACTTAGACCGGCAAAAATCTTGGCAATACCATCCTGTTTAAGCGTACGCATACCATCGTTAATAGCCTGCTCGTATATGGCTTCCATGCCTGCGTTGCGATAAATCAGTCCCTGCAACTGCGGGGTACCAAGCAGGAATTCATGAATACCCACGCGCCCCCGGTAGCCCAGTCCTCCACAGCTGGAGCAGCCTTTTGCCCGGCATAGCTCGACAGAGTCCGCATCAATGCCAAGCTCAGCAAAGGACTCCCTGCCATACTGATCTATCAGATGATCAAGCTCTTTTTGTTCAGGCTGGTAAGGTTCCTTGCAATCAGCGCACAAGGTTCGCATCAAACGCTGGGCGAGTATGCCTAACAGTGCGTCAGAAAAATTTACCGGATCAAGACCAAGATCAAGCAGACGTGAAATGGTTTCCGGTGCGGAATTGGTATGTAAGGTGGATAACACAAGATGTCCGGTTAAAGACGCCTCAACACCAATGGAGGCTGTTTCTTTATCGCGCATCTCACCAATCAAAATAATGTCCGGGTCTGCACGCAGGAAAGCACGCATGGCATCAGCAAATGTGAATCCTATTTTTGGATGCACCTGGACCTGCTGCAATCCTGGCTGGGTAATTTCCACCGGATCTTCTGCGGTCCAGATTTTTTTGTTGGGCTTATTCACATGCCCCAGCACAGCATGTAGCGAGGTTGTTTTACCTGAACCGGTAGGACCAACCACCAGAATAAGACCGTGAGGTTTTTTACAGACGTCATTCAGTCTCTCATAGTTGCTATCACTCAATGCCAATTTGTCCATCGGCATGGCGTTACCAGCAGCCAGAATACGCAGCACTGCGCTCTCGCCATTGACAGTGGGTACGGTCGCTACACGCAATTCAAGATTTCGCTTGCCTACTTTTAATTTACACTTGCCATCCTGTGGCTTTCTGCGTTCAGAAATATCCAGACGTGACATGACCTTGATACGCGCAATAAGCGCTGCCGTATGCTCACCCGGTACCTTCAGAAGTTCGCTACATTCACCATCTACTCTCACTCGCACGATACCCGGTCCTCTGTCTTTGCCGGGCTCAATATGAATATCGGAGCTGTTCAGTCTGCTGGACTCCATGATGATTTTATTCACCAGCTGTATTATCGCTGAACTGGCAACAGCGGACTCATCGACTTCATCATCTTCTGTGCGTTGCAACTCAACATCGTTTTCTTCTTCCAGGCTCTTGAAAACATCATCAAATCCCTCGGAATCAGAAAACTCATCGGTTTCACCGCTTATAAACTGAAGAATATGTTCCGGTAATCCGACTCTTAACTCGATTTTTTTCACACGTAAAAGAGATTGAATTTCCATTATCCGTGTATAGTCACTGGGATCATCAATCAGAATAACGGCTGCATCCTTGTTACCGGATACCGGTACCCAGAGGTTATTTATCAGGTAAGTTGTAGTGATATTGTCAATCAGTTCGTTCGGTGGCCGGGTCAGGGAATCAAATTTCATGTAAGGAACCCGGTAATACAGTTCCAGTGATTTACCAATCTCATCTTCAGATATTTTGAACTCATCTATCAGCTTTCGAACAATTGTCTTTTTCGAACCGGCAAAATCCCTCTGCACTTTTTCCAGGTCAAGGCTACTGAGTTTTCCCTGCTGAACCAGATAATCATAGGGACCCAGTGTAGTCTGAAAATCATCCCTGAAAATTTTAGCCAGAGTCTGGGCAAGTATCGCCGCGCGTTTGATATCAGAGCGTGAAAAGGTGCTGTGCTGATCAAGATTAATCAGCTGGACCACGCCAAGAAGAATTTCATTCTTGATTGGTACCGCTATCATGGATTTAAAATGGATGTTACGACTTTCACTAAAACGGGCATCAAATTTCAGGTCAGCATGTATCTCCTTCAGCTCTTCAGCTTCATATACATCCTTGATACAAAGTGAACGATGGCTCAAAGCTACATAACCTGCTACTGACGTTGTACTGAGAGCGACCCTGATGGACTGCTTTTCCACTGATTCAGAACCTTCTCCCCCCTTGTACACGGCTGTAATTTCCTTGCCATTATCTATGCTCTGATAAATAGTCAAAAAATGTGCGCCCAATATCTCAAGTAATTCCGGTTCTACAGTTTTAAGCGCCTGCTGCAGCGTTTTCCTGGCCTTTTTTTCACGAATTAACGTTTCACTCAGCTTGGCCATGCCACGGGTAAAATCCCGGGATCGCGCATTGGCTTCAGAAAGCTTCTTTTCCAAATCCAGCATTTCATTACTTTGTACTTGCTTACTGCTTAACATAACTAGTGAATCCGTTTGAGGATGGAGTTTTCAAAATAATCAACCTGGGGAATGATGGCTTTTATGCCATCAACCTCAACCTGCATGAGTTCTCCCGGGTGCAGATTTGGTGTGTGGATTTGCTTCAGGTCACTTTCGCTTACCTGCAGGAGCTGTGGACTTTTACTTATCTGAAAACTGTAATAGGGAAGGATTCCCGGATTTTGCAAGCCATAGACAATGACAACCCTGTTCTCCCCTGAAGATTCTGTTTCAATAACCCCTTCTGACTTGAATAACGTTATATGAGGCAACCGACAACCGCGCCACTCAATAAAACTCAGTCCGCTGTCCTTGTCCCGGGATGCATCGACAAAACTGTACTTGATCACTTCGGCGATAATATTTCTGGGCACCAACCACTGTTGCTCATTGGTTTTCAGCATCATGCAGCTGGCGCTTTGAATTTCCTGTTTGTTCATTTGTTTCTCAAAATAAAATGTTCTGATTTACGCTAATGATGCTAATGGCTTTAAAAACTCTGAATGGTTTCAATCAGATTCTTTTCCTGAAATGGCTTACAAAGGTATTCATTAACACCAAGCTTTCCGGCCCGATTACGATGCTTCTCACCAATACGGGAAGTAATCATGATGATAGGAATATCCCTGACCGGTGACTCCTGCTTGCGGATATAGCTAGCCACTTCAAAACCATCCATTTTTGGCATTTCTATATCCAATAGAATGACATCGGGTAAATAGGTTTCCAGCAATGCGATAGCTTCTATTCCATTTTTGGCACTAATGACATCCATGCCGTTACGCTCCAGAATACCGGTCGTCACTTTTCTGACGGTAATGGAATCATCCACTACCATGATTTTTTTATTGTGCGCCCCTGACTTTCCTGGTCCTGATTGCAAAAATACAGAGCCTAAGGACGATTTTTTATTGCCATGATGCAGGTTAACCAGAGATGCCAGATCAAGAACGATAGCAACATTCCCGTCAGGCATAATGACACCGCCACTGATTCCCGGCATGGACGTAAATTGCTTGCCAAAGGATTTCACTACAAGGTCGCGGCTTTCGATAATCGAGTCTATATGCAAGGCATGGTTTTTTTGCTTTCCCTTAACCAGCAGCAAAGTTATAGCGGCATCGACACTTTCTGGTCGTGGATCAAGCCCGGCATCAATTAATTTGCCCAGATACAGATATTCGTATTGCTCGCCACCATATTCAAATACCGGTGGCACAGTATCCCCTTCACTCTGGTAGATGCGCGCCAGTTTCTCTACCAGCACACCTGCCAGCGTATCCATCAGCACCACGTAAGGGGTTTGCTGTATCCTGAACAGCAAGGCTCGATTCAGGGAGGACGTTAAAGGCAAAGTCATAATAAACGCTGTACCTTTTCCTGCTTCACTGACGACTTCAACCGCACCACCTACCTGGTTGATCTGGTTTTTCACCACATCCAGGCCAACCCCTCTGCCAGAGATAGTCGATACCTGCTCAGCTGTGGAAAAGCCCGGTTGAAAGATAAGCTGTATGGCTTCCTCATCATTTATTATGGCGCCTTCCTCAAGGAGCCCGGTTGCTACGGCCCGACTTTTTACTTTCTCAACATTGATACCCTGCCCATCGTCCTTGATGACGACACTAATCGATGCACCCTGCCGCGCTACCATCAGGGTGATGGTTGCCTGTGCTTCCTTACCGGCTTTTACGCGATCTTGTGCCGACTCGATACCATGATCTATCGCATTACGCAGGATATGTTCAAACGGGGTAATAACTGCCTGCAGAATATTTTTATCCAGGTTGCCCTGCTGGTTCTGAACTTCAATGCGAATATCTTTATTGAGTTCCCTGCCCGTTTGTCTGACCAGGCGGCGTAAACGCGGCACAATACTTGAAAAAGGCAGCATTTGAGATGAAATCAATCCATCCTGCAAACTATTGGTGAGACGTTGTTGTCCCATCAAGGCTTGATCAATTTCTTTCAGACGACTGGAAAGGTTACGCCTGATGTCCTGTAAATCTTCATAGTCTTCCGTGAGGGACAGTGACATTTCCTGTAGCTCGGTATAACGATCCATTTCCAGGACATCAAACTCATCAGCAACTGAATCCTGCCCTGCATAATGGCCAAACTCCACCCCGCTACCTGCACTTTGGCTGGCATTTTCATCAACTCTTTTAACAAAGGAATTCAGGCGAATGAGAGTTTCATCCATTTCGATTAACAGGTTACCGATATCATGAAAACTTTTTTCCAGACGATTTCTTGAAAAATTGATTTCATCAGCATCATTAAGCAAATACCCCAATAACTGGCTTGATACACGTACCTGCTCTTGTGCTGCCGACCCTGGCAAGAAAGTTTCAGCCTGATTTTGAGAGTTGGTATTACCAGCAGTAGCCGCTGACTTCAGGGGACTGACCGTAGCCGGTTCAGAAACTGCAAGATCTGTCTTATCCGCCCCGGATGAAGTATCGCTATCACTACTTTCTAACGTCGTTTTGTCTGCTTCCTGTGTATCCTGCCTGTATTCACTGTTTTCAGCCTCAGCATTTTCGTGAAATTCAATCTCATGGATTAATTCTTCGGAGCGGTGCAAAGCTGCTCGCTCATTAGACAGATCGGGTTTTAACTCCTGTCCTGCTTGCGCCACTAACGACTTTCTTGTAATAAATCCATTGGCATCCCTGCTGTATAGACTGCAGATTTTATGCAGCTCATGTAAATGAATATCACAGCGGGTAAAAAAATCTGCATCAAAGCCATTTGCCTTGCTGGCACTGATCACAAATGATTCATAGTCATGGGAGGCTTTGCTCAATGCATCTTCCTGGGCTAGTGCCGAACTACCCTTCAGGGTATGAAGAATACGCAAATATTTTTCCAGTATGGTTGTATCCTGCGGGTTCTGCTGCCAGTGCAAATACAGGTCATCCAGTTCCTGTAAAAGTTCTGTCATTTCATCTACAAAAACTGCCAGTAATTCCTGATCTACCGGAGTTTCATTGCTTTCATTTGCCAATACCGGTGATATGAAAGCCTCAAGCTCAGCATCGTGTTTACCAGTTGATGCTGGTTGCGGTTGCGGTTGCGGTTGCGGTTGCGGTTCAGGCTCTGTTGCTTGTACAGGTGCAGGAAGAAACAATAGTTGTTCCGGACTGCTGCTATGCTGCTCATGGTTTTCCTGTAAACCAATGTCTTCATTCACCTTATCGACAGCTGGCGTTACAGGGGGGTATTCTTTGATCGCTATAATCAGCGCTTCGCAGTCATCAAGAGGCTGTCCCTTTTCAAGACTCGACATCGCGTTCCCTAACCAGTCCACACAATCATCCAGAATTGTCCTGAACGCCCTATCCCCCCCATTGGCTTCTAACACAGCAGGAGTGAGTTTTTCAGTGGCCAACAACAGTGCACTGGTGACGCTGCCAACTGCATGACACTCTGCCATTTCAGCTGCGCCCTGAAGGAGATATAAGGCTGTGCTGATCTGATTCAGTGCTTCAGCACTGTCTGATTTAACACCAAGCAACAGCTGCCCTTCCTTGATACGGGCATGGAGATCCCTGGCTTCATGAAGAAATCCTGTCAGCAATGGGTCTTGCGACTGCATATATTTTTCAAGAGCTGTGCTGGCCTGGGTTATACCCGAATATGGCCCCCGTGTTTCCATTGCCGGGCAATTTCCGGTCAGCGCTTTTTCATAGGCTACTGCCTGATTGCAGATATTATTGATACTGGCCTTGAACGAACCCGCCTTGAATGCATTGTCATTCCCGGGATCAAGGATGCCGTCGCGAAGCAAGGCAAGTACATCAAGCACTTCTTCCGTAAAGCCCATGATTTCATCAGTAATGCCTTGAGGCTTTGCAGTGAGGCCATCGAATAATCTTTCCATGGCAACGGATACAGCGGCAACATCCTGTGCTACGGAACGACCGCTTCCGCCCAGGGTATGAAAAAGTCTGCAGCAATTTCTTACTCTGCCAGTCTGCTGACCAACACTTTGCAGGTCACTTAATTCTTCACATAGACAAAGCAGTATCTCGTCAAACTCATTACTGAAGACCACTTTTTGTTTGTGTTCTTCATCTATTTCATTCGATGCAGATATCGACTCGTTGGCAGCGAATGAGAATTCCTTTTCAATTTCCTGTTCCTGTTCCTGTTTCTGTTTCTGTTTCTGTTTCTGGAGAGGCGAGCGTAACTTTTCATTGGCGCTATCATCACTGTCTGATCCAGAGTCATTGCTGCCCCCTTGCTTGCGCAGGGAAATATCAGCGAGTAGCTCCCTGGCAAAACCGGCACTTTTTTCGAGATAGATGGCACTGTCAGCCTCTCTCCCCAATACCAGCTGTTCAAAATACCACAGGGAATTTATCATCAGCTGACATACACGCTCAAATCCGACAGTATTCGTCTCCAAAGTAGTGCGCTGTGTCAGTTCGGTAATGTAGTCCTGTGCGATTTGAAACTGTCTCGACTGCTCAGGCAGCGTCAACAGCTGTAGTACCCGTGAAAGTTGTCCCAGGGTTGCCCGGGTTTCTTCCAGAACAGCGGTATTGTCCTGGGCCAATAGATCCAGATTTTTAATCACTTTATTAATGCTGCCAATAACTGCCTGCAAGGTATGTAAACGGGCAGAGTTCATCGCATGGATAGTCACTTCCTGTTTTACTTCAGAACTCAGGTTTACTGCATGGCTTTCCTTATAATTACCTAGCTCAATAGCGCTGGAGACCAGCGTTTTTGCCATGGTAAAAAGCAGGCCACGAGGTTGTTGAGTGAATGCGCCAGCCAGATCATCCTCAATATTTGTTGCCAGTGTTTCCAGCCCCATAAAGCGAACAACTTCTCCAAGTCGCCTTATTTCCTTTTGAACTTCTACACTGGACGTACTATCGATTTCCTTCTCATCTGCAATCTCGTTAATGGAGTCAAGCAAGGAAGTAATGTGTTCTGCCAGGATGGCAATAGTTTTATTCCTGGCCTCTCTGCTGTGATAGCGTATTTGGGCAGTGTCAGCAATATCTCCGCTCACATTAAAAAGTGCATTGCTGTCGTTTTGGCCTGTTTCACTGCTGCCCAGCTTGAGCCAGTTCCTGACAAGTGCCATTTCAGGAGTGCTATTACTCGTTATATCAAGCACCCTGGCAATCTCATCAAGCACACTGTTTTCCAGGTCTTTATCAAGTACTCCTGACATTTCATCATGTCGTAACATGACACTGTCGTTATTTGTAAACTGCAGAGACCAGGAAAATCCGGCCAGGATTCGAAATAATGCCTGATCCAGGTTTTCCTCTGGCAGCTTGGCCAGTAAAGCGCTTGATAGCCCCCAGCGAGTTCCAGCCATGTAATCGCGCAGTAGCAAACGCAGGTTATCTGCAACCTTGATTACCACTTCACGGGCTTTCTTATCTGCGGGATTTTTCAAGAGGATTTTGCAGGCTTTGTTGTAGTACAACAGCTGCTTCTCCATCAAGTCCTGGAGTAATTGTGGTTTTTCCTCAAAAACTTTCCGATAATTGATGTCCTGTTTTTCCAGCAGTACCGTGGAGCTGAAAACCTGTGCAACATTGCGTGAGTTTCTAACCCGATTCAGTAACACTATGATCTGTTCAAAATTATCACTATTTTTTTCAAGGCCTGCTTGAAGCATCGAATCCATACTGCCCAGCGCTACATAGGCAGTTTCCAGACGCGGGTTCAGTTTCCAGCCTGGCAACTGTTTTTTTTCTTCCAATAGTTCGCTTATCGATACATGTATTTCTTTTGCCAACAACGCAAGATCAGGTAACTCAAGTAATTGCAGCATCCCGGGTATACAGGCAAAACCAATTGTTGGTGTACGAAGATCCTGCAAGGGCTTATCCTCATCTGCAGGGGTTGAAATAACAGATTCCAGTGAAGTAGACAGCGCCGCACTCAATGTTTTAATTTCAACGATCACCCGTTTCAGGGCTCTGGAACTTTGCCATTTATTCATTACATTCACCTGTTGGATTCAATGCCAGAATAGTCAGTTCAGGCGTTTACAGCACTTTGACCAGGTAATATTGCACCACTGTCGTCTGTGCTCATGTTCCGGGTTTGCGGTGCATCCTTGGCACGTAATGTGAGCGGCTTTTCATCAAGGTATTTTTCCTTGCCGGGCAAACGCGCTACCTTTTTATGGGCCAATCCCGACCAGTTGTCCTTGCCTCTCGGATTTTTCCTTCTATCCAGGCTGAAACCTGAAACAGCATCCTCCAGGCGCGCTGATAACCCGCCAAGACTCGACATAAACTTTGAGGTGGCTTCCATACCGCTGGTAGTGTTGGCTGTCATTTGCTGAATGACAGCCATGGACTGGGTGATTTCAGAGGCTGCCTTGCTCTGATTACTGGAAGCCTCATTTATACTGTTAACAAGTTCCTGTAATTCTTTTGAAACACGCTGAATGTCATCCAGCGCCTTGCCAGCACTTTGCGCATGTCTGGTACCGGATACTACTTCAGCTGTCGTATCTTCCATTGACTGCACCGCTTCCTTGATATCACCCTGAATTACTTTAACCAGGCTTTCAATTTGACGTGTAGCCGCGGAAGAACGTTCCGCCAATGCGTGTACTTCGTCAGCAACGACTGCAAATCCCTTGCCCGCTTCTCCCGCCGAGGCTGCCTGTATCGCAGCATTCAGTGACAAGGTGTTGGTATGCTCGGCAATATCATTGATCAACGACACAAAGCCACCAATTTCCTGGGAGCTTTCACCCAGACGTTTAATCCGCTTTGAGGTACCCTGAATCTGGTCGCGGATATTATCCATGCCCTTGATGGTATCTTTCACAACCGCTGCACCACCGACTGCCGTGTGAACAGATTTTTTTGCCACCTCCAGCGTTTTTTGTGCGTTTTCATTTACCTGGTTAATTCCATTACCAATTTCCCGCATGGATTCATGCACCGAATAAATACTTTTGGTTTGACGCTTGGTCGCAGCGGATAAAGATTCCACGGTTTGCATGGATGCTTCAGTCGAACTGGTAACTTCCATAGTCACACTGGTAATAGCGGAAACCAGTTCCCTTAATTGCTCAACTGCATAATTAATAGAGTCAGCGATTGCGCCGGTAAAATCCTTCCCTACCGTAGCCCTGACAGTCAGATCCCCTTCACCAAGACTGGAGATTTCACTTAACAACTTCACCACAGCGCTATTATTGCGCGTGTTTTTTTCCGCACTGATTTGCTCTGCTTCCTGAGACTGTCGAATGACTTGGCGACCATAAGCCAGGATAGTCAGTAACAGGAGGAATAACAGAACATAACCAACAACAGGGCTGGCTAATGGATGAGAGCCCTGTTCAGCCAGCATCTCGCCAATACCCTTGATCCGGGCAAGTAATAGTTCACTGTTTCCAATAATGTTGGCCAAGGCCCCCGTATAGACGTTTATTTCAGGAATGGCGCTATGGATAATATCGGCCGTATCAGCAATTGAGGAGAACAACACTGATACGTTGATCAGGCCATCCAGTGCCTGGCCGTCAGTTACTTTATTTATACCCAGGCTCCGGTCACCGGTCTGAAATGCTGCATGAGTATCAGCAAAAAGATTAATATCACTCAACAACTGATCAGGCTGACCCGAAGACGCATCACCAGCAATGATACGCCTGAGATTGAACGCAATGCGCTCTGCCAGCCATGATTGACGTTGTGCAGCAGCAATAGTCACGGTTGGCAGATTGAGCGCATTAAAGCGCTCTGTGACAGCGGCATATTCGCGCTGTACAACAGGCATCACGTTGAGAATAACTGCGGCCTGGGCATTGACCTCATTGATCAGCTGCTGATTGCTTAGAACAAGATCAATATCCTTTTCGGTATTCAGCCAGATATCAGAAAAATCCGGAAAATGGCGGGTAATTATCGTCTCCACACCCGACTCTTGATTGCCATACATATCTGCAACGCTACTACCGCCTTTGGTGATCTGCGCCAAAGTTGAGGCGAAATCCAGTCTGGCATCATAGAGCTCAGGAAAAATAGTGCTATCTGCTTCAGCCAGTGCTTGCGCATCCCTGCCTATCTGCTGTGACAACATACTCAAGGTAGTCACCTGTTGATTCCAGCTTTGTATCTGCCTGGATGAAATGTTGATAAACACCTGATTAATGACAATCATTAGCAATGTAAACAGAAAGATAGCCATGAAAACCCTGGTCTTGGGCTGCCTTCTTTTTTTAACTAACAAACTGGATTGTTCCATTACCTGCTCCTGCTTATGGATGGTAAAAATATTTACGCCAGCGCAACCTGTTGCTGAAACGGATCATAGCTATTCAGAACATCAATTAACCTGCCAAGATCAAAGCGCTGGTAACAGCTCGCATTCACAGTGACACTTGCGTCGATATAAGATTCAGTCTTGTGTGGATCGATGTTTTGCGTTGAAACCGGCGTGAAGTCATCAAAATCAAATTTCTGCATGCCAAAAACCTTACCAACCCTTAGTGCAAGTAACTGTTTACCCACTCTGCACACAAGCAAAGGTCCCCGGGTAAACGCAATCCGGGTTTCCGGTACTGCGCTCTGATCAAGGAAGCGCTTGAGGTTGTAAACCGGAACGAGAGCACCACGGAAGTTCATTACCCCTTCAATCCATCCGACTGCCCCTGGAATGGGTGTCACATGCCTGACCTTGATTACTTCAGCGACCGTTTTTATATCAACAACACAAGAGACTTCGTTGATAAGGCATTTGATTCCATGAAAACGCTCCATTTGACTGGCATCTTCTGGCAAACTTGCCCCGGTGCGCCTGACTCGTTCTTCCAATAACAATAACTGTTGTAACGGCGTCTTGAACCTTTTGCTATTACTTAACATTATTCTGCTGCCTGTCTCGGTAAATACCTTGACCTGTCTTCATCCATGACCATTGTGATTGAATTGAGCAGCGACTGGTCATCAAACCCCTTGGGTAGGTAGGCTCGTGCGCCCTGCTTTAATGCCCATACCTTATCTGACTCTTCATCCTTACAACTGATAATGATAATTGGAATATGTTTGGTCGCTTCATTCCTGCAAAGTTCTCTGGTAGCCTGAAAACCATTGAGTTGGGGCATCACGAGGTCCATCAAAATCAGATCCGGCATAGCAGACTCGGCCATTTTCACACCTTCGCTGCCATCAGTAGCCGAGACAATGGTATGCCCCTGTTGCCGTAAAATTGATGCAGCATGTTCAATATCAGCAGCTCGGTCATCTATAACCAGTATTTTTAACTCTTGCATAACCAATCCTGTTAAATATGGTGTGCCAATAATTTATACAGTTACTGATTCAGTATCCGTTGCTGATGATGCTTGTGAAACCGGCGCAAATTTACTGATAGCGTCTACCAGTTCTTCACGGGCAAATGGTTTTGTCAGATAAGCATTTGCACCCACCACATCCCCCTTCGCCTTGTCACAAAAACTGGATTTACTGGAAAGCATGATGATTGGCAAAGTCTTGTATAGTTCATTACTGCGAATCATTGAACAGGTTTCATAGCCATCAAGACGTGGCATCATCACATCAATAAACATGACATCGGGCTTTTCTTTCACTAAAACAGATAAGGCATCAAAACCGTCATGGGCAGTCACTACATGGCATCCGGTTTCTTTCAACAGACTTTGTGCAGTACTGCGAATGGTTTTACTATCATCAACTACCATAACTTTTATATTTTCCAGATTTGCGGACATGTCTATCACTCCTGAATACTGATTAAATTGTCATTGCCTGGGAAAGAGAATCGGTTGTTAAAGGCAAAGGTTCCTTTTGAATATAATCGCCCTTAACAAGATCAATCTGCGCTTTACAACAAACAGAAAGTAAGACGCTGGTATTTATATTGCCGGCAATAACCCGTATTTTTTTAGTATGAAAGTAATCAACCAGGCTCTGAAGTGAGCTGAATTCAACGCCATCATCAATTGCCGCAGCAATAATTGAATTATCCAGCCTTACCAGGTTGACATTGGTATTACTCATAAGAGTTTTTACCGTGTCTATGTCACTCACCCCGGAAATACAAATACTGCTTCCGGCTACTTTTAATTTATCAAGCTGCTCACAGCCTTCAGATAAATCTTCCAGTAAATCTTTTAGATGAAAATCAATAACCAATATTTCACGAGGCAGGGAATATCCCACCAGCATCTTGTTCAGGTTTTCAGCAAATTTCCTGTCCAATAAGGAACAGGCTGAAACAGGCAGTAAGGCGCGGTATTCCAGGCCCTGGTTATAAAAGTCTCCAATTATCTGCAATGCATTTTCAATAGCCCAGATATCAAGATTGCCGGAAAGCGGATTTTTCCCAAGACCTGGTTCAGGGTTTTCACTGGAAATCCTGGTTGTACCATCCTCCAGATATAATCCCAGATCGTAAAGCTCAGTTTCAATGTCCTTGACAGACAGTAACGGTTCATAAAAAATTTTCAGCCGCCTGGTTTTCAAGGCAGCATCCAACTCTTCAATACCCACCCCCTTTGTTATGGGGAAGGGTTCGAGGCTCTTGTCTTCAGGCTGATCTGGAATTTCAACTACAGGGATTTTACTTTGTGCTGATTGCGAGCCAGGATTATTGCCTGATTTAATCACTTTCTTTGCTGGCTGATTTTTACTGGCAGATTTACTGGCAGATCTTGCTCCAGATTGCTGGCGGGTTTGTTTATTAAGTAATTTGACTTTTTCTGCTACCGGTTTCCTCTTATCTCCGCTATGCGCTTGATTCTTATGACTGCAATCAGACTCTTCCTGTTGAATCTGCTCATCAGATTTCTTGGTAAAGGGAACAACATTGGAATCGATAGTATCCGGGCTCTCGCCTGGTACTTTATCGTTAATGCTGATAAGAAATGATCTGATCAGGTTTTCTGCAGATTGCGAGTCGGGGTTAACGGGTATTACTTCATGAGTAAAGCTGATTACTTCATCAGGTTCGTGTTTTCCTATTTCCTTGTTAAGAGCTCGCTGAAATTGACTGAGTAACCGGGGATATAGGGTTAACGCGGGGTGATTGGCATCTTCATTTTCTTTAGCAGGTATCGAATTTTTCTCATGTTTTTTATTCAGCAATACCAGAAAACTGCTTTCAGTGAAACGGATCATGAAATCATTACCTTGCAGGCTGGATTTAAGCTCACTGGCCAATGCCTTCATCTTGCCATTAAGACTGCCGAAGCCCTTGTCCGCCAGGTAATGTTCAAGACCATGGCCACGGATATGAACCACATGTCCCACCACACTTCCAGTGACATTTGCCTGAGCAACAAAATTATCCAGATGAGTAATAAAAAGTGGATAACCGAGTCCTTCTGTGGCGGCTGGTGTTACACTTTCTGACTGAGAGCAACTATTCTTCAGAATGACTTGTAAACAGTCTTCACCATCATAAACAACCGGTTTGAAAGAAGCGTGGACCTGCAGGATCCCTTCTTTCACACCGGTTGCAGTAACAAACATTTCTTCAATTTCCAGCGCTTGAGTTTCAGACTTCACTCGCACTTTATGCTGGTAATCCAGCAATGACTGTTTCACTTTATCTCTGAGCTCTGTAGAGACGACATCGATGAAAGGTAGAACTACCAAATCATCCATGTTGGTATAACCCAGTAGATCAAGGTAGGCAGCATTGCCAAAGACATGAATACCATCCTGCAGGTAAGCCAAGGCTTCTTCTGTGCCAGACATCAGTTGATCACGATGTGTGGCAAGTTCAAATTTTTCCTGGTTAAGCTGGCTCAGCTGAAAATTGCGACGGCTTCTTTCTGCGGCGCGAGAAAAAACTTCAAACGAGTAGTCCAGTTGACTACCGGTGACTACATCTGAAATCCCCTGTTGGTAGGCTCTGGTAAGAAATTCAGTGGTAATCTCTGTATTAGTTAACAGCACATAACCGGTATCGCTGTTAATTTGTTCAAGAAAGGCCAGTATTTCCTCCTGCTTCGGCTCACTGACCAGCTCATTGACCAGCAATATATCCCAGCTCCCTGTTTGCAGAGCCTGGATTATCTCTGCTTTACCGGATACCCGTTCAAAAACAAACTTCATATCCAGTTGCTTCAGAGCCTGCAGAAAATCTACACCCTCGTTTTCTGCTGTATCCACAAGCAATACACGCACAGCCGCATAGACAGCGGCTGTCTGATGCTCGTTACCATCTTCAGGATACTCTACGTTTTTCATCAGTTTTCATTCCGGTTACGTTTGATTGTCCAACCCGTAACACACCGAAACACGGTTTAATTTAGCTATACCTGGTTATCCCTTATGCAGTTTACTGCTTGTATGATCAGTCACTATTTGCTGATCAATACAGTTATCCCGCAACATGCTGGCTGTCACTTATCACTGTTAAATTACTATGTGCACCAACATAAGAAAGGTTTATAACCCTAGTTGGCGAAATTCACATCGAAAAAATGAGCAATATGTGAAATAGATAGAATTTTTAAGAAATAACTCATCAGGAATGAGAACTGGGTGGAATCAATAACGTCACTGCGATGATTTCAAATTCACATGCTTTTGATTGGGTATAGCCATTAGCCTGAAATTATTTTTTCCAAAAAGCAGATAAATTGGAGGACAATGGTGATAAGACACTGCGCCTGAAAAAATGGCAGGCAATCCTTATACAGTTCTGGGAAACAGTTTTATCGTGAAGTATTTATCCAATATCCGGGGTGATATTTTTGGCGGCCTGACTGCAGCCGTGGTTGCACTGCCACTGGCGCTGGCTTTTGGCGTCGCCTCTGGTGCGGGGGCTCTGGCAGGACTTTACGGAGCAATCCTGCTGGGTTTCTTTGCCGCTATTTTTGGTGGCACACCCACACAAATCTCCGGTCCGACAGGTCCGATCACGGTCATTATTGCCATTCTCTTCATGCGTTTTCCAGATACACCAGCGCTGGTCTTTACGGTCATCATGCTCGGCGGTGTTTTTCAGATACTCTTTGGTTTACTGCGCTTCGGGACTTACATCAATCTGGTGCCCTATCCGGTTATCTCCGGCTTTATGAGTGGCATTGGCTGCATCATAATCATTTTGCAGTTGGCACCGTTTGTTGGCCAAACCCTGCCTGAGGGCAACATGCTGAATCACCTGTTTATTTTACCTGGCCTGTTAAGTGAGCCCCGAATAGGCGCCCTGATACCTGGTTTGGCGTCCCTGCTGATTATATTTTTTACCCCTGCCAGGCTAAAACGTTTATTGCCAGCTCCTCTTCTTGCGCTGGTTGTCGGTACAGCCATTGCCTGGTTCTGGTTTCCTCTTGCACCGGTAATTGGCGATATTCCGACCGGCTTGCCGGCGCTGCATTTTCCGGTCTTCAACCTGGCTGATTTTTCCCTGGTGATTCGCTTTGCCCTGATTCTTGCCTTCCTTGGCTCGATCGATTCCCTGTTAACCTCATTAATCGCTGACAGTCTCACCCGGGACAACCATAATTCAAATCAGGAACTTGTGGGCCAGGGCATTGGCAACCTGATTGCCGGTATTTTTGGCGCTATCCCGGGAGCCGGGGCCACCATGCGCACAGTCATCAATGTTCGCTCCGGAGGGAAAACGCCGCTTTCCGGGGTCGTCCATGCTCTGGTGCTGCTGATAATCGTACTGGGCTTTAGCGGTCTGGTGATTCATATTCCCCATGCTGTACTTGCCGGTATCTTGCTTAAAGTGGGAATAGATATTATTGACTGGCGTTACCTGAAACGTATCCTGCGCGCCCCGAAAGCAGGCGTTTTTATCATGCTCACCACGCTGGTGCTGACAGTAATTGTAGATCTGATTACTGCCGTGGCAGTAGGGATGATTATGGCTTCAGTATTGTTTGTAAAACGTATGGCCGACACCCAAATGCAAAGCCTGAAACTGGTCAATGACCCCTCCCAGTCGGATGATCTGCTCCCGGAAGAATCAGCCATCCTCGAAAATTCTCACGGCCGCATAGTCATATTTCATATAGAGGGCCCTATGAGCTTTGGATCAGCCAAGGACATCGCCAGGGTATTACGCTCGTCAAAAAACCAGGATGTGTTGCTGATCGATCTATCGGACGTCACTTTTATTGATAGCAGCGCTTCAATCACGTTGGAGGAAGTGATCACTGATATACAAAAATCCGAAGACATCGTGATTCTCTGCGGAGCAAGGCAGCGTGTGCGGGAGGTAATTGACAAGTTCGGTATTTCAGCCATGCTTCAGGAAGGCTGTATGGTCGAAACCCGACTGCAGGGACTTAGAAAAGCCGATGCAATACTTAAGCAGAATCCCTGATTAGTTCCAGCGCGTTACCAAACGGATCCTTGATATAGATTGATTCAGTCCCATCACGATGGGTAGTCAGAGCGCCGTATTTTTCCGGATGCGCGCTGGCAACGGCAAAATGAGGGGGATGCTGTCCGGGTAATACGAGAGCAAGGGACAGGTTTTTAAAATCGAGCATGGCCCAGGTCTCGTCCTGATAACTGACCTTGACGGAAAATTCCTTGCTATACCAGTCCACGGCCTTACTTATATCTTCTACCTGGATGGCAATGTGATGAATACTGTCAGTCATGCAAATTTACTCCATAAAATGCGGCTGTCGAAAACCTGCCTCAAAAACGCCTTTTAGATTTTTTCAATAACCAGGCTGAGCTCGCCGACCCGAAAACCGAATTTTGTCAGAACAGTGCGGTTGATAATATGATCCTCATCAACCAGAAATAACCAGTCATCGAGATTTACCACAATAGTACCATCACCATAGGGAACCTCCAGGCTATAAACCCAGTTAAAGGCAGCGCCGGCAATTTCACCGTTTGCAGTGCCAATGACATCCCCGGCCACGCCGGAATAACGACCATTGCCCTGATGAGTCAGTTGCCAGATACGATCCTGTTCCTCGCCATCATCATAAATAAAGTGTTCAACCAGTGTCCCCTGCTCGCCTTCCCAGGAAGCTTCAATAGTCGCTTCAAAACGTCTGGTTACCTTTCCGGATCGATCCTGTAGCAGTCCGTAAGCCATGAGACTGCCGTCAAAAAAGGTTCTCAGATCAAGCTGCGGGGTGGTATCGCGATAATCATCCAGTGTCGTTCTGCTGCAACTGCTGATGACAAATGTCAAAGCAATAAGCAGTATTCCAAAAATTGACTGTTTATAATTGAGTGCCAGCCTGGCTGGTAAAACGTTCTTTGAATTGGTCATTAACTTTGCCTTATTAGATTATCCCTGAAATCAGGTCGAGTGGTTTTTTCAGACAACCAGATCGCCGCAAACTGTTCCGTGAATGCGGAGTCTGCAATAGTACCCAGCAGGCGTCCATTAAAATAAAAATTACTGGCACCCTGAGCATCCACGTAAAGAGTAATAATATCGCCGTTATCTACATCGCCAAGCAGGCTTGCTAAAGTATTGAGTCTTGAAGCATTGTCTTCAGTTTCGGTATCAATACCAATAGCCTGCCATTGCTTGCGGGTTTCCTCTATCAGTTGCTGACTGCTGAACTGGCGCTTGTACTGCAACTCAAGAGCAAAAGGTCTGGTTTCCGAAAACACAAAACTTCCGCTATCGGAGTAAAGTCGTGCCTCGTAAACATTCCAGAAGAAAAATTTAAGCTCTGCCTGCCCTACCAGCTGAAACTGCTGCCAGGGTATGGCAGCTGCCTGGTTTTGCGCCTGAGCATGGACTACGCTGGTCGACAGGGCCTGAATAACCAGAAAAAAACCAACAAATTGTAAAAAATTTTTCATACTTTTGCTGACCTTTGAAACACAATAATTTAGAACTGAACCTTTGTCAGCATCCACCGTTCACATTGAATCATCAGGGGTACAAAGCCTGCCCACAATACTCCGATGAGCAGCATGGTAAGACTAATGGACAAGCCATAACTTACAGCCCCCATCAGATATCCGGCAAAGTAACCGAGACACCCGGCGACAATACCTATGGCCGATTGTGCCAATGGATGCCAGCGCAAAATAAATGAAAATCCCCTTGGCAGCGTCAAGGCAAAAGACAGCCATAACAATATAAGCCACAGGGGAAGATAGGCTGAGGGAAAAACAAACACGCCAAACGTCATTAACAGGGAATCCATCAGCAAGCCGCTAACAAACGTCAACACCACAATTGGCAAAGCACGGATAACGCCCGGCCAGCTCAGTAACTTTACAGCGATGACGGCAATTACCGGAAACACTGCCTGTGACTGAAATACCACCAAGCCCACCCAGGTAAGCTTGAACAGAACCAGATCTACCCAGGCGGGCAGCAGGATTCCGGAAATTTGTTGGGCGGGATTGTTCACGATAGACACTCTTGTTATGGATGTTTTTACGCAAAAAACACTGAAATGGATTCATTGACCAGGCCTCTGAACTGGTACCATTGGCCAATGTCCATGCAACAATATCTTACCCGTTATGCTGAAACAGACGCGGCTCTGATCCGTCAGTATATCCAGCAGTCGGCACTGGATTCTGCCATGAACTGGAAGCACGTATTGTGCATTCCGGCCTATGCAGAAGCAGCCGGGTTTCTTGAAAAACTCATGGCGGCCATTCATCAGCAATCCGTCCTGATTATCCTCGTGGTCAATGCCAGCGAAAAATCAGATCCGGAAAAAATCAGGCGAAGCCAGGAAATCGCGTCGCACCTGAAACGCCAGTATTCCTGCAAGGCCATAATCGCGCCACATATTCAGCTGTTGTCCATGGCTGACAGCCTTCACGTTATGTTGGTAGAACGTTGCTCATCGGGTTTGTTTTTAGCGGAAAAGGAAGGGGTCGGTCTGGCTCGAAAAATAGCCTGTGATATCGCCTGCCAACTGATTGCCCTGGGTCTGCTAAAAACACCCTGGATACATTCCACCGATGCCGATGCTGTTCTGCCTCAAGATTACTTTCAGGCAACAGCGGATCTGGACATTAAAAGGATCAGCGCCGCAATCTACCCCTTTCATCATAAACCCCATGAACACAAAGACATTCTCCAGGCGCAGAAATCCTATGACCTGGCCATGGACTATTATGTCGCCGGTCTGAAATGGGCAGGTTCTCCCTGGGCCTTCCATACTATTGGCAGCACCCTGTTAATTAACAGCCAGCACTATGCCAAGGCCAGGGGTTTTCCCCGACGCCAGGCCGGAGAAGATTTTTACCTGTTAAACAAGCTGGCAAAAATTGGTCAGGTCATCAATTTGCAATGCGCACCACTGATGCTTGAAAGTCGACTTTCAGACCGGGTTCCCTTTGGTACCGGGCCGGCACTGCTTAAAATTATGGCGCTGGATGATCCACCTCAGCAGTACCTTTACTACCATCCTGATTGTTTTCTCGCGCTTAAATGCTGGCTGCATATTTGCCACTCACTGCAACCCGGACAATCAACAACATTGGGCCTTAAAAACATTACTGCTGTTAAAAATAGCGTTGAAGGGTTTTCAAAGGTTGATAGCCAATTATTACTGCACTGCCTGCAGGCCTTGGGCGCAGACAAGGCCATGGCACACGCTGGCACCCACAGCAAAAGCAACAATGCATATGCCAGGCATATGCAAAACTGGTTTGATGCTTTCCTGACCTTGAAATTTATTCACTGGATGCGCGACAATGCCCTGCCGTCGCTGCCCTTACACGGTATTCGGGAGCTGGAGTCGACAGCAGCTATTCAGAAAGAAACAGGTCTTGTGCTTGATTCTGCCTGCTAGATTTCTTCTGCAGGTTATGTCCCAATGCCGCCAGCATTGAACCGGCCACTACCATCATCGCACCGAGGTAAGCCAGCGCGTTAAGCTGACTATCGCTAAATAGCGACGGCCACCAATGCACCGCCAGCATCATCGACACGATGGTTAACAACGGCGCCAGGGTGATCACTGCACTGACCTTGGCCGCATCCCATAGAAACAAGGCCTCGGTAAAAGCACCATAGGCAAGTACCAGATTAAGACTGCAGAACAGCAAGGCGCCAAACTGCAGGGTATCAAGAGACAATACGCTTGCCGGACTGGCAAAGGGCAATAACAAAATTACGCCCCCCAGATACATGAGGCTGGTGAGCTGGATTGAATCCATGCTTTTAAGCAAGGTTTTCTGCAGCAAACCATAAGTTCCCCAGGTCACTGAAGCCAGTACCATCAATAGAATGCCGATGGAGTAGTCATTCAGGGAGGAGAATATTTGTGCAAGCCGATCGTTAAAAAACAGGGTGAATCCGCAAAGCAATAAACCAACGCCTGCCCACTCCAGCCAGCCAAGTCTTTCCTTGTAAAACAATATGCTGCCAAACATAAGAATGAATGGTGCCATTTGAATTAACACCTGGGCACTTTCAGGATTAAGGTAGCTCAGGCTGCTCAGATAAAATACAAAATTCGCGGAAAGCGCAGAAGCTGCCAGAAACAGAATCCACTTCACTTTGCTGCTGAATTTTTTTATTGGCGGCAACTTCCCCCGCCGCCAGAGAAAAACAAATACCACCACCGCAGCAAGAGAAAAGCGATACCAGGTAATAGTGATGGTATCCATGGCGCCAATCAATACAACGAAAGCCACGGGCAACACTCCCCACATCAGGGCAGTTAGCAATGACAGAAAAAATCCCGCCACGGGGCGTCTGGCAGACATAGGGTTAGTTCCTTGGCTATGAATAAATACTGAACAGCTTACCTGAAGGTGAAGACATCGGAAGATTGTTTGAATGCATTATAGCTTTCAATACGGTCTTCAATGATTATGGTGTCACTACCCTGTTTTTGTTTTGCTGCCAGATAGTCTTCCTGGTGCAGTCTGCCAGCTGACATACCAACCAGCGAGCCTGCATTCCCTGCAATAACCTGGTTACGGAAATACTCAAGAATGTCGCTTTTTTCCAGCGCTTCGATGGCATCAGCCATTTTCAAGGTGAAATCTTCTGCGGTTTCCTCAATCAGGATATCGCTCCAGAAGCGACCACTTAAAGCGCCAAGGCTCTGGGGTTCCTGGCGTAAATTGTTCAACAGTCCGGCTTTGATATCGTTAAACATGCTATCGGGCATACTTGCCAATTCTGACTCATAATTCCTCAGAAAAATATTAATCTCTGCCTCCAGTTGCAGGGGATCGGCTACCGGCGACTCAATGGTCATGGCCAGACCAGTGGTTTTGAGTATTGGCATCGAACCGGCATTGACCACATAACCCAGCTGTTTTTCCGTGCGCAGGTCATCAAAGAAAGGGGTACGTAAAATGCTCCCCAGCAGTGAGACAGTAGCCCGTGTTGCCAGTGTGTCATGAGGTGCCTGCAGGTAGATGACGATGGCGGAATCGTCATGATCCACCATCACTTCCTGCACTACCCTGCTGCCCGGTTTCAGTTTCAGTACCGTGCCAAAGGGAGGATCAACAACAGCCGGAGTCACCGATAAATAGCGCGATAGAATATCCAGCATGGCCAGCGCTTCTTCCGGTTCCACATTGCCATGATAGAGTACCTGCAGATTCAGGTTTTCCAGCATACGGGGAATAAATGCCTGCACCTGTTCCAGGGTAATTTGTTCCAGGGCATTAATGCGCTGTTGTTCTGACCAGTAGGGATTAACCAGCAGCGCCTGGGCTTTCTGGTAAAGACGCGTATAGGGCATTTGTTTGTCAGCATTTTCCAGCCCGCGTATTCGTTCTGTTTTGATAATGTCAAAACGTTCCTGCTCAAAATCTGCGGCGACCAGTGTCTCCATTAATGCTTCCAGCAGAATACCCTGTTTATCGTTATAGCCGCCAAGGCGAATGGAAAATCCGCGCGCTCTGCTGTTCACCCCGTAAAATACCCCGGCCAGATTCGCCGGATAACTGTATTCATTGAGCTTGTCATTGATCAGGTTGATTACCAGGCTGGACATCAGGTTATGTTCCAGGGATTCATTAAATAACGGCGTCATGGCATAAGCATAGAAATTTGCCCGTGGCACCTGGAACTCATTGTCATGTTTAAACCACAGCTTTACGCCATTACCATCTACTATAAGCTCAGGTTTGTTTTCCGGGCCAACAGCACCGGCTCCCGGCACATCACGGATACTCAGATCATCAGGTAAAAAAGGATTCGGCTCAGTGATAGCAAGCGCAGAATCTATTGCATCGCTGTACCAGGAGCTGATGCGCTCATCGGGCAAGGGGGAATAGTTGTAACGCCCGCCAAACAGGGGATCGTGCTGGTGACCGGTAACGCTTTGCGAAATAAAGGTTAACAGCACATTGTCGGGGCGCATATAGGAGAGAATTTCCCGGTAGAGTTCCGGATTGTAATCCTCGAAGGCGTAGGCTGCGGTAATAATTTCCTGTGGCGGATAAAGTTGCAGGCGTCGTGACATGCTGCTGACCAAACCAACCGGCGAACCGGGCTCCTGAAAGGTAAAACTGATATCCGCCATGGTGCGTTGCTCATCAAACAGCCACTGCTGAATTCCATCGCGTCGGGCGAGATCTATAAACTGAAAAACCAGGGCGGAGATTTCATCAATTCGGTTGACGCCTACCTCGGTCAGTGACAGCGAGAATGAAAACGTCGCGTTGTCCTGATAAGACATACCACCGCCGGCACTGAGGCCATTGACCCAACCCTTCTCACGCAGCAGAGACAGCAAACTGCCCTCACCTTCGTGGCCAAGTATATTCCCAAGATAGTTAAGTGGCTTGGCACGGTAATACTCCCACATCACCGGAATCGGAAAAGTATAGGACAATGATCGTGTGTCGCGTACCGGTTCGATTTCCAATAGTGCTGGCAACTGACCTTGCAAAAAAAGCGGCTCATCGGTACGCGGAACATCAACATGTCGATTTTCAACGGTCTGAAAATAGGTGAGCGCCATCGCTTCCAGTTCATCCAGGGGTTCCTTTCCGATAATTGCCAGGCTCATTAAATTGGCAGAGTAATAACGCGCATAGTGATCCTTTAAAGCCTGCTCCAGGGACCCTGACGCTTTATCCTGCAGGGTGTCGAGACTGCCGACAGAAAACTGCGCCAGCGGATGCGCAGGGTTCATTATCTGTTTGAAGATTGAATAACTGCGGCGGCCGTCATTTTCCAGATTCGACTGATACTCGGAATTCACCGCATTGCGCTCACGGTTTACATATTCCTCATTAAACAGGGGCGCAATAAAAAACTGGGCGAAGCGATCAAGGGCCGGCGCCAGGGAATCCTTTTCAATATCAAAGTAGTAATTGGTATTTTCATACGCGGTATAGGCGTTGTGACTGCCACCATGACTACTGATAAATTCCTGATACTCACCGGATTGGGGAAACTTTTCGGTACCCAGGAACAGCATATGTTCCAGAAAATGCGCGAGTCCCTCGAATTCAGCCGGATCACTGTTAGAGCCAGCATTGATATCCATTGAGGCGGCAGCTTTATCGGTTTCAGGATCTGAAATCAGCAACACCTTCAGACCATTGTCCAGTTCCAGCGCACGATAATCACGACGATCGTTTGGGCTTTTGGGGATATCGTCTACACGGGACAACAGTGCCCCATCAAAATCACTTTCCCGGGGAGCCTGCCTGACTACCGGCTGGCATGCCAGCAAGCCTAAACATACGAGAATGATAAAAATACGGCTCGGGGTAGTCCGTGAAAAGTGTTCAGTGAACATGTAAATATTTACTCCTTAAATTCCAGAACAAACATAGCACAGGCGGGCACGTCACATAAGAAATAGCTGGGAGGAATATGGGAAGTACAAGGTAAACATTACTTTATTGTTTATTATTTCACAAAGTCGTTGCGCGCTATGCCGAATGACGGACTGCGCCCTTATCCGACCTGCATTAATCTCAAAGTCATCGCCCTAAAAAAGCTCCAGGGCGGGTTCATCAAGCGCTGAAAGCTGCTCCCTTAGCTCAAGGATGTGGCCAGCCCAATAACTTTCACTGTTAAACCAGGGAAAGGCCAATGGAAAAGCCGGGTCATCCCAGCGCCGCGCCAGCCAGGCACTGTAATGCATCAGGCGCATGGTGCGCAGGGATTCAATCAGCCCCAGTTCCGCCGGATTAAAATCATAAAACTCGTTGTAACCATCAATCAATTCACTTAACTGGGCCAATTTTTCCTGACGATCACCGGATAACAGCATCCACAGATCCTGAATGGCCGGGCCGGTCATGGTGTCATCAAAATCGACAAAGTGTGGCATATCATCACGCCACAACACATTGCCCATATGACAGTCGCCATGGATACGAATTTGTGCAGGGGCCCTGACTGATGCAAATACGTCATGGATACGCCTGATCAGATCCTGGGCCAGTGAACTGTAAGCCGGGCGAAGGTCCCGGGGTATAAAGTTGTTTTCCAGAAGATATTGCGCACTGTCTTCAGCAAAAAATTCAACCGTCATGGTACGCCGATGCCTGAATGGTTTGATCGCACCAACGGCATGTAGCCGGCCAATAAAGCGTCCCATAATCAACAGATTGTCCAGGCTTAGATCAGGACTGCGCCCTCCCCGTCTTTTAAACAGGGCAAACTCAAAGCCGGCAAATTCTGACAAAGTAGAATCACCCACTACAATCGGAGGGACTACGGGGATTTCAAGGTTAGCCAGTTCCAGGGAAAAGCTGTGCTCTTCGAGAATCTGCTCACGGCTCCAGCGCTCAGGGCGGTAGAATTTTGCAATAAGAGGCACAGCATCTTCGACACCGACCTGATAAACACGGTTTTCATAACTGTTCAGGGCCAGGATACGCGCATCGGAAATGATACCGGTAGATTCAACGGCATCAATGACGGTATCAGGTGTGAGTTTTTCAAAAGGATGGGATGAGGGCAAAACAGCTCCAAAGCAGATAATGAGGGCTCACTATACTAGCATGCCCAGGCATCCCGACCTGAAAAGGAATTACCGAATGCGAGGTAATTCCCTGAAACCCGGTTTCGCCATCAGAAACTGACCGGTATGTATGACTCGTTCTCGAAAGCCACCTTCACAGAAGCAAAGGTAGTAATTCCACATGCGAATGAAAATATCATCAGTACCCAGGCGCCTGACATCGTCGATACGCTCCCAGAAACGTTCACGCCACGCCGCCAGGGTCCTGGCATAATCATGGGTAATGTCTTCAAGACCAATAAGCTGCAAATCAGTCTGGGTAGCAATTTTATCTGCGATCACCGCATTGGAAGGCAATTGCCCACCAGGAAAAATATAACGTTTGATAAAATCAATGCTGTTCACGGACTGCTCGAAACGCTGATCGGATATGGTAATCGCCTGAATCAGCATCAGTCCATGGGGCTTCACCAGGCGGCTGCAGGTCTGAAAATATTCATCGTAGTATTTGGCACCCACCGCTTCGATCATTTCTACCGATACCAGCTTGTCGTACTGTTGGGCGCTACCGTCCAGTTCCCGGTAATCCTTTTCCAGCAAGGTAATTTTGTCTTCCAGACCTTCCTGCTTAACCCAGTCACAGGCATGCATATACTGTTCATGGGAAATAGTTGTCGTGGTTACCCGGCAACCAAAATGTTTTGCCGCATGAATCGCCAGACCACCCCAGCCAGTGCCGATTTCCAGCAAATGATCTTCCGGTTGTAATTGCAGACGCTCACAAATGTGCTGAAATTTGTTAAGAGAGGCATCATGTAATGTGTCGCTTTCATTTTTGAAAATGCCAGACGAGTATGCCATGGTGGGGTCAAGAAACAGTGAGAAAAATTCATTGCTCAGATCGTAATGGGCAGAAATATTACGCTTTGATCCAGTTAGCGAGTTCGATCTGTAGGCGTGGTACATCTGGCTCGCCAGTTTACGCCATAGAGGCTGCTTGTTACCCATTTCCTGCAAGGTATGCATGTTGAGCACAAACAGACGGATCACTTCAAGCAGATCGGGGGTATCCCATTGGCCCAGCATGTACGCCTCACCGGCTCCTGTGGAACCGTCTTTCAGCACCGCCATAAAGGCCGCCGGGTCCTTGACCTGAATACTGGCAGTAACAGTCTTGTCCTGTCGGTCGCCAAAATGACTGATCTGGCCATTTTCTTCCAGCACCAGTGAACCGACATTTAATCTTTCAAGGATGGCATACACCGCCTTGCGGGAAAGCTCTGTCATGTTAAAAAGGGATTTGGCCCCTGACTTGTTTTGATCTACAGCTGTAATTCTCACTACCGGTTCCTCACTTTTTACTGTTAATGGTTGCGCTATTAACTACTGGATTTGCTGCTGAGCCAACTCCTGAAGCAACTCCTGGGGTTACGCCAGGACTAACCATTGGCTTAGCATTGCTATTGTTGCCTGCATTCTTTTTCGGGTGCGGGTGAAACGGAATATTTTTCCACCACAGCTTTAATGCCTGCCAATAAATTCCCCAGGCCACCTGCAGGGTCATAAAAGGATACTTCGCCAGTATCATATTCAAAGCCCAGGGAGTAATTGCCCGGTATTTCAGATGCATGGCTGCATTAAACATACGCTGGCTTTTTGCCTGCTGCCCACCTTCAACAACATTTATTGCATCCTGTTTTATGACAGATTCTTTTGCTGACCTTTCCAGGGCCTGATCTGGCGCGCTGGTGTTATGGTTCTCCATATAAATACCGAGATTTTCGCCCGGCACCGTGTTGCGCCAGCGATATTCCATTGCCATCGGCAGGAACGGCGAAACATGGTGATCCTTACCAAACGAAGCCCGGGTTTTGCCGTTCTCCTGTGCTGCCCTGATAACATAGCTGTGACGTTCGCCCCACGGCGTATTGGTCACTTCCGCGACAACATATTTGAGATTTTCCTCACTATCAAAACAGTAATAACAGGTTATAGGATTGATGATAAAGCCAAAATAGCGCAGGTTGCTCAACACCCTTACCGGGCCATCGGGTATTTCACCGGTTTCTTCACAGACGCGCATTTTTACCGCATCTTTTAAAGGCATGGCTGGATCACCCAGATAATCATCGCGATGGAAACTGGCCAGATTAGCCTTGTTGACTGACCAAAAAATGTTACCGGAAAAGACCTCGTCCAGTTCGTCCAGGTCCAGATACATCATGAATACTTTATAGCGAAAACGATGCAGTCTGGGCGCAAAGCGGCAGTGGGTAACCATACCTTCATAAATGCCACTTTTGAATTCGCTTTCATGCATAGTTTTTTGGCCAGGCGCCTTTTCTATACCGCCTCGGCCAATGCCGGGGCCGGGATAGACTGACCCTGATTACTGCTCAGTTCACGCGCAACACGCAGGGCACTCCAAACACCATCTTCATGGAAACCGTTGCGCCAATAAGCGCCGCAAAACCAGGTGCTATTGACTCCATTGATCTCCTGCCAGCGATTCTGCGCCTTGATCCCGGCTTCGGAAAACACCGGATGATCATATTCAAATTCGCCCAGTATCATTGATGGATCAATATCGCCGCTCTGGTTCAGGGTGACACAGAAGGTTTCATCAGACTGGATAGACTGAAGAATATTCATATCATAGGTCAGTGTTGGTCGCTCAATATGGTAATCCTTACTGGTTAATGCCACATTCCAGCTGGACCAGCAGCGCCTGTTTTTTGGCAACAGACTAACATCAGTGTGCAGCACCACCTCATTTTTCGTATAGGGAATTGCAGACAGGATGGATTGCTCATTACTATCAGCATCAGTCAGCATTGCCAGCGACTGATCGCTGTGACAGGCAAAAATTACCTGGTCGTATTCAGCCATAAAACGCTCACTTTCCACCCGTACCATGCCACTGCCATTAGCATTGGTATAGCGGGTCACCCGTTTCACCGGATTGCCCAGTTCAATATTGTTTTTAAATTTTTCTGACAGAGGCGCAATATAACTTCTGGAGCCCCCCTTGATCACGCGCCACTGGGGACGGTTCTTGATATTCAAAAGGCCGTGATTGCGAAAGAAGCGCACAAAAAACTGCAGTGGAAAACTCAACATCATATCGGTATTTGACGACCAGATTGCCGCGCCCATTGGCACCAGGTAGAGATCGCGGAAAGATTGGGAATAACGGTACTTGTCCAGGTAGTCCCCTAGCGACATGGCACTGCAAGTCGGGTCTTCCTGCAAATGCTTTTCGACCTGCCCATTAAAACGCAGGATATCTTTGGTCATACTGAGGAAACGCGGTGAAACCAGGTTGCGGCGCTGGGCAAACAGGGTATTCAGACTTGAGCCGGCATACTCTATACCGGTCACCCGGTCGCTAACGGCGAAACTCATTTGCGTGGGCTGACTCTCCACACCCAGCTCATCCATGAGTTTGATAAATTCAGGATAGGTCCAGTCATTAAAGACAATAAAGCCGGTATCAATGGCATAATCCCTGCCCTTGTGGGTGACATCTATAGTTGCCGTATGCCCACCGGGGTTTTGACCTGCCTCAAACAGGGTGATGTCATGCTCATCCGCCAGTGAATAGGCTGCAGTTAATCCGGATATGCCACTTCCTATAATCGCAATTCTCATGTGTCTGCTCCGGTTCGTCTCAAGCGTTTACTGACTCCTGAATACCACATGCGCGGGAAAAGCGTCATGGTCTTCAAGAGCAAATTCAGTCGCGCCGGGAAGGCAATAGTCAGGGGACGCCTGTCCGCTTTTCTGAGGATAATATCAGCCGCCTCTTCCACATCAACAAGGAAAGGCATGGGAAAATCATTGCGGTCTGTCATCGGTGTTTTCACAAACCCCGGATACACCACTGTCACGTCGATACGATCCCCCAGGTCACTGCGTAAAGATTCCAGAAAATAGCTCATGGCAGCTTTCGAAGAACCATAAGCTTCAGCTCTGGGAAAGCCAAGATAACTGCTCATGCTGCCAATACCGATGATATGGGGGCGCCTATCTACTGACTCATTTGCGGCTTCAGCGGTTTTTTCCAGTATTGGCAGTGCTGCAATACAGGCGTTTACTACACCAAAATAGTTAGTCTCGTTGACGCGTCTGATCATATTGATGTCCAGATCAGGTAAGTCGATATATTCGCAGGTACCAGCGCTGAGAATAATGGTATCCAGGGATTCCACCCCGGCTTCCTGCAATACATTAACCATTGCTGCATCATCGGTAACGTCACAGGGCAATGCTATTAACTGGCCGCCAGCGTTTGTGGATGCTTTACTGTCCTTACTGAAGTCAAATTGCTGTACGATGTCCTCAAGTGTTTCCACAGTGCGCCCGCTGATGTAAACCCGGTGACCCTGCTGCGCAAGTTTTTCTGCCACAGCACGGCCTATCCCGGAACTGGCACCGGTAATCCATACGGTTTTTTTGTCTATACTGTTAACCGAATCATTCATTATTATTGTTATTCTTCATTGGCGGGCAATTTATAAGCAGCCTAGTTACCCTGAGCAGCCATACGGCCTTTCAGGGTGCGGGTAATCCCGCCAATCACCGGCAGGTGTTCATAAAGCAGCGCGCCCATATCGTAACAGTCTTCATGATAGAAAATACGATTGGTGAATTTAAGATGGGACATACCGCGGACGGTGATAATTTTACCGCCACAGATTTTTTTATGGGCAAAATCCATTTCCCAGGTAAGGTAAGCACTATTTTCACCGCTGAGAACTTCCAGATAGCGAATTTTGTAATGACTGAGATTGACTGCCATTTTCTTGAAATAGTGTTTGAGCGAGAGAATTCCGTCGACTTTGTGGACCGGATCAACAAACTCAATATCCTGGGTGTAAAATTCATCCAGTTGCGCCAGATCTTCAGCCGAGAACTTTTCGTAAAAGTTCATCAGGTTCATCAGCAGTTGTTGGCCTTTGGTATCCAATGGATTATTCATATTTTTTCTTTACAGATTAGGCAGTTATAATCAGATTAAGCACTTATACGCAGGGAAAAATATTTCGGATCAGAAACGAAATTTTCCTCCGCTTTTATTGATCCATACATTACGCGTTGCCGTAAAAGGGGATAAGACAAAATGAACATCACAAAAAATAATCCTGATATCGGCGGAGTAAGACCTTGTCAACAGCCAGCAAACATAACTTCGGACAAAAGAGTACGCGTGTGGTGAATGAAGCAACCGCCAAATGGTCCAATTTGTTGCTGAAAGTGGCGCAGCAGGATCGCGCTGCATTCGAACAGCTATTTATCAAGTTTTCCCCTCTGATCAAGGCTTTCGCCAACAAACAGGCTGGTGCAGACAAGGGCGTCAATCTGTCGGAGGAGCTGGTCCAGGAGACTATGGTCAAGGTATGGCAGAAAGCAGGCTCATTTAATCCTGATAAAGCCAGCGCAAGCACCTGGATATTTACCATTGCCAGAAATACCCGTATTGATCTGTTGCGCAAAAATGCCCGTCATTTCATAAACAAGGCCAGCGCCATGCCTGGCAATGACCTGCAGGATGATTGCTTTGATGTTGACGATATATGGATCGAAAACGAAGAGGAAGATATTTTCAATCAGCTGGTGAAGCAGCGCAACAGTGAGGCCCTGCATGAATCCATGAAAGCCCTCCCGGAAGAACAGTCATTTATTCTCAAGAAAGTCTATCTTGAAGATAAGTCCCATTCCGAGATTGCTGAAGAACTACAGATGCCATTGGGCACTGTGAAATCGCGCGTAAGGCTTGGACTGAATAAACTGAGCCTGTCTGTAGACAGGTAACACGTTGTAAACACTGATAAATCAACAAATTTTTAAAATTAAATAGATCGAAAAAGAGAGAGCTGACGTAGAACACGCTTTGACTGGTCATATAAAGGCCAGAGACTATTGTTGTCATTAGATAGATTAGAATTTTAACGACTGCTGATCACTTAAGATCACTGACAAGAAACAGGAAAAATTTAGAAAAATATCATGGTTAGATATCATCCCGACACAAGGTTTCTGACTGATTACGCTGCAGGAAGCCTGCCTGAGTCACAGGCTCTGTGTGTAGCAGCACATCTTCATTATTGCTCAGGCTGTCGCGCCAAAATACGCGAACTGACACAGCTCGGGGCTGAGTTTTTCCTGACCCAGGAGCCCGAAGCAGTGAGTGAAGACAGTTTCCACCGGCTCTGGCAATCCTTACAGAATCAGGACTCTCCAGCCCGGCAAATTCAACTCCAGCAAGCACCGGCTTCGACTAATGCTACAACGACATTCACATCAACAGTCACAACAACAGCCACTGGCTCAGCCAAAACCTTAAAAGACCTTCCCCAGGCTATTCAGAAACTCACCAGCGGTAATATCAACAGCCTGAAATGGCGCAATATTGGCAAGTCCTTTCGTTTTTCTGATATTCCGCTGGCTGACCAAAACAGGGAAACC
>JAUHWU010000148.1 GCA_030427065.1 Gammaproteobacteria bacterium | reverse complement strand
ACAAGAGGTAACCGGCTCATGTTACCTACTTGAAACCCAGGATCTTGGCAGGGTGCTACTAGACTGCGGCATGCATCAGGGCGGCGATGCCATTCATCGTCTCGGCAAGGAATCATTCGCCTTTGATCCTCATACCATTGACACCCTGTTTCTATCCCATGCCCATCTCGATCACAGCGGTCTGATTCCGCTGCTGGTTCATAATGGTTTTGAAGGTGATATCTTCTGTACAAATGGCACCAACAAACTGTTACCGGTGATGTTTAACGATGCCATAGGCTTATACGAGCGTGATCTGAAGCAAGAAAACCGTCGCAGGCTGCGCAAGGGGAAGAAACCTCTGGAGCCAATCTATACCAAAGTAGATGTGGAAAAAGCCCTCAGTCTGATCAAGCCATTGCGCTACGGCGAAAAGTTACCGGTCGGCAAAACCGGCAAGGCTTCCGTTTGTTTTACAGATGCCGGCCATATACTGGGCTCAGCCATAACCTCCCTGACCTTTGAGGAAGATGGCCAGGAAAAGACACTGGTTTTTTCCGGCGATCTTGGCAAGAAAGTATCGGTGCTGATGAATGTACCTGCGCTGGTGAACAAGGCCGACGTGGTGCTGATGGAAGGCACCTATGGCAATCGCTGTCATCGCAAGCAAAAAGATACCATTGATCAGCTGGAACAGATTCTCAAAGAAACCTGGGAAGCCAAAGGTATCGTTATGATCCCTTCCTTTGCGGTTGGCAGAACCCAGGAAATTTTATTTCACCTGGGGCTGTTACATTACGAAGGCCGGCTGGATCCCTGGCAGGTGTTTCTGGATAGCCCCATGGCTATCAAGGTCACCGATATCTATGATGAATGTCTGCATGTACTGGATCGAAAGGATGCAGCGAAAATACGGGAAATGCACAAGGGATCCCTGAAAAATTTCCTGCCGCGCCTGAACTATGTCAATTCACCGGAAGAATCCATGGCCCTTAATGATATTCCCAATGGCGCTATCATTATTGCCGGCAGTGGCATGTGTACCGGTGGACGTATACGTCATCACCTGAAACAGCGTATCTGGGATCGTAATAATGTGCTGCTGTTTGTAGGCTTTCAGGCCGCCGGTACATTGGGCCGTATTATCATTGACGGCGTCAAAAAAATACGCCTGTTTGGCGAGGAAGTGGTGGTGAAATCACGTATTGAAACCCTCAACGGTTTCTCTGCCCACGCCGATCAGGCCGAACTGATCGAGTGGTTGATGGCGATACCGGATAATCCAAGGAGAATGCTGGTCCATGGCGAACTCAGTTCGCTGGATGCCCTGTCCATGAAACTGTGGCAGGACCACAAGATCACCACAGAAATCCCCTATCCGGGACAACAGATGTATTTTTAAAGACTATTATTGGGAAATACTAAAACTGTTCCGTAAGTACACTCTGGCAAATTCCCTTAACCCTGTGAAAATTCTCACTCAGTGATTTTTCACAGGATAAACAGGTCGGATAAGCGAAGACCATTCGACAGGAAAGCTCCATGGCTTCAGGTCAATTCTGTCGGATGACGGCCAAAGGCCTTATCCGACCTACCAGTGGTTATTTGTGTTGGGCTAACGTAGGCAACCGTAGGTCGGATAAGCGCAGCGTCATCCGACGTCCGCCTTCCGCCAAAACCGGGATTACTACTCTTTAGGCAAGGACGCCAACCAGTTATCCAGATCATCCCAGTCCATGGCAAAGGTATGGCCGGTGCCCTGCAGTAAACGTGCATCCAGTTTTACCCCGGCGTTTTCCAGTACCGTAACGGTTCCATCATAACGATTAGCCCAACCCAAACGATCTTCACTGCCAATGCGCAAGTACACCGGAAAATCCTTCAGTGTTCGTAAAGACGCCGCATTTGAGGCCAGTGCCGGTACTGCAATAACCCCGAGGTATTCATTTGCATGCCGGGAGGCAATTTCAAGGGATGAGATGCCCCCATTGGAGATTCCCATCAGTAATACCCGGCCATCAGAGATATCATCGCGCTGCTTGAGTTGGGCAATCAGTTGCCGCACCTTGTCAGCATTGTCACCCCAGAAGGACTGACCGTCAGGGGACACCGGTGCCGCCACGGCCCAGCCACGATCAACAAAGGCATCACCATGATTACGATAGGCACTGCTGGCAATACGGGCATCGCCAGCACCTCCGCCCATAATAATCACCAGGGGATGAGGACTTGAATCGCTCGGGACGTCAAAATAGGCGCGCAAAGCCGAGCCATCAGGGAGCTGAAATTCCGTCTGAGTAAATGCGGTGAGTGGCATTAGTAGCAGTACCGTCAGTAAAATCCTGATCATAAATGTCCCCTTTCGCTATATTTACGGTCAATACTCCCATACTTTGAAAGGGTTCTGAAGCAGTGCCGGAGAAAACCGGCACATCCATATTATTTCCACAAGCCGTGTTGGACAATCATTAAGCAGCACTTTATTCTTCCTGCATCACTCTGGAGACTGTTATGGCTAGTGTATTGAATATAACCAGTGTTGTGAAAAGAACCCTGCTGCTAAATCTCATTCTCGTGGTTTTTCCACTGGCAGGCTTTGCCCAGGATATCCCACGCACTGCAGACGGTACCCCTTTCCTGCAGGGAATCTGGCAGGCCCAGACCCGAGCCGCCTATAATCTGGAAGATCATGTAGCGCGCCAGGATATGCAAGCCGGTCTGAGTGTGGTCGCTGGCGGCACGATTCCTTACCAGCCCCATGCACTGGCCCAACGCGAGAATAATTTTGCCAACCGCGCCGAACTTGACCCGCTGAACAAATGTTATCTACCCGGAGTGCCGCGCATCATGGCCATGCCGTGGCCCTTCCAGATTTTTCAGACCGAAGAGCATGTGGCCATTGCCTTTGAGTGGACCCAGGTATTTCGCCTGATATACACCGCCGGTCAGGAGCATTTATATCCGGGTTTTGAATTCTGGATGGGCGATTCACGGGCCCGTTGGGAGGGCGACACGCTGGTAGTCACCGTCAGTGACCTGAATGACCGCACCTGGCTTGATGCTGCCGGCAATTTTCATAGCGCAGCGGCGACTATCACGGAACGTTATACGCTGATTGACGAAAACACTATTCAATACCAGGCCACTATTGAAGACCCTGAGGTCTATACCGAACCCTGGACCATTGCGTTTCCGCTGGTTCGGCAAACCGAAATGAAGCGCCTGCTGGAGTACCAGTGCCAGGCCGAAGTTGAAGAAGCCAATGGTGATTTTGAACGCGTCGACAACCTGTGGCACCCGGCACCTATCCCGCAGGACAATATTCCCTTTGATGCTGACGCCGGAGCCGAGCTGCCATTGCCTGCAGTGATTTCAGCTATTGAGCGTCATGCAGATGGCACACCGGATATCTCCGGCTACTATATGGCTGATGCCGGTGGTGCCAATTACGGTTTGGAAGTTCGTGAAAATCTGGCCATGTTTCCACCAGCCCGGGGCGTTGTCGTTGACCCCGCTGACGGTGTGCTACCCTATCAGGACTGGGCCAGAGAAGAACAACTTGAGCGCCGTGAAGCCTGGCGCGGGTATGATGATCCCACTGCCCACTGTTTTGTTGCCGGCATTCCCCGTTCCCACTATGTGCCCTCGCCGTTTTATATTCTGCAACCACCGGGCTATGTGGTTATTTTTCATGAACGTATGTCCTATCGCGTGATTCCTCTGGATGGCCGCGATCACCTGCCGGATTCTGTGCGCCTGTGGATGGGCGACGCGGTAGGTCATTGGCAGGATGACACGCTGGTGGTGGAATCTTCCAACTACAATGGCAAGGCCTGGTTGAATGAGCTGGGCGATGTCATCAGTCATGCCCAGACCGTAGTGGAAACCTATACACCGGTCTCAGACTCACAAATCATCTATCGCGCCACGGTATCGGACCCGATTCCCTATATGCGTCCCTGGACTATTGAAATGCCTTTTAACCAGCAGCAGGAAGAATTACTGGAAGTTGCCTGTCTGGAAGATAATAATGACCTTGGACACCTGAAAGATGTGCGCGATGAGCATCGTGCCCAAATGCAACAGGAGAATTAATATGAAATTTAATTGCTTACTTGCAATTATTGCACTGCTGTCAGCCAACTCAACACTGGCACACCATTCCTTTTCCGCAGAATTTGATATTGACAAGCCGGTCTCGCTTTCCGGTAAGGTCACCAGAATGCAATGGTCCAACCCCCATGGCTGGGTGTATATCGATGTTGAAAATGATGACGGTAGCGTCACCAACTGGGCGCTGGAAACCAGCGCCGCCAACAATCTGATTCGACGTGGCTGGAAACGTGACCACCTGGTTGCAGGCACAGTGATTCAGGTGCAGGGATTCCAGGCGAGAAATGGCAGTTCGACGGCCAATATTCGCGGTATCGTGCTGGAAGACGGCACGCGACTGTTTTCCGGCAATGCGGATGAACTGACCAAGTAATCGTACCCTACAGTCTCAGGCATTCTGCACATCCCGGTAACGTTTCCATACATCCGGGACTTCCAGTAATATTTAGTCACTGTTTAGATACCAATATATGGAAACCCAGAAGTCCTGATGCCTTCCGAAAATTCTTACGATCTTATTGTTATTGGTACCGGACCGGCGGGTGAAAAAGCGGCATGCAAGGCCGCCTATTTCGGCAAGAAAGTCGCCATCATTGAAAAAGAGAAGTGTTATGGCGGTGCCGGTATCAACACCGGCACAATCCCCTCCAAAACCCTGAAAGAATCTGCGCTGTATTACTCGGGCAAATACGATACCGGGATGTATGGCCAGGACAGGGTACTGGATGGTAAAACTACCATTCAGAATTTCCTGTACAGAAAAAACCTGGTAATTGAAACCCTTGAAAAAGCCGTGCTGATTAACTTTGAGCGCCACGGTGTTGATCTCTTCAATGGCACCGCCTCTTTCGAAGATCGCAACACTATTATCATAAGCAGTGATGATGGGGAAAAACGCATCACTGGCGACTTTATCCTGATAGCCACCGGCTCCTATCCGTTTCAACCGGGCAATATCCCTTTTGATGGCATTATCGTGCACGACTCCGACACCATTTTGAACATCACGCGTATTCCTGATTCCCTGTGCATTGTCGGTGCCGGCGTCATCGGCTGTGAATACGCGACTATATTCAGCGCCATGGGCACCCGGGTTTATCTGATAAATTCCGGAGACAAAATCCTGCCTTTCCTGGATGACGAAATTGCGCAAACCCTGCTTGATTACATGCGCGGAGAAGGCGTTGACGTTATTCTCAATGCCTCCATTGATGAAATGATTGTGCCGGAGAATATTGAGAATGATATTCATATGCGTCTGCAGGACGGCATGGAGTTTGATGTCGATATGTTCCTGTTTGCAGCAGGACGCAGTGGCAGCACAAAATTACTCAACTGCGAAAAAGTGAATGTGGAGTTAGGCAAACGGGAAGCTATCGTGGTCAACGATAAATACCAGACTTCCCAGGAAAATATTTATGCTGCAGGGGATGTCATCGGCTTTCCCGCGCTGGCCTCCACCAGCATGGATCAGGGCCGTGTAGCGGTATCCAATATGTTTGGTATCAACGATCTGGACGCGCTGCCCAAGGTGTTTCCCTATGGTATCTACACCATTCCTGAAGTTTCCATGGTGGGCATCACCGAGGAACAGGCGAAGGAATCCGGCATGGACTATTTGATTGGTCGTGCTCACCATCAAAATATCCCCCGGGGCAGAATCATGGGGGTTCATACCGGCATGTTGAAGATTATTGTCTCCAAAGACGACATGGTCATTCGCGGCGTGCATATCATGGGGCGCCTTGCCAGTGAAATGATCCACTATGGCCTGGCTATTGTGCAGGCTGAAAAAACTGTCAATGAAGTCATTGCCACCGTATTTAATTTTCCGACCCTGCACGATTTATACAAATATGCCTGCTACGACGCCCTGGGTAATTTAAGCGGCCACAAAATCAAGGACTTCTAGTAAATGCCACGGCAATTTTTTCTTGCGACTTGCACCTTGTAACTTGTGACTTGTGACTTGTGACTCACAAAGCATTTCATTGCTACATATCGCTCTCCATTTTCCTGCCCCATGATTAGTCGCCCTAACCTTTTAAATTAAAAAGCAGGCCAAAAACATTCTTACTAACATTGTGCGCACTATGCGAGCAGATGGTTGGCAATCAATGATTGCCTATGCCGGGTTATGGCTTTACTCACATTTATACTTGCCAAGATCCTTGCTCTGAACAATACTTTTGGCTGATTCCATACCAGCAGAGTGCCTCGCCATGAAGAAAGTTAAATTAATCGCCATTCTCAAGTTTATGAGCATCAGTATCGGCGCCTGCCTTGCCGTGACTCCCCCTGCATTTTCCCAGTCCAGCTCAGACGCTTCTGAGCTTGATGCCCTGAAAGCAGACATTCGTGCCTTGCGCGTATTACCTAACCAGTCCCACACCATGATTGATGTGGAATACCATTTCGCCAACCTGTGGTTCGCAGGAAAAAGTGAGAACTGGCCACTGGCAGCGTTTTATCAAAATGAAACCCGCTCCCACCTGAACTGGACAATACGCCTGCAGCAAACCCGTCGCCTTTCCTCAGGAGAGCAACTGGACCTGCTGCCTATTTTGCAGGGTATAGAAAACACCGGCCTGGCAGAGCTCAGAAAAACAATAGATGAAAAAGATTCCGTCGCCTTTGAAAGCGCTTACCGCGGCATGATGGATCAGTGTTACAGCTGCCACGTGGCGTCGGAAAAACCCTACCTGAAACTGCATATCCCGGCGCTGCCAGCTTCAATGCTGGTGGAT
>JAUHWU010000018.1 GCA_030427065.1 Gammaproteobacteria bacterium | reverse complement strand
TATTGAACTTGATGAGTCCATAAAAGATTTGGTCGACGATTCCATGCGGCTGTTTGTTTATGCCAGAAACCCCGCCATGCCGATGCCTCTGGCTGCTCAAACGCTGTCAGTTCCGGATTTTCCCTTTGAGATTACACTGGATGATTCCATGGCAATGATTGCCAATATGACCTTGTCTACGGCACAGGAAGTTATTGTCGGGGCAAGGATTTCCAAATCCGGTAATGCCATTGCGCAATCCGGTGACATTCAGGTGGTCTCTGAGCCCTTTACCCTGGCGGAGCAGGAAGAGGCCATTATCTTGACCATTAAAGATATTGTGCCCTGATCCTCTCACCAATATTGTTATAACCCAGGACAACTATCTGCTCTATGTCGGTCAGGTCTGCAGGTAAATTTTCTTCGCTACGTTCTGCTTTTTCCAATCGCAATTACGCGATTTACATGAGTGGTAACAGTATCTCCCTGATTGGTTTCTGGATGCAGCGTCTGGCGGTATCCTGGCTGGCCTGGGTGTTGTCGGAATCAGAATTCTGGGTGGCGGCAGTGGCCTTTATCGAAATTGTTCCGTTGATTTTAATCACCCCTTTATTTGGCGTATGGGCTGACCGTTTTGATCGCAAAACGATGGCAGTCATTGCCCAGATGCTGATGATGTTGCAGGCATTTATCCTGTTCTTTCTCGCCTGGTTCAATCTGCTAAACATCGGCTTGTTATTTATGCTGGCGATGACAGAAGGCATTATCCAGGCCGCCTATCAACCTATTCGACTCTCTATTATTCCCAATCTGGTCAAAAAAGAGGACCTGGTCAGTGCGGCGGCCTTCACCGCCGTTGCCTTTAATGTCGCCAGATTTGCTGGTCCAGCCCTGGCAGGTGTCGTCATAGCCGTTTCCAGTCCTGCAATAGCCATTCTGTTCAACGCAGTGAGTTATTTGCTCATCGTAATTGCCTGGGTCTTTATAAAAGTCCCTGCGCGCTCCAGAACCACAGAGCCAAAATCATTTATGCAGGATATCCGCGCTGGCTTTAATTACGTGCTTGATGAGAAAGCCCTGTTTTATATGTTTGCTTTACTGACCATAGTGTCTCTCTTTATTCGCCCGGTTGCCTTTATGCTGTCGGCGTTTGTCGGTGCTGTTTACGAATCAGGTCCTCTGACTCTGGCCATGTTTACTTCGGCGATGGGCATTGGCGCCGTGCTTGCGGGCCTCAGACTATCCATGGATGGTCATACAACAGGGTTGATACGGGAGATTCTGCTTATGACGCTTATGGGCATTTTTTCATTGATTGGTTTTGCTTCAATAACGATTACCTGGCTGGCTACTGTTTTTATGTTTATCTTTGGTTACGCTGTCACTATTGGTAGTGTTGCCGGACAGACTTTGGTGCAAAACAGCATTGATGATGACATGCGGGGCAGGGTATTGAGTTTGTGGGCGGCCTTTACTCGAGGAGCGCCTGCAGTCGGGGTATTACTGATTGGCTGGTTTGCAAACCGGTTTGGCCTGATGTGGCCTAATCTAATAGCCGCCTTGCTATGTTTTGCCGGTCTGCTTCTGATGATGGGGAAAAGACGCGAAATGAGGGCTTTCTTTGAAAGTTGAAGGGGCAGGTAAGGAAAACGGAAATTGTGTATTATTTCGTGAAATCTTACAGGTATTGCAACGATGCAGTTAATAAATATGAAGTGGCTTCCTTGCCGGGCTCAAGTCTTGAAAAAATACCTGTTGGTATTGGCTTGTTCATTGTTTGGTACCGTTGGCTATGGCCAGCAATGGCAGGTAGGCATGTCTTCAAATGGTACCCTGATTACCGCCAGTGGCTACCAGGTTGATAGAGCCCCCAGGCCAACAGTGGTTCTGATCGGTGGCCTTGATGGTAATCCTGAGTCAAGTCAAAAGGTGCTGGCAGAATATGCCCGCTACCAGACCCGTCCCAAAAGTGAGCAGCCTTTTAACCTGATCGTCATCCCTGAAGCCAATCCTCAGGCAGAGTCCTTACAGTTTCCTCCGACAGGCAGAGCCTACTCGGATAACCCGGTGTCCTTTTCCCTGTGGCGCTGGCTGGGTACACACGGGCCTGACCTGGTGCTCATAGAAAGCGAGAGTGACTTTGAACTGGCAGATGCCCTCAGTAATTCTGTTGTCGCGGGGGTAGGGTATGTGCCGGCATTACACTTGTACGATGAGCCCGAAGAACTTGGGAAAATAATGGATGAACTTGATAATCTTCCCATTTCCCCGGCCCATGAAATTCTCGATCAACGCCTGATGCGTTCACCAAGAGAATTTGCAGAACAACTTGCCCGTCATTATGGGCATGACTTTTCCTGGCCCGTCTATATCCCTGGTATGGCTCTGATTGCGCGTATGCGTCTGGGATATCTGGGCGATGTCGGTGAGATTATTGCCCCTTATATTAATGGGACAGACATTGACATCAACTCCTCTCTGGTTACCGCAGGCCACCTGGTGTTTGCAGAAATGGCAGAACGCACGGGTAATCCTGATTTTCTGGATCTTGCTATCGGTGCCGCTGATATGGGATTTGATGCCAATGGCGAAATGCTGGAGGCCATGCCCATGCATGGTGAAATGAGTGATGCCTATTTTATGGCGACGCCCTTGCTGGTAAAGGTTGGCAAGTTGACAGGAGAGCAAAAGTATTTTGATTTGGCATTACGCCATATCCATTTTCTGGAGAATCTTGTTTTGCGAGACGACGGCTTATACCGCCACTCACCGTTAACTGATGCTGCCTGGGGCAGAGGCAATGCTTTCCCGGCGCTGGGGATGGCTCTGGCATTAAGTGATTTCCCGCAAGACCAGCCGGGTTTTGTTGAATTACTCTCGATTTATCAGTCTCATATTAAAGCGCTGGTGCCCTATCAGGACCTTGATGGCATGTGGCATGAGGTGATTGATTATCCCGGGTCTTTTGCCGAAATCAGTGCCACCGCGATGATTGCAACGGCTATTCGGCGTGGGATATCCAGAGGCTGGCTTGATGCCACTTACCAGCCGGTGGTTGATAAAGCATGGCAAGCGGTTCAGATGCGCAGCAGTTCAGAAGGGTTTTTTGTCAATGTGTGCGAATCAACGAACAAGCAGGGTTCACTGGATGCTTATCTTAATCGGGAAGCACTTCTCGGCCCTGATGACAGAGCCGGAGGAATGTTGATGCTGTTTGCCACGGAAATGGCTGAACTTCCCTAATCGTTCTACGTAAGCTCCCCAGTTAAGAGGCCTGCACAGTTTTTAAGAATAGAGTGACCGTTTTTTATCAGAGACTGACTTTCTCCCTGGCTTTGTTGATCACTTTCATGAACGACTCAATCAGGGTTTCATTTTTATAATCCGCGAATTCCCCGGCATCCATGAACATGCCATGTTGTTTGCAGACCCATAAGTAATATGCTAATGGTCGGGGTCTTGAGCAGTATCCATTTGCTTGTTACAGCGTGGGCAGTTGATTTCTGTATTGAGGTTTTGTGCCTTTCCTACAGAACGATCTCCACTGTCGAGGAAATCTGACATCCAGTCATCTTTTAGTTTTTCAGCTTCGCCATTATCAAACCACATGCCACCGCAGTCGGTACATCGATCAATGGTCACTGCGCCTTGCAGAGTCGTCGCAGTATGTTCCTGCATGGCACCGTTGCATTTTGGACAATCCATCAAGCTCTCCTCATGATGTTTTTTGTTGTATTGTTAAGAGTGGATCCAATAAAAGTATAAAGTAGTAGGAGAGTAAACCTCTTTGTTGTCTTATGCCTGATAAAACGGGCTATGCAGGGCTATATCAGTTTCTGAAACTAGTCTTTGGCAATATTTCTCTTTATGGCCATTTTTGCCAGAACCGGACCAATAATTTCAAAGAATAGAGTGGCACTGATAACGACAGAGAGCAGGATTTCGGAGTATTGCGGGATATAACTGGAGGCTACCAGGGCCATTCCCAAAGCAGCTCCCGCATGGGGAAACATGGCTAACCCGATCCAGTTATTGATATTGGGCTTACATTGGCCAATTTTACCGCCGACATATCCACCTGCAACTTTACCGATACAACGAAAGCCAATATAGGTAAGCCCGACCACACCAAGTGTTTTCAAGGTGGCCAGCTCAAGAGAGGCGCCCGCCAACACAAAAAATATTGATAAAACAGGCCATTCCAACCCTTCTATTTCGTGAAAAGGGTATTGATGGTGTTTGGCAAAATTCGCAATCATGATGCCCATTACCATGGTGGCAATCAGAAAGCTCACTTCCAGCCACAGTGCCAGACCTCCGCATAAAAAAACCAGGCCCAGTGCTTCAGAGCGCATGGGTTGCCCGGGTTTTATCCTGCCAGTTAAATAAGCAGCGGGTAGACCTATAAGCACGCCAAGAAAAATGGCTCCACCCAGTTCATGCAGGGTAAATAAAAACAGGGAAGTACTGTTGGAAACTGTTGTAAGGGCGGTCGCAATGACCAGACCTATACTGAACAATATGAGTCCCCAGCCGTCATCCAGAGCGACAACTGCCAGTAACATTCGTGAAAAGGCATTGTCCATTTCTGACTCAATGATGACATCCACTGTGGCAATGCCATCTGTGGCCGTGGCAACGGTAGCCAGGATAATGGCCAATGGTAAATCAACCTGAAACATTAACAGGCCACATAACACCACCAGTCCTGTGACGATGGCGCCAACCATTGAGACTGAGATAATTGCCCGGCCATTTTCTGTCAATACTGTTGGCGTGAATTTGCTGCCAAGTATAAAGCCCACCATCACCAGAGCCATTTGCGCGACAATCTGGAAATAATCAAGGAAAAACCCGGGAATCAGATCGAGAATTGAGGGACCAATGATGGCGCCAAAAACAATAAGCAGGGAAACTCTAGGCAGGGATGTTTTTTTACCAAGCAGGTCAGTGGCAAGGCCAAGAAACATCAGACAACCAATGGTGATCAGGAATTCATAGGAGTCATTCATTTAACTATACAGATACCCCAGACAGTTCAAACTGTTTTTTCAGTTAAAGGTGCCAATGGCCATTTCCAGTCGTAATACAATATAGGGTGTTCCTTCACGGGCAATATTATAAGCCTGCTTGCGCCAGGTATAGCCTGGCTCGAGTTCCAGGAAAAGCCATTCTCTGGAAATATTTTTTCTGATGCGGACACCAAGATCATAACTGGCGACAAAGCCCGGGCTGGTTTCGCCATTGACCCTGGCGTACCAGGACATTGCTGTCTGGCTGGATCTTAACTGCAGGAACTCGAGGGAGGAGGTGTATTCAGAGCCAGTGAATGATTCTTCAAAGCGCACATCATTGGTCCATCGTATCAGGGATTCTTCATTCAGGACGTGGTCGAGCTGATAACGGGAAAAACTGCCGAAGCCATCACCATCCTTGAAGTATATAGACTGGGTAAAACGATTGATGGTATTGCCTTGGGTAACCGGCTCGTAACGGTAACGCATACTGACTCTGCCTTTCAGGCCGGAACGCATTCCTACCCTGAAGAAAAGGCGATGGGCACTTTCATCGGCCAGGTTAACTTCAAGGTTTACCCGGGTGGATTCCTGTTGTGCAATGGATGCATTGTTGCCGGAATAGTAGCTTGTGCCATCGCCATCTTCCTCTGAAAAAATAAGGCTGATGCGTTCATTAATGCGGGGCAGATGAACCTTTCCACGCAGGCGTAGTCCACTGTCAAAGTCATCAATATCATTCCAGGATTCCGTTGCAGTGACGCGCAGGGCCGAGTAAGCCGCTTCAATATCACTGCGCTGAACACCAAAAAACCGATCCAGTTGGTTGGCCAGTGCATTGGCAGATTCGGAGGCAAAGGACTGGGTTTGGTCGAGCCAGCCAAGTCCAAAAACGGCCGGTACATTTTCATCTACGGTTTCCACTTCACGATTATCAGCCCCGGCAGCCCCGGGAGATAGGAGCAATGGCAAACTTGTGGCCAGGCAGGCCAAAGTATGGCGCAGTGAACTTACAAGCCGTTTTGAAAACATCATGAAGACACTCTAAAGCAAGCCAGCAGGATCTCACAACAGGCAATTGTCAAAGCGCTGGAGAAATATAATAAGCTGTTGAATTTTAAACACTATCTCTGGCTTATAGTGTTGAGAGGATTTATCATCAAGACACTGATTATAGTGTATTCGGCATAGCCATGGATTGCACTTTATTTGCATAATTCCTTGATTAAGATTGATTAGAGTGGGGAATTCTCAGGGTTTTGAAAATTGATCAATAATAATAAGTTATTGAAATTAAAATAAAAAAATAGCTGTATGGTGAAAATCTTTGAGGGACCCAGTTGTCTAATCTGTTAGAGGTGGATATTCGTAAACCTACTGATAATCCTGTTAGACATCGCAATTTTTAAGTACGGGAACACAAGAAACAGGCAGCCAGTAACGCTGACCACGTTAAATTAAAAATCACTACCGGCTGATGGTTGATACAGGAAATGTCTGTAACCGTCAGATAATTAGTTAGAAAACAATCGAAAACAATCGAAAACAGGTGAACACAATGCTAAGAATAATGACTACGCTATTGCTGATCTTTTCTGCCAGCACGTCATTTGCAGCAGAGAATTTCAAAATTCGACCCCTGGCAGAATATATTTACCTGATTGAAGGGCCTGCAGGGAATACTGTGGTTGCAGCTGATACAGACGGGCTCATTCTGTTTGATGGCGTGCCAGCGCAATATGCCCGTGAATATCTCGGGTTTGTTAAAGAGGAAACCGCTGTTGATAACATCAAGACGCTGATCCTGAGTCATTGGCATCCGGAAGTGACAGGACTGAATGCCATTCTGGGTCAACAGGGGGTTGAAATACTTGCCCATGAAAACACCAGGCAATGGCTGGGTACAACGATTCGCGAGCGTGGTGAAACTATTGTCCATACACCGATGATGAAAGAGCAGCTACCTACACTCACTTTTTACTGGGGCAAGATTGAGAGGCCCTTTCGTGACGACACGATAGAAATTGGCTATCTATTGCAGGCTCACACCGATGGTGATCTTTATATGCTGGTCAAGGATACCAACGTGCTCTATACGGGCCCGGCAATTGTTGCCGATGGTTGGGCTACTGTGGATGAAACCACTAATGGCTTTATCGGCGGCTTGACGGATGCCTATGAGACTCTGGAGCAACTGGTTGATGACAGGACTGTCATTGTCCCTGCGTCCGGCCCGTTGCTGGGTAAAGCTGAATTTGATGAGCTGCATGCTCTCTATGATGATCTGAAAGCGGAGATGGTGTCACTGTTGCGACAAAGTCGAAGTGCCGAGGAAGTCGTTATTGCCAATCCCGCCCGGGGACTCAAGCCTGAATGGGGTGATGCCAGTGCATTTCTCGACCAGGGCTTTCGAAGCTTTTACGGTCACTTGAGAAATGGACGTCAGATTGGCGGTGGATTTCCATAACAGCGAGCCTCTTTTGCGGAAAAATTGATGAGTGACTGATGAAAAACCGATGAGATTTCGAGGACAGATAAGTCAGAGGCTGGAAAGGAGTGGTACAAGTGCCGGTCTATACAGTCATAGCCCTGAAAGATATTGCTGTAAAAAATAGAAACAGGAAATATAGAGAAACAACCAAGTTATGAATTTAGCAATCAACAAAATGAATCTTCTCAAAACAGTGTTTATTGGTGTGCTGGGCTTGCCCGCATTCGGCATTTTTGCTGCGGCAAGTGAAGAAGCTGTAGAAATTGCGAGTAGTTTTGATCGCTTTAACGAATCTGATGAATATTTCGGTTTTCTGCAGGAAAACTGCATGGATTGTCATAACTTTGAGGACTGGGCAGGTAGCCTGGCATTTGATCTCATGACCCCGGAAGAAATTGCGGATAACGTTGGCGTTTGGGAAAAGGTTGTTCTCAAGCTGCGCGGACGCCTTATGCCGCCTGCCGGGGCTGATCGACCGGATAACGCCGATACCGATGAATTTGTTAGTTGGCTGGAGAGTTATCTCGATCACGCCGGCACATATGAGCGACATGTCGGGCATGTGGGCATGCATCGTCTTAACCGAAAAGAATACGCCAATGCCATTCGTGACCTTCTTGGTATAGAGGTTGACGCTGCGGCCTTGCTGCCACTGGATGATTCCGTAGAGGGTTTTGATAACGTAGCCCAGGCACTAAGGGTGTCACCAGCATTTCTGGAGCAGTCTATAAACTCTGCCAGAGTGGTTGCTTCCCAGGCTATAGGCAACCCAAATGCAAGGCCCGGGGGGACTACTTACAATGCCGATGGCAATCAATATGCACACCGGGCGGGCTTGCCGCTGGGAACCAGAGGGGGCCTTGCAGTAGAACATTATTTCCCTGCTGACGGTGAATACGTACTTAATATCGGCAACCTGGCCTCCAGGCTATGGGTTTTTAATCAGGAATTTACCCATACAGTCATTGCCACTTATGACGGCGAGCGTTTTTTTGAAATGGATATTGGTGGCGCCGAAGACCTTAAGGCTATTGATCAGATCGGTGATACAGCGGTAGATGCTATTAACGCCAGGTTGAAAAATATTCCTTTCGTTGCTGAAGCAGGGCCGCATACTGTTGCCGTCACTTTTATTCATCGCTCTTTTGCCGAGTACGAAGGCAGGCTGTATCGCTTGCAGCCATCAGCGGTAGGCGAAAATGTCATCGGCCTGAGTTCATTTGAAATTCAGGGACCATTTAATACTGCCGGCCTTAGTGCCACACCAGCACGCAACAGGATTTTCAGTTGCTATCCTGAAGACTTTTCCAATGTTGATGCCTGTGCTGAGGAAATAATTACCAACATGACCCGCAAGGCTTTCAGAGGTCAGGTCAGTGCCTCTGATATCGACAGGTTAATACAGGTTTTTGAGCAGGCAAATTTCAATGAAGGTTTTGACATGGGAATTCGTCGTGCGCTTACAGCAGTCATTGCCAGTCCAAAATTTCTTTATCGTGTAGAGCAGCTTCCTGAAGGAGCCAGCCCCGGCTCAATATTTGCGTTGAGCGAACATGAACTGGCTTCACGGCTATCATTCTTCCTGTGGAGCAGTATCCCTGACGATACCCTGCTGGATCTCGCCGATGCCGGCAAACTGTCAACACCGGAAGTATTATCTGAACAGGTTGTAAGAATGCTGCAGGATCCCAAAGCCGAAACCCTGGCATCGAATTTTGCCTACCAGTGGCTGAATATGGGTGGACTGGACGAAATTGACCCTGATCCGGCTATTTTCCGGGATGTTGATTCTGGAATTCGGGAGCTGTTCAAAAAGGAAATAGCGCTTTTTGTGAAGGAGATCTTACTGGATAACAGGGATGTCACCGAAATGCTCAGTGCCAAATTTACGTATATGAACGAGCGTCTGGCGTTGCATTACGGTGATCAGACTGTGAAAGGGGATGAGTTCCGAAAAGTGCCGGTGTTGGACCCTGATCGTTATGGGCTTCTTGGCAAAGGTGGCGTGTTGATGGTATCCGCTTATCCGGATCGTACATCACCGGTATTACGTGGTGCTTATGTGCTTGAACACATTACTGGTACGCCTCCGCCTCTGCCACCGCCCAATGTTGAAGCCTTGCCAGAAAACAGGGCAGGAGAGGCACCGAAAACTGTGAGAGGGCGCCTTGAAGCGCATCGTGATAATCCAAGTTGTGCCGGCTGTCATGGCATTATAGATCCGCTGGGGTTTGCTCTTGATGGTTTTGATGCTGTTGGCCGTAGCCGAACTGTAGACAGGATGGCAGGTGTGCCAATAGATACCTATGGCGTTTTGCCAGATGGCACAGATATTACAGGCGTTGAAGACTTGCGTAATGCGTTGCTGGAAAGGCCGCAGCTGTTCGTACAGAATCTGGTAGAAAAGCTTTTGATGTATGCGCTGGGCAGGCCGATCGAAGCTGAGGATATGCCATCAGTACGGGAAATTGTAAATTCTGCTGCGCAAACCAATTTTGAATTCTATGATATCGTTCAGAGCATCGTCAGCACTGACCAGTTTCTGTATAAGGAAGCACCAACAAAGATTGAAGAACTTGGCATAGCATTGAAATAATTGTCAAAACCACAATGTTTTTCCATGAATTATGGCTCTTCAAAAAAGAGCGGGAAGCATTTTAAACTGAACATTTATAAACCAGATGTTAAGCTGAACATAAAAGTAATTAGAGAGTAGACAGGGAGAAACCTGATGTTTATAAGCAAGAAACATTTATCACGACGCAAGGTGCTGAAAGGTGCAGGAGCCAGTATTGCATTACCTTTTCTGGATGCGATGATCCCGGCGGCATCAGCGCAGCCAGCTGCCAAGTTGCGCCTGGGTTTTGTTTATATTCCTCATGGTGCTGTATACCAGAACTGGACCCCGACCGAGACCGGTTCGGCTTTTGAGATGAGTCCGATTCTGGCGTCGCTGGCAGATTATAAAAGTCATATGACTGTGATCAGTGACCTGCGAAACAAACCGGCTGAGAGTCCGGATCCTCATGCTATTACGGCAGGTACCTGGTTACGCTGTGTTGCCCCTGAAGGGACCAATAATCCTGAAGATGGAATCAGTGTTGACCAGTTGGCCGCGCGTAGCCTGGGGGGTGAAACGCCATTCCCTTCTCTTGAGCTTTCTACCAGTGGTGCCAATGGAGGAAGTTATTCTTCTACTATTGCGTTTCGCACACCAACACAGCCTCTACCGATGGAGTCGAATCCCAGAAAACTGTATTTCCGCATGTTTGGTCAGGGAGATACCGCCCAGGAAAGAGATGCGATCGCCGGAGAAACCACTTCGTTACTGGATCTGGTTATGGAAGATGCCTCTTCCCTGAACAAGGAACTGGGTGCCAGTGACCGCATCCTGATGGGTGAGTATCTCGAGTCGGTTCGTGAGATTGAAAAGCAAATGGACAAATTGGCTGAACAGGATCTGTCTCACATTGATATTCCGGATGCGCCATTGGGCGTACCTGGCGATTTTCCAGCCCATCTGGATCTGATGTATGACCTGATGGCGTTGGCTTATCAGGCAGATCTGACCAGAGTCGCTACATTTATGTCTGATCGCGAAGTCAGCATGCGTACCTATAATCACATCGGTATTTCTGATGCCTTCCATCCACTTTCCCATCACCAGGATGATCCGTCAAAACTGGAGCGTCTGACTCGTGTACAGGCATGGTATGCCTCATCATTTGCACGCTTCGTTGGCAAGCTTGCAGCAATGCCTGATACCCAGGGGACAGTGCTGGATAACTCACTCATTCTTTATGGAAGCTGTATGGCGAACAGCAACCTTCACAATAATGACAAAGTCCCCTCAGTAATACTGGGCAAGGCAAATGGCCGAATTAAAGGGGGGCAACATCTGAAATATGCGCAGGACACGCCGCTGGCAAATATGATGCATACCATTCTGGACCGCGCCAATGTCCAGGTGGAATCTTTCGGCGATAGCACTGGTCTGCTCTCTGAAGTCTAGGAACAGTATTCAGCGAAGAACAGGTTTTACTGGAGTGTTATGAAAATATTTATCCGCAATCTACTGCTACTGGCAACCCTGGTTTTAGCCAGTTTTATTGTTTCTGCGGCACAGGAATCACTGGTATCACTGGCTGAAACACAGCAGGTAAACGCTGCTATTGCCCTGATCGATTCCGGTGTCGATGTTAACCGGCCCTCTGTTGATGGGACGACAGCATTACACTGGGCCGCCTATTATGGCGAGCTTGAGCTTGCGCAACGATTGATTCGTGCTGAAGCTGACCCTGATACCCGTAATGATTATGGATCCTCTCCTTTGGGAGAAGCGGCCACCAAAGGTGATCTGGAAATGATCAGCCTGTTGCTTGAAGCCGGCGCGGATCCCGAGGCGGCAAATCCGGAAGGGCAAACGGCTTTAATGGCTGTGGCTCGTACTGGCAATGTCGCCGCAGCTAAACTGTTACTGGACAATGGTGCTGATGTGAATGCCGTTGAAGGCTGGGGTGGTCAGTCGGCCTTGCATTGGGCTGCCGCCAGAAAGCACCCTGAGATGGTAGCGTTCCTGATTGAAAACGGTGCCCAGGTTGATGTTCGCGGTATAGATCGTAACTGGGAACGTCGGGTAACGTCAGAGCCGCGCATGAAAGATATGAAGACCGGCGGTTTGACGCCACTTTTATATGCGGTGCGTGAAAACTGTATTGCCTGTGCAAATGCACTGCTGGATGCCGGTGCCGATATCAATAAGCCGGACCCGGATAATGTTTCGCCGTTAATATTGGCACTGGTGAATTTACGTTATGACATGGCAATGAACTTGATTGAGCGAGGCGCAGATATCAATCAGTGGGATTACTTTGGTCGAACGCCACTTTATGCTGCCGTCGACACACATCTGGTGCCAGGGCGCAGTAACCGGGGTGACCTGCCGGCTGTTGAAAAGCACACTGCCTACGAAGTAGCAAAACGGTTGCTTGAAAAAGGGGCCAACCCAAACCTGAGTCTGAAGCTGTATCCACCTGCCCGCGAGATTGTCTATGACCGGGGCAATGATTTTAATGTCATGAATACCGGTGCTACCCCGATCCAGCATGCTGCTTATATGGGGGATACCGAAATGATGAAGCTGCTGCTTGAATACGGAGCAGACTGGTCACAGCCAAATGCCTATGGGGTCACACCAATGATTGCGTTGACCAGTAAATCTACCAATGAGAATACCCGCAGTTCAGGAAAAACCGAACTGGATGTGATGCGGGGACTTGATGTTTTGTTGAATGCTGGTGCCGACCTTAATCAGAAGGGCGGGCGATATGGGGAGACACCTTTGCACACAAGTGCAAGAATGAACTGGTCTGTGGTTGTGTCTTTTCTGGTTGAAAACGGGGCTGATCTTTATGCCAAGGATAACCGAGGATTAATCCCGCTGGATTATGCCACTGGCAAGGCAGATACCCAGTCACTGGGTGCTTTTGATGTTATAGGAGAGCTTCCCCAGATGGCTATGCAATTACAAAAACTCATGGAAGCTTATCCTCAATGAGAGTTTTTCAGTTAAGGTTTAAAAAAGGGGAGGCATTAGCGTCCCCTTTTTTAATGCTGACTTATAAATTCTATTCAGCTGGTGTCCATAAATAACGTGGCCGCTCCTGTTCAGTGCGAACCGGTTTTTTCCCAGATCGTTGAGAAAACGGCTGCGAGTTTGAAAAAACATGGCTATGTTAATTTGCAGGGGGTTCTACCCGACAACCTGCTCAATGATCTGTTGGGGCATCTGAAATCACTGGATGATGAAAAATTTAACCGTGCCGGCGTCGGGCGCGAAAACGATTTCCAGTTAAACCACTTTATTCGTCGAGATGAAATTTATTGGCTCGAGGGCTCCCACCCGGTAACCAGGGATTATTTCTTCTGGATAGAAAACCTGAGAAATGCGCTAAATCGCCATTTATTTCTCGGATTGTTTGAGTATGAATGTCATTACGCCTTTTATCCGGTTGGGGCTTTTTATAAAAAACACCTTGATGCCTTCAGGGGAAGTAATACTCGAATTCTTTCTACGGTGTTATATCTGAATCCGGGATGGCTTTCAGGCGATGGCGGTGAACTGGTGATTTATCATCCTGATACTGACGACATTCTTGAAGTGATAGAACCGGCTTTTGGCAAAATGGTGATATTTCTAAGTGAAGAATTTCCCCATGAAGTGCTCCCTGCAAAAACCGGGCGATACTCCCTTACTGGCTGGTTCAGAAAGAACAATTCCCTTGCCGAGTCTGTTGATCCCTCCAGATAGTTCATCCTAAATTTAGCATGATTTCCTTGTTATGAAACCAGCTTCATACATGGGTTGGCAGGTGCAAACAGGGCTCAAGTAGAGGCAGTTTTTTAAACAATCACGTATACTTGGCTTATATAACATTGGTATGTTGAGGGTATGACCATGGATATTATCGTTAAGAGAAGAAATTTACTGAAGGCACTGGCTGCCACTCCGCTTGTTGCTTCCCGTTTCAGTGCGGCACAAACTGATGGTCTTGGCCCTCGGCAGGGCAGGTTGAAACAAAGTGTCATGCCTCAGGTCTGGACCGGAACGGATTTCACTCTTGAAGAGCGGTGTGAAATTTTGTCCACCCTTGGCTTTGCCGGCATGGATCTGGCACAGGCTTCCCAGGTTCCTGTGCTGCATGACTATGGTCTGACCTCAACGTTGATGACTGGCACAGGCACTACTTTTCAGGATGGCCTGATTCGTCGACAACTCCATGATCAAATTGAGGAAGCCACCATCGCTGGCATAGATATGTGTGTCGAAGCCGGCTGCAAGAACCTGATAGCACTGCCGGGTGAACGTCGCGGCATGTCCCGTGAAGAAGGAGCTGATAATGCCGTGGAAATTCTTTCCCGCGTGGCTCCCTATGCCCAGGAGAAAGGCGTCTACATATGCATGGAAATTACCAATTCCAAGGTGGCTGCAGATAATAGAACTGACCAGGTATTTGATGATATTTACTGGGGCTTCGATGTCTGCCGCAGAACCGGCTCGCCGAATATCACTGTGGTCTATGATTTTTATCATGTGCAGATTGCCAATGGCGATGTGGTGAGAACCATGCAGAACAACCTGCCAATGATTACCCATATGCACGTTGCTGGTGTGCCATCCCGTCGAGAAATTGACCGCACCCAGGAGCTGGATTATCGCTGGATTGCACAACAGATTGCCGATTCAGGGTATGAGCATTTTGTCTCTCACGAATATCGTTCGACCGAAGGCCGCAACCCATTGGTCAGTCTTGCTGTTGGCTACGATATACTGACGGTTAACTAATTCCTTGTTTTGAGAAAGTCACCTGGAGCAGCAGTATAAACAGGGAATCTTTCAACTGGAATTTTCCTTCCGAAAAAAGAGGTACCATTTGTCTTTGTTAAGGATAAGTGTCCCTTAACTGTGTAGTCTCGTGTTTTGTTTTTATCCGTATTAACGCTGATCTTTGTTTTTCATATCAGACCCTATGCCCGGCGCTGGCGCCGGGCGTATCAAACCCGTTTAAGGTCATTGATCTCCTCCCAAAATAGCTTGTGTCAGGCCTTTATTAGCCTGGAAATCCGGTACATGTATCTCGGAATAATTAATGTCCAGGTCCAGATTGTGTAAAAATAATGCAGGAAGGGGCTTTTTTTTCACAACCCCTTTTTTTGTTGGCTCATAACCCATTGAAATATATGAATAAAATATGGCTTGCAATAGTAGGTTGACCTAGGCCGGTAGAGACGCTACAAATACCTTGCTTTTCCTCCGGTTATAAAACAAATAAGCTCAAAAAAACTGGGAATTGCCACAGGGAAGATTCTGGCACATCGGAGTGAAAGAACAACATTAAATCAATCCTAGGGGGAGTTCATGAAACTGACCAAAATGAAAGTGGCGGTGCTGTCTGCACTGGCTGCTCAAGCGGGCTTTATAGCACAAACTGCTATAGCGCAGGATGGCCCAGCTCTGGAAGAAATTATTATTACCTCAACCCGTCGTGAAACTGATGTTCAGGACGTGCCTCTAGCAGTAACCGCCCTGACCGGGCAAAGTCTGCAAGACCAAAATATTGAAAATCTGGAAGACCTTACCGGTGTTGTCCCTAATGTACTGATTGCCGGTGGTAATGGGGGGACTACTTCAGGCTCTTTCTACATGCGCGGTATTCCCAATGTAGGTGTCTACCTTGATGGCATCTGGCAGGTATCCAATAACGGCCTGCTGACTCGCGATTTCGTGGAACTCGACCGTGTAGAAGTACTCCGAGGCCCCCAGGGAACCCTGTACGGCCGTGACTCCACCGGTGGTTCAATCCACATGCATTCCAAGGCACCTGCAGAAGAGTTTGGTGTAAGCCTTAACATTGGTGCGGGAAACCTCGATCGTCGCGACATGATGGTTTCTGCCGATATTCCCATAGGGGACAACCTGCGCACCAAATGGACATTGGGTAGTTATGATCAGGATGGTTGGGTAAAAAGTTTAACCACCGGTGATAATGCAGGCTGGATGGACAGCCAGGTATTTCGCGGTGATATTCTCTGGACTCCAACAGATACCCTGAGCTTCCGTTTGATCCACCAGGAAGATGACCAGGTTGGCCAACAGGCGCGTGTGCAGTCAAGAATTGACTATGATGTTGCCAGTGTTCAGGGCTTCCAGATGGGTATCGCGCAGGCAGTTGATATTGCCAGTGGCGGCAAGTTTAATCCTAATTATGCAGTAGCCGGTTATCCAGGTGGACAACTTGGCGAATATGAAAGCCGTCTAAAATCCACAACGCCGAACGAGCAGTTTCTGGATCAGACTACTTTCCACGCAGACTGGGATATCAGTGACACCATGCATTTAAAATACATGTATGGTAAATCAACGGTCGACTCTTCCGTCTATAATGACTGGGGTGGTTCCGAATACAATTTCTTTGTTAACTACAACGTACAAAAACTGGATATGGAAAGTCATGAATTCCAATTCACCGGCAATCTGTTTGACGGTAATGTGGATTATGTTGTTGGTTATTTCTCATGGGAGCAGGAATCGCGTAACCGTGGGCCTGAGTGGGGCTCAACTGACTGGACGTTCACAGACGATGCCGGTTCCATCAAGACACTGGATTTTGCTGATGTATTGGCAAGCCCTCAGTGTAATGACACGCCAACAGAAAGAGGATTTCCTCAGTTTGGTGATACCTGGCCACAGCCTTGTGCGTGGTTGCCTTATGGTTGGGCTGCGGCATTTTCAGGGCCAGGTTTTGCAGGAAATCGCTCTGACCGTTTGAATGGTCAAACCCAGGACGGTGATGCTTTCTTTGGTGAGTTGACCTGGTATATCAATGATAAATGGGATGTCACGGTAGGCTATCGTGATCATTCCCAGGACAATGTGGCAGTGGCCATGTCTCCAGCACAGCTGGCTGCCAATATTGCTTCCGGTGCTACTGAAGCGCGTCCTGCTGCAATTGATACCAGGTTCTCGGATCGTGGTTGGGCAGTAGCGGGGCCATTGGACGTGGCTACGCCAACCAGTTTCAGCGCTGATACTTATCGTTTTGCAACAACCTATGACCTTACCGACAGTATGATGATTTATGCCGGTTACAGTGAAGGCTTTAACTCTGGCGGTGTTTCCCAGTACGAAGATGGAGTTGGTCCGGTGAGCATTAACTATGCTCCGGAAATCATCGAGAATTATGAGCTGGGTATTCGAGCGGATCTGCTTGACGGTTCATTGCGTGCGAACATCACATATTTCAATACAGACTGGCTTGGTATTCAGTATCTGGGTACGGTAATTGACCGTGCTACCGGTATTGAAGCCACGGAACTGGTATTGCAGAATACTGCCAATGGTACTGCCGAAGGGGTTGAATTCGAGTTGACTTATCTGCCTGTAGATAATCTGACCTTGAGCGCCAACCTGGGCTTCCTGGATACTGCTTATACAAGCATCAATCCTGGTGCACCATTGCCTAAGGACTCAGAGTTCGCCAGAGCACCTGAAACCACCTACATGCTGAGTGCCCAATATGACTGGGACAATGTCTTTGGTGGCTCTCTGATGACTCGTATCCAGTCCAATTACTGGGATTCCTACTGGCGTGCATCCACATTGGAACTGCGTCAGAACTTCCAGGGTCTGGTGTCTGATTCACCAGCAGGTGATTTGTGGGTAACCAATGCCAGAGCGGTTTGGGCTCCCAATGATGGTAATTATGAAATTACTCTCTGGGCCAATAACCTGACAGATGAGTACAACTTCAACTCCGGTTTCATGCACGGTGTGTGGCAGTTTGACTTTGCCACGGTTGACCGTCCACGTGAATACGGTGTGACATTCAATACTCGTTTCTAACCAGAAAGCAGTAAAGCAAGAAAAAAAGGAGGACTTCGGTCCTCCTTTTTTTTTGCACTTTGTTTGTATTTTTCTTTACTAACTCTCTATTTTCTATAAGGTTTTTATTTCATCATAGCAATAAATGCATTTTTTCGAATTAAATTTCGATATACGAAAAAAGTCTCTGATAAGTTACTGAATTCTAAAGCTTTCTTTGTCTGGTGAAAGAATGGTACTTTAGCTGTGTCATTTAAGTTGAGGGCTATCATAAATAGTTAAATTTAAGTGACGTACATCATTGTGAAAAAAAGGGAAAATAAATGAAACTTACCAAAATGAAAGTGGCGGTGCTGTCTGCGCTGGCCGCTCAGGCGGGCTTTGTCACACAAACTGCTATCGCGCAGGACGGACCGGCTTTAGAAGAAATCGTTATTACGTCCACACGACGTGAAACCAGTGTTCAGGATACGCCATTGGCAGTAACTGCCTTAAGCGAAGAGTCACTGGCAGTACAAAATATTGAAAATACTCAGGATTTGACGGCCAATGTGCCCAACGTTCTGATTTACGGAAATGGCCGTGGTTCTGCCAATGGTACTTTCCAGATGCGTGGTATCCCCAATGTCGGTACTTATGTAGATGGCGTTTGGCAGATTTCCCAGGTAGGTTTGTTGCAGCGACAATTCGTTGAGCTGGAACGAGTGGAAGTTTTGCGCGGACCCCAGGGCACACTGGTAGGTCGTGACTCCACTGGTGGCTCCCTGATGGTTTACACTAAAAAACCTGCGGAAGAATTTGGCGGCAGAGTGCTGGTTCAGGCAGGTTCCTTTGATCGCCGTGATGTCAGTGGCTCGGTTGATATTCCAATTGGTGACACCCTCCGTACCAAGTGGACGATAGCCAGCTATGATCGTGACGGCTATGTAGAAAGTATTACTACTGGCCAGAAACATGGTGAGCTGGAAAACCAGACTGTAAGAGGTGACATACTCTGGACACCGACAGATAAATTAAGTGTACGTTTTATTCAACAGCAGGATCAGCAATTGCAGACCACAGCCGGTGTGCAGACCTTTATTAACCCTGGCGTAGCACAACGTTTTGGTTGGCAGGTTGGTATTGCTGAAGCTCATGATATTGCCAGTCTTGCAGCCGGTGGTAGGGGATTTAATAACCGATCCCAGGTAGCAGGTTTCCCCGGTGGTCAACTGGATGATTATCAAAACACCAAAAGACTGACCAGCCCGGACGAAATCAAACTTGATTCCATGAATTTAACTGTCGATTACGAATTAAATGACAGAATCTCGTTTAAATATATCTACGGTGATACTGAAGTCAATGATGAATTGTGGACAGACTATGCTGGTGCAGAATTCAATTTTTTCACCAACTATGATATTGCTACCCGTGAATTTCAGAGTCATGAGCTTCAGGTAAACTTTGATTCTGATAATTTCTCTGCGGTAGTGGGATATTTTGACTGGGACCAGTCAACACTATCACGCGCTACGGAATGGTCTCACTCTGACTGGAGCTTTCCAAATGGCTGGGGTGCAGGTGGTGCAGGTGGTGCCTCCGGTGGACCGTTCGTAGGACAAACTATTGATGCGGGTATTCCCCAGACTCTGAGTTATGACGATGTATTGGCGTCTCCAGCCTGTGCGGCGACGCCTGCAGATTACGGTTATGATTTCAGTTCTTCCGACCCAAGTCTTAACCCCTCAATCGAAAGCGGTAATGGTCAATTCCCGACGATCAATCCCGCTCTGGATCCAAATACTGTAGCAGGCTGGCCTCGACCATGTGATGCTTTCAACTCATGGTCGCCATTATTTGCTACCGTTGTAGGCTTCAATGGTGATTCTCCTTCCCATGACCGAGGAGCAAGAGCGGATGTGAGCGGCAATGCATTCTTTGGCGAATTAACTTATTTCTTTAATGATGCCTGGGATGTGACTGTTGGTGTTCGACGTCATGAACAGAATAATAAAAACTGGAATACTCTGGTTCAGGATGCGATTGCGGCAGGACAGGTTGAAGCACGACCCCTGATTTGGGATAGAGGCTTTGCCAATCCGGAAGGCGCTGTACAAGTCCCTGTAGATCCTTCTTCTTTCTTGCCTTCTGACTTCGCCAAGACTACCTGGAAGTTTGCTACCAGTTATGATCTCAATGAAGATGTTATGGTTTATGCCAGTTATACCGAAGGCTTTAACTCCGGTGGTATTAGTACTGTTGCAGATTCCCTGGGTATTAGACAGATTCCATTTACGCCGGAGACTATTGAAAATATAGAATTTGGTTTGCGTGGCGACTTCCTTGATGGTTCCTTAAGGTTGAATGCGACTTACTTCATGACGGACTGGCTTGATATTCAGGCGGCCTTTTCAACCATAGACAGGGCAACCGGTGATCCAATCACTGAGGTTTTCACCAACAATGCCTCTGATGGTGAGGCGAGAGGTGTAGAGCTTGAGATAAACTATTTCGTCAATGACAACTTACAGCTAGGAGCCAACCTTGGCTTTCTGGATACCAAGTATGTGAACCTGAAACCAGGAGCTCAGCTGACAGAGGAAACGGAATTTGGCGGTGCGCCTGATGAGACCTATTCCTTGTTTGCAGACTACCAGTGGAATGTCTTTGAAGGCGAATTAAACACGCGCCTGCAAGGTAATTACTTTGGTAACTTCTGGCGTTCCAACATCCCTAACTTCCGTCAGGATGTTTATGGTGGTGGTAGTTCACCTGCTGGTGACATCTGGCGCTGGAATGCACGTGCTGTATACCAGCCAAATGATGCAGACTGGAGGTTAACGGCCTTTGTTAATAATATCACTGAAGAGACTTTTCTTAATTCAGGATTTATGGACAGCATCTGGCAGTTCGACTTTAGTGGTATTGATGCACCAAGAGAATGGGGTCTGGGTATAGAAATGAGTTTCTAAAACCGGCTTTATTACTGTAAACAAAACGGGAGGACTTCGGTCCTCCTTTTTTTATCTAAGGAAAAAAGAAAAAGAAAGAAGTCTCAGGCCAGAACAGCCACGCTTTTGATCTGGGCATAGACCTGTATGCCCGGTTTGATAGCCAGTACCTCAACCGACTTTCGCGTCAGCCTGGCAAGCAGGGGCAAATCTCCCAATTGCAGCTTTACCATGATCTGGGCATGATTTTCGGTCTGCAGCTCTACTACTGTGGCCGGGAATATATTCTGAATGGAGGTGCCGGTCTGTTTTTTCAGCGTGAGGCTGACATCTTGAGCAGCAATTCGTAAGCGCGCGGTTGTGCCTGGGGCCAGAGTATTACCAGGAACAGTAAAGACAAGGTCAGCGCATGTCATACTGGTTAATCCAAACTCGGGGTCTATGCTAATTACTGTGCCATGAATCAGTGTCTCGGCATCATGACGGTGAGCCAAGGGCAAATCCAGTCGCGTTAACATGTCCTGTATGGGGCCGCTGCCGAGGATTTCACCTGCTTTGAGAATAACCAGCGTATCAGCAAGTCTGGCGACTTCATCAGTGGCATGACTCACATAGAGTACCGGGATGGTCAGCTCACGATGCAGGGATTCCAGGTAGGGCAGTATCTCCTGTTTAAGTTTGTTGTCCAAGGAAGAAAGCGGTTCATCCATTAACAAAAGCAGGGGACTCACTGCCAGGGCGCGAGCGATGGCGACCCGTTGCTGTTCGCCACCTGAGAGGGTGTGAGGTTGTCGTTTTAGTAAATGACCAATATCCAGTAACTCAACGGCATTATCCAGTGACACGCGACGATCCTTCTCGGCAACGCGGGTTAAACCATATTCAAGGTTTTGTCTGATAGTAAGGTGTGGAAAAAGGCTTGGCTCCTGAAAAACATAGCCAATGGGTCGCAAATGGGTGGCTACGAAGCTGGAGTTACTCTGCCAGCACTGACCTTTGAATATCACTTTACTGTCGGGAATGTTTTCAAGCCCGGCGATGGCCCCAAGCAAGGTTGTCTTGCCACTTCCGGAAGGACCGAATATGGCTGTTACGCCGGTTTCAGGAAGAGTCAGCTCAACATGCATGGCAAAGTCTTCACGTTGAAGATTAAAGCTGATCTCCAGGCTCATATTTTAAAAACCCTGAAGCGCCTGTTGCTGGCGTATACCAGCACCAGCATGATGAAGGAAAGTATGATGAGGCCACCTGAAAGCCAGTGCGCACTGGCATAGCCCAGACTCTCCACATGATCATAGATAGCGATGGACAGCACCTGGGTTTGGCCAGGTATGTTTCCGCCAATCATCAGCACCACGCCAAATTCCCCGATGGTATGAGCAAAGCCAAGCACGCTGGCAGTAATAAAGCCGGGTCTTGCCAAAGGCAGGGCGATAGTAAGAAAGCGATCCCAGGGCGATGCTCTTAGTGTCGCGGCCACCTCTAGCGGTCGTTTTCCTATCGCCTGAAAAGCATCATGCAGAGGTTGTATAACAAAGGGCATGGAATAAATCACCGAGCCTATGACGAGACCGCTGAAAGTAAAAGCCAGTGGCGCAGCGCCAATGGCGCTAAGCGGGCCATTAGCGCCCAGCAGCAGTAACAGGTAAAAGCCAAGTACCGTAGGAGGCAGCACAAGGGGCAGTGCAATCATGGCTTCGATGAAAAACTTATAGCGCCAGCGGGTTCTGGCCAACCACCAGGCAAAGGGCGTACCAAGGGCGAGCAAGATGAATGTGGATGCCAAAGCCAGTTTAAGGGTAAGGTATAAGGCGGATAAATCAGCGTTGCTCAAAATCACGGGATGGAGAATCCGTTACTTTGAATAATCGACTTTCCGCGCGGGCTTTTCATAAAGTCGATGAACTCCTTTGCGGCACTATTATCTGTCAGCCTGACGCCCTGAAGCTTGATCGGCGTATAAAGGTTTTCGGGAATCAGCCAGTAACTTCCCGCCTGTAAAAACTTGCCGAAAATGATCTGAGAAAAGGCAATCAGGGCCATGTCTACTTCGCGGCTGATGCCAAAATGGTAGGTCTGCCCGATATTTTCACCGATCACCAGTTTTTCCTGCAAATTACCCCAGCTGCCCATGGCATCCAGTATTTCCCTTGCCGCATTGCCATAGGGAGACAGGCGCGGATTGGCTATCGCCAGAAATTCAAATTCGCCCCGGGATAATGTCTCTGATGTCAGTTTACGGTTATCAATACTCCATAGTACCAGCCGGGCATGGGCGTAGGTAAAACGTGAGTCGGGAATAATCCTGCCCTGTTTTTCCAGAACTTGCGGGCGCATTTCATCTTCCGAGAGAAAAATATCATAGGCCGCGCCTTGCAGAATTTCGCCATAATGCTGCGCACTGGGACCCGGGACAGCAATTACCTTATGCCCACTGAGGGCCTCGAATTCCTGCTTCAGTTCATCCAGTGTAAAGTCGAAATTACTGGTAACAGCGACGGAGACTTCTGCGGCGAACAGGCAGGTGCTTCCCATTGCTGCAATAAGCAGGAAAGAATAAGAGAGGAAATTCAAATGTGGTTGTTGTGCACCATTCATAGCTGGGCATTATGCCAGAATGCACGGCTTTTTCGCTAACCTGTATCAAGCATGAATTTGTTGACTGGAGCCTTCATCATTTTTGCAGAAGCGCTTACCTGGGAATATTCACAATAACGGCAATAAACATCATGCCATTAATAAGTAAAGCCACTACGGGCAATGTCACAGGTTTCTCGCCACGGATCAATCCGATTTGTCCTGTCACCAGTCCGCTCAACATAAGAGCAACAATGAAAGACAATAAAATACCCAGGCTACTGTAAGCATCAAGGGTTTCCCTATGATCGATTCTCAATGACATGACATAGGTGAGAATCAGACCGAGGAAAAGGCAGACAAAGGCAATGATTGAAAAAGGGGGTTTACGCTTTCTGGTGAGTTGTTCTGTCATTGCCAGTTACACAGTCGCTAGCGCGCGCTTAATGCCGGAAGCCATATTCAAGAATGAAATAGGCAGGATTCATGTCTTTTAAGGGTTCATGTAATTTCACCAGCTCATTTTTCGCACCGTGTATTTCCAGTCTGGTAAGGTCAGCAATCTGTAATGCCTCTTCCAGTAGTTGACCGACATTTTCCAGATGTGCAAGCACACCCTCAGCACCTTCATACCCTTCACGGCAATGCGCTTCATCACCGTTAAAGCAAAAGCCATAATAAAGGCATTGTGCTTCCTCGCTGGTCTGGCTGACAAACTGTTCAGCCAAGGCTTTAAAGTCAGCCAGTCTGCCTTCATGAACTTTAAAGTAGGGGACTATGGAAACGCAGGAGTCTTGTGTAGACATAATTTTTCCTTTCAAATTTTCGGGTTAGGGCCTTGAGGTGAATTTTCAGTATATTTATTTATTTACCGTACTTACATACTTTTTGTATTGACCAAGGGTGAGGAATATCCGGTGGATGACGGGGGGGCTTTTCAGGTTTTCGCGCACCACAACACCCCAATGGATTATTTTCATGCTTTTTAATTCAACGTCAAATAAATAGCGGGTCTCTCCGTCCTGATTATTTGCCATTGGGTGCCCTTTTCGCTTTTGCAAAAAAAAGAGGCCGAAGCCTCTTTCTTTTCTCTGTCGCTATACCTTCAAACGCGGAAACACCTTCCTGATATTATGTTCAAAAATATTCGCTTTTTCCTGATCTGAAATTGCCGCATTATCAATATAGCGCTTGGTATCATCAAAATATTGACCGCTCTCGGGGTCAATTCCCCGAACTGCGCCTACCATTTCAGAAGCAAACAGAATATTTTTGTTATCAATCACATTAAGCAGCATATCAATACCTTTCTGGTGATAAACGCAGGTATCAAAAAATACATTGTTCATTAACAGTTCATCCAATGGAGGCAACTTGAGCATGTCTGCCAATCCACGGAAGCGTCCCCAGTGGTAAGGCACCGCGCCGCCGCCATGGGGAATAATGAATTTAATAGTGGGGAAATCCTGGCACACGCTGCTCTGCATTAGTTGCATGAATGCCGTAGTGTCCGCACTCAGGTAATAGGAACCGGTGGAGTGAAAGGCCGGGTTACATGAGCCACTGACATGAATCATGGCGGGAACGTCGAGCTCAACCATCTTTTCATAAATGGGGTACCAATAGCGGTCGCCCATCGGCGGAGAATCAAATTTACCGCCGGAAGGGTCCGGGTTCAGGTTGCAGCCAACGAAATCAAACTCATTGACGCAGCGCTCCAGTTCGGCAACAGAGTTTTTCAAATCTGTACCGGGAGACTGGGGCAGGGCGCAGGCACCAATAAAATTCTCCGGATACAGTTGTGTCACACGGTAAATAAGCTCATTGGTGTGCTCGGTCCAGAATTTGCTGGTCCATTCATTGCCGACATGCGGCCCCATCCAGGAAGCGCGTGGTGAAAAAATTGTGCAGTCGGTGCCCCGTTCACGCTGGAGTTTAAGCTGACTGTTTTCCAGGCTTTCCCTGATCTGATCATCAGATATATCAATGATGCCCTTTTCACCTACATGGGCGGGATCTGACTTCAGTGCATCTTTCTGGGCCTCACGATAGTCACCCAGTGCATCCGGTGCAGTGGTGTAATGGCCATGACAATCAATAATCATACTTCTGTGTCTCCAGTCATAGAAAAATTCAGGCGACTAAGATAGCAAATTTGCGTGATGTATTCCTTAGCAAATCGCCTTGAATGATTAAAAATTCTGCTTTCCTGATCGGGCTGTCATGCCGGGGGCATCCCGGTGTAAACTGTCATCCGGGAATCATAAAAGCCATACACATATTGGCGTGAACTAAAAGCATAAATCAATAAAAATGAATAAGAAAAATATAATATGACTCATGCTTAAAGCAAATAATAGCTATAGGGTGAATTATTTAAGCATGGTATGGGTCAAGCGGAGTCGATGTAATGGATAAACAGTTAATTGATGACAAGAGAGAAATTCGCGAGCTGGTGGATAACTGGGCAATATTCAGTGATTCGGGCAACTGGGAACGCTTTGCGCAGTGCTGGCATGATGACGGCTTTATGTGTGCTACCTGGTTTCAGGCTCCTTCTCAGGACTTTATCAGAGCGAGACGAGAGGGGTTTGAAAAAGGCGTCAGTATTATCCATTTCCATGGCGGCTTTACCTGTGATGTAGCGGGTAACAGAGCTGTCGCCCAGACCAAAATGACCATTAACCAGCGCGCTCCGGTACATGACGTGCTGGTGGATGTAGTGTGCACCGGCAGGTTTTATGATTTTTTTGAAAAGCGTGAGGGTCGCTGGGGGATGGTACGTCGTCAGCCAATCTATGAAAAAGACCGTCTTGATGTCGTGGATCCGAATGCTTCGCTGGCACTTGATCCAGATATTCTTGCCAGTTTTCCTGAAGGCTATCGACATCTTGCCTACCTGCAATCCCAGATAGGCTATGCGGTAGCCAAAGCCGGTTTACCCGGGTTGAAAGGTCCTGAAATCGAAAAGCTCTATGGGGAAGGCAAGGCCTGGCTTGAAGGGGCGGATTCCCCCGGACGTCCGGATATTATCAAATAAGCCTTTTGTGCAAACTATGAAGCATGATCCCGGATTAGATGCTTTAGATTTCGTTAACAGGCTGGATGCTGTACAATTCCAGCTTGTGGAAGTTCTTTTTTCCTTACTAAAAACAAGGATATAGGCAAATTTCAATGAGCAACATGTCGGAGCAAAAATCACTTCAGAGTGCCGAGCAGCAATCGCCGATGCTGGTAGACCAGCATGGTCGTCATATCGACTATGTGCGCCTGTCGGTTACTGATCGATGTGATTTTCGCTGTGTTTATTGCATGTCGGAAGAAATGACCTTTTTGCCAAGAGAACAGGTATTGTCTCTGGAAGAAATTTATCAGGTAGCAAAATCCTTTACAGAGCTCGGGGTAAACAAATTACGTTTAACCGGTGGTGAACCCCTGGTTCGTAAAAATGTCATGAGTCTGATTGAAAAAATTGGCAGGCTTCCGGGACTCAAGGAATTGCTGTTAACGACAAATGGCTCGCAGTTGGAAAAACTGGCTGTCCCCCTCAAGAACGCCGGCGTAACACGCATTAATATCAGTCTCGACAGTCTGAATGCTGAAAGCTTCCATCGCATGACAAGAACCGGCAAGCTGGACAAGGTGCAGCGAGGAATTGAGGCCGCTGTTGCTGCAGGCTTTGACGCGATCAGACTCAATTCGGTGATTTTAAGAGGGCGCAATGAGCATGAGATACTCGACCTCCTTGAGTACGCCCTTGGGCTTGGAATCAATATTGCCTATATTGAAGAAATGCCATTGGGTGATGTCTCGGACCATGAGCGTGTGGATACCATGGTCAGTAATGATGAAGTCATGGCGGTTATTAGCGAACGTTATTCGCTCACTCCGATAGAAATGACTACGGCGGGCCCTTCCCGTTACTATCAGGTTGGATCACATGGCAGCAAGGTTGGCTTCATTTCACCGGTGAGTCATAATTTTTGCGATACCTGCAACCGCGTGCGCCTGACAGTGGAAGGAAGGTTATTGCTTTGTCTGGGCAATGAGCATTCTATGGATTTGCGCAAGGTTCTGCGGGAAAACCCCGGTGATGATGCGATTCTGAAAGAGCACATTATCAAGGCAATGGACCTGAAGCCGCTACGACATTATTTCTATGACAAGGATGAGCCACAGCTGGTGCGCTTCATGAATATGACAGGCGGTTAATTTCTAGTCGCAAGTTACAAGTCGCAATTTACAAGTTTGCACAGCTAGAAAACTCGTTTATTTATAGTCATTCAAAGTATAGTCAGCCAAAGAATTATTTTCCTGAAACCAGTTAGCTTCCATTGAACACCTGAGTCCCTGGATAACTATTAACCTCGATGTCACTTGAAACCTGTGACTTGAAACTTGAGACTTTTTTATATGGCCGGAAACAAGCCCCAGAAAGAATTTGTCCCCTTGCAGATTGCCGTTGTGACGGTTTCTGATACCCGCACCGAAGAGAATGATACCTCCGGGCAGTATCTTGTCGATGCATTAACGGGGGAAGGCCATCGCCTGAATCAAAAACATATCTGCAAGGATGATGTTGAGGCGTTACGTGCCCTGGTAAAAGGATTGATCGAGGATGACGCCGTGCATGCGGTGCTGCTTACTGGTGGCACCGGATTTACCAAACGGGATAATACGGTGGTTTCCATTACGCCACTACTGGAATCGACGATTGAAGGTTTCGGGGAGATATTCAGATACCTTTCCTATAAGGAGATTGGCTCGTCGACTATTCAGTCAAGGGCGTTTGCCGGATTAAGTAATAACACGGTTGTTTTTTGTATGCCGGGTTCGCCTGGCGCCTGTAAAACCGCCTGGGAAGGGATTATTTGTGAGCAGCTGGATTCCCGTCACAGGCCCTGTAATTTTGTCGACAGGATTACCAGTCGCGACTAGGGGATTTCAGGCAGAGAGTGCTTTAACAAAACAGTCGCAGTCTGTTAGCAAGGTTTAAGGGGGAAAACCTGGGTTCAGACTGCGGCCATTAGGAATCTGTTAATTTTTGACTCTACTGTTTCCTGGGGAAGGTGAGTGCCTGACCATGCTTTTCTCTGTAAATAATTAATTAATAAAAATTATACAGAGGCAAGAATGATTAACATCGGTACAGCCAGTACCAAAAGAGTACTGAGTGTGCTTACTACAACTTCTTCTATTGTTTCTGAGTTTTTAAATTTAACGGTCATCAGATGTCTCCTTTTAAGAATATTTAGATGATAAACCACACCTCTTTTGGAAGCGCGGGCGTATGGTAACATAGTGTTACCTTTACCGGTAACAAAAATCGGGAAATATCTTGAAATTCTGTGACTTTGTTACCATTTTGGTTAAAAAAACCATTACTCTTCCTTCTCTGGCCTGTATCCGGTCCAATAAATTGCTGGATTTTGAGTGATTCGGGCCATTTTCAATGCAAAAGTGAAGCAATTTCACAATTCGGTAACACTTACGGTAACATTTCGGTGCCGGATTACTATTTTTGCTGCTTTATTGCGAAGATGTTATCTGTCCGATCGTGTTGATTATTCACAGGCCCCTGATCTTGCAGTATCGAATCCTGGTGAAGCACCCTTGAAGCAGAAGCCCGGGGCAATAACAGGTATTGTGAGGTCAATCCGGGCTTCGAATCAGATTTGGTTAAAATCGGGGGGCAGAGCTGTAATTGATTTGGGATTAGCTGTCAGGTCAATGCTGGCTCGGGTCTCCCTAATCGCGGAGTGCTCTTGTATACTTGTCTCCTACTAACTATCTTCAGCGATCGCTTGATAAGCCCTGTATTGGCTTGATAACAAACAGAAAACTCCCCATGGAAACATAATTCAGGATTCAGGTATGGCAAAAAAAGGTTTCACTCTTTTCACTTTCATCATGATGTTCGCCATGAATACCAGCCATGCGCAGGAAGTTGGCGGCAAGGATCCCAATGAGCTGTACGCTGTTATTGAAACAAACCGCGGAACAATGGAATTCCTGCTATACCGTCAGGTTGCCCCAATCGCAGTCAGTAATTTTGTCAATTTAGCCACACGTGGTTTTTATGACGGCTTGACTTTTCATCGAGTGGTCGATGAATTCATGATTCAGGGCGGAGACCCGGCTGGAAACGGGAGTGGAGGGCCAGGCTATCAGTTTCAGGATGAAATTCGCTTGCGTCACAACCAGATGGGGATTATGTCGATGGCGAATTCAGGGCCTGGCACCAATGGCAGCCAGTTTTTCATTACTCATCAGGCAACACCCCATCTGAATGGCTTGCACACGGTTTTCGGGCTGATCCATTCAGGAAAGGAATTAATCAGACAGACAAGAATTGGCGATAACATGATTTCAGTAACCATTGAGGGAAATGCAAAAGCCTTTCTTGAGAGGTATGCAGATCGCGTTTATCAGTGGAACGTCGTTCTTGACGAGAATTTTCCAGACCTGAAGCCCCCGCTCACAGATTAGACAGACAGGGCAGAGAGAGGGCCGTTGGAAAGTGCCGCTTATCTGGCAGACTTTTCGGACAGCTCTCCAGACAGCTCTTCAGAATCGGGCTTTACCCTTTCGGGGTCAGCCTGATTTTCCAGTTCCAGTTTTTGTTTCTCCTGCGCGTCGATATATGGCCACAGATAGGCCATCTGTGCGATGGAAAACAGCAGCAGAATGGCCATGCTGCCAAATACCTTGAAGTCTACCCAGTACTCATGAAAGGTGAAGGCTACAAACAGGTTGGTGCAGCCCAGAAAGAAGAAAACGCCGGCCCAAGCGAAATTCAGGACTTTCCATTTCCCGGCGGGTAATTCAACAACGTGTCCCAGCATTATCTGTGTCATATTTTGTTTGTTGAAATACTGGCTGCCGATAAATACGCAGGCAAATATCCAGTTCACCACCGGGGCTTTCCATTTCAGGATGGCTTCTTCACGAAAGATCAGGGTGAAGGAGCAGAACAGAACCACTGCAGATAACAGCAAAAGATGAGAGCGGCTCAACTTGCCGTTCACCAGAAATATTGAGCCATAGACAATTATGGAGGCAGTAACCAGAATTTCAGTAGCACTGAAAATTCCACCAAGGGTGTAATCGAAACTGCCCAGGGAAATAACTCTTTCCTCCATTTTGTAAACGATGAGGAAGGCAATCAGCGGGATATAATCAATCAATTGTTTCATAGTTGGAATTTAGCCTGATCAAGCACAGGGGCGGAATTAAAAATGCATTATATCCTGATTGGAAATATTTGCTTGATTCCCATGACACTATGATAGTCTTGCGTGTTTTTTAATGTAGCGACGCACGATTGCGTTGACCAGGTAAGCGACCCTTGACCCAACTATTTGAAATACATCCTGAAAGCCCACAGTTACGTCTTATCAGACAGGCAGTGGAGATTCTGAAACGCGGGGGAGTTATAATTTATCCCACCGATTCCGCCTATGCGCTGGGTTGTCATATTCAGGATAAAGGGTCATTGCAGCGAATCATCAGGATTCGGCAACTGGATGCAAAACATAACTTTACCCTGGTATGCCGTGATCTTTCAGAGCTGGCTACCTATGCGCGCGTAAACAATTCCGATTACCGCCTTTTAAAGACCTACACGCCTGGTGCCTACACCTTTATTCTGCAGGCAACCTCCGAGGTTCCCAAGCTAATGCTGCATCCCAAACGCAAAACCATTGGTATTCGTGTGCCGGATCATCCGGTAGTTGCCGCCCTCCTGAAGGAACTGAACGAACCGCTGCTAAGCAGTACGCTGATTTTACCGGAGGCTACCATGCCCATGGGGGACATTGATGAAATCAGGGAAGTCATGGGCAAGCAGGTAGATCTGATCATCGATTCAGGGTTTTGTGGGCTGGAGGCAACCACTGTTGTGAGTCTGCTTGATGGCGTGCCACAGCTGTTAAGGGTAGGTAAGGCCGATCCTGATCCATTCCGCTAGCAAGCGGGTTCGAATCCGGTCATATGAGTGAAAATTCATTGCGGTATCTTGCTTCAAACCTGCCAATATTTGGCTAAATGCAGGTATAATTGTTCGCTCTTACCAAGAGCCGGGGAGTAACAATTGAGCTCAGTTAATTCGCAGCTGAGAGTGCTGTCAGGAATGCGTCCTACGGGACAACTGCATCTGGGTCACCTGCATGGGGTGATCAAAAACTGGACCACATTGCAGCACGAATATGAGTGCTTTTTCTTCATTGCCGACTGGCATGCACTGACTACCCATTACGATGATCCCCTGATTATAGAAAACAATATCTGGGACATGGCCATTGATTGGCTGGCTGCCGGGGTAAATCCCAGTGCAGCGACGCTGTTTATTCAGTCACGAGTTCCTGAACATGCGGAATTGCATCTTCTACTGTCGATGATGACGCCGCTAGGCTGGCTGGAACGGGTGCCAAGCTATAAAGATATGCAGGAAAATCTTCAGGACAAGGATCTCAGTACGTATGGTTTTCTGGGCTACCCCTTGCTGCAAAGCGCTGATATTTTGATGTACCAGGCAGGCAATGTGCCGGTAGGCGCTGACCAGGTTGCCCATGTAGAACTGACTCGTGAAGTGGCTCGGCGCTTCAATCACCTGTATGGACGTGAACCTGATTTCGAAGAGAATGCGCTGGGGGCAATCAAGAAAATGGGCAAAAAAGCTGCCAGTCTCTTTAGAAATCTGCGCAAAACCTACCTTGAAACCGGTGACCATGAAGCCCTTGAAAGAGCCCGGGCCTTGCTAAAAGAACAGCAGAACATATCTCTTGGCGACCAGGAGCGCTTGTTTGGTTACCTGGAAGGCAGCGGCAAAATGATTCTTGCCGAACCACAGTCGCTGTTAACCCGTGCGCCCAAAATGCCAGGGCTTGACGGGCGCAAGATGTCCAAATCCTATGACAATATTATTTCCTTGCGCGAAGAAAATGATTCAATTAGCCAGAAAATAAAAACCATGCCTACTGATCCTGCCAGGGTTCGCCTTACTGACCCCGGCAATCCGGAAAAGTGTCCAGTATGGGAGTTTCATCAAATTTATTCTGATCAGCAAACCCGGGATTGGGTGCAGGAGGGCTGCACAAATGCAGGGATCGGCTGTCTGGAATGTAAAAAACCGGTAATCGATGCGGTGGTTAATGAAGTTGAGCCAATCCGGCTTAAGGCCAGGCAACTTGAAGAAAATATGGGCATGGTGAAATCTGTCATTTCCGATGGTTCGGAAAAGGCCAGAGAAGTCGCCAGAGAAACGATGGTGGATGTCCGCCAGGCCATGGGGCTGAATTATCGATGAGCAATGAATTCGATTCAGCGCAGGATGAGCAGGGAAGACAGAGTAAGCAGGGTGAAGAGCACAATAACGCTGATGGTCAAGCTGAAGATCATGCTTCATCATCTTCTCAGCAACAGGATTTGCCCCCGCATCAGCCCGATGCTGACGCGCCAGGGATAAGCGCGGTTGTTGAACATAAAGCCCCGGAATCAACCAGTGAATTTGAAGTAGATGAAGTGGGCGAAAAAGTCGGGCTCCTGGTGACAGCCCGTAAGCAAACCTTTTCCACACAAGAAGAAATGCCGTTTGCTTTTGTGGCGGGGAAAGCAATCACCGATCTTCCAAAAGATCTCTATATTCCCCCCGATGCGCTGGAAGTTTTTCTTGAAGCATTTGAAGGCCCGCTGGATTTACTGCTTTATCTTATAAAAAGACAAAATATTGATATCCTCAATATCAACGTCTCCGAAATTACCGACCAGTACATCGCCTATGTAGAACTCATGGAGGCTGCGCAGTTTGAACTGGCAGCTGAGTATCTGGTAATGGCGGCGATGCTTGCGGAAATTAAATCACGCATATTACTGCCAAGAACTGCCGATGAAGACGACGAAGAAGAGGATCCAAGGGCGCAGCTTATTCGACGCCTGCAGGAGTATGAGCGCTTCAGAGAGGCAGCCGAAGCCCTCGATGAATATCCGCGCCTGGAACGGGATATTCATCTTGGCAGTGCTGAAGCGCCAGTGCTGGAGCGCGAAATTCCTGAGCCGGAAGTAGAACTGAAAGAAATTCTGCAGGCATTTGCCACAGTACTGCGCAGGTCAGATATGTTTGAGCATCATCATGTTCAACGTGACAACCTGTCAACCCGGGAAAAAATGTCACAAATTCTGTTAAGTATTTCAGACAATCAGTTTGTCCCCATGCTTTCCCTGCTAAGAAAAGAAGAAGGACGCATGGGTGTAGTGGTGACTTTCCTTGCGGTAATGGAGCTTATCAAGGAGTCATTAATTGAAATTGCACAAAGCGAACCCTTTGCCCCCATTCACATTAAGGCACGAACATCATGAGTGAAGAATCTCAAAACCCGGAAGTTGAACCGGAGGTTAATACTGTTACCAAGCAAATTATTGAAGGCTTGTTATTGGCTGCAGGAAAGCCGTTGCCAATCAGTAAAATTGCGGATGTATTCCCGGAACATGAGCGCCCTGAAACGGAAGAGCTGCAAGCGGCCATCAAAGCTATTGAGCTGGATTGTGAACATCGCGGCTTTGAATTAAAAAAAGTAGCCTCTGGTTATCGTTTCCAGGTAAAACAGGAATTTGGAGAATGGGTTGGTAAACTTTGGGATGAAAGACCGCAGCGCTATTCCAGAGCCTTGCTTGAAACCATTTCTATTATTGCTTACAGGCAGCCAATCACCCGTGGCGAAATCGAAAAGATTCGCGGCGTCGCGGTCAGCACGAATATTATTCGTACCTTGATTGAACGTGAATGGGTGAGGGTGGTGGGTCACCGTGACGTGCCCGGCAGGCCTGCAATGTATGCCACGACCAAACAGTTTCTGGACTATTTTAACCTCAAGAGTCTTGAAGAGCTTCCACCCTTGTCAGAAATCAGGGACCTGGAAGACCTGGATCCGGAATTGTCCCTGGAAGATAATCCCCCCGAAAGTCGGGTTCTTGAATATTCCGGGGTTGAAGATTATGAAGACGAATTTGACGTGCCTGATGAAGAAGAAGAGCGTGCTGCAGCTATCGGTACCCGTCCAATAGAAGAGATTCTTGGTATCCAGGAAGACGAGCCTGAAGAAGACTGGGATGATGATTTTGATGAGGATCAGCCGGCGCAGAAGACTGCTGAACTTTCAGATTCTGTTGTTGCTGACCAGGATGCAGTGCATGTAGCTGTCGACGCAGAAAGTGAAGAAGATAACGAAGAAGATAACGAAGAAGATAACGAAGAAGAAACAGCCTTCTCTGTTGACGAAATAGAAGATGCCGATGACAGTGACGGGGATACAGACGACGAAAGTCCAGAATCCGATGCTGATAATAAAAACTTTCCCACTGACTAGGCAGGACGGTGGGAACATTTCGTGAGAAATCAAAGTGGACGAAAAACTTCAAAAAGTACTGGCCCGTGCCGGGTTCGGCTCACGTCGAACAATGGAAGCCTGGATCAGCGCAGGCCGTGTCAAGGTCAATGGCATTGAAGCAAGCCTTGGTGATCGGGTTTCAGCCAGTGATAAAATCCTGGTCGATGGAAAAAAACTGGCAGCCAATACTGCGGTTGAAGTACCCCAGCGGGTTCTCCTCTATAACAAACCACTAGGTGAAATCTGCACCCGCAATGATCCGGAAGGCAGAAAGACGGTCTTTGACAAGCTTCCGGAACTTAATCATGCGCGCTGGGTTGTGGTTGGCCGTCTGGACATTAATACCAGTGGCTTATTGTTATTTACAACCGATGGTGAGCTGGCCAATGGCTTGATGCATCCGTCTGCCCGGATTGAGCGTGAGTACGCTGTCAGGGTTCTTGGTGACGTGACCCAGGAGATGATAGAAGCCATGCACAAGGGAGTAGAGCTGGAAGATGGTCTGGCCAGGTTTACAGACATCCAGTATTTTGCCGGAGAGGGCAGTAATCATTGGTACCATGTGGTCATCATGGAAGGCCGAAATCGTGAAGTCCGTCGTTTGTGGGAATCCCAGGGCGTTAAAGTCAGCCGCCTGAAAAGAGTGCGTTTTGCTAATATTTTTATTCCCAGCCAGATTACGGTTGGTCGCTTCTGCGAGTTGGGTGGAAAAGAAATCAAGGATTTGTATCGCATTGCCGGTCTCAATTACCGGGGTGTAAAGAGTCCCTTGTTGCGCAGACCTGTGGCCGGCAGGAAATCACCAGGCGCTTCCGGGCGGAAAAAACCGGCATCAAGACCGGGGCGCAAATAAGTTTTAAGAGGCGGGAAAAAGGATAAAGGATAAAGGAAAAAGGTGGGCGGTTTAGTGAAACCTGCGGGCATACAGGTATTCCCGTAGGTCGGATAAGCGCAGCGCATCCGACAATGCGATCTGTGATCGCCTTTTTTGTGACTTGTGACTTGAGGTTTGTAACTGATTCAATCCTGCGCCGAAAACTGTTTCCCATTTTCCCCAACACTGTCTTTCCCCATCAGATAAAGATAAACAGCCATCAGGTCTTCAGGTTTCGGCAGTGTGCTCGGATCTTCAGCGGGAAAAGCTGATCTGCGTAAAGCTGTGGCGCAGGGACCCGGGTTAACCGTATTGACCCGAATCTTCGACGTGTTTTCCAATTCAAGGAAGAGCACTTGCATGAGTGCTTCCACGCCGTGTTTGGCCACGCAGTAGGCACTGTTGTAAGCATAGGCTTTTTTGCCGGCGCTTGAGCTGGTAAAAATTACCGAGGCATTTTCTGCTTGCTGTAATAGGGGAAAGGTAAAGCGCGTAAGAAAAAATCCCGCGTTCAGATTTATCTGCAATATTTTCTGCCACTGAGCCATGCTCATGGTCTGAAACGGCATCAGTGATCCCATATACCCAGCATTATTCAAAAGCCCGTCAAGCCTGCCAAAGGTATTGGCAACTCCGTCAACCAATTCCTGATAGTGTTCTTCACTTGCGGTTTCCAGATTCAATGGCGTGATTGCAGGTTCTGCACCTCCGGCATTTTCAATTTCGTCGTAGACAGTTTCGAGCTTGTCAGTATTGCTGCCCAGCAGGATTACAGTGGCGCCAGCCCTGGCATAGGCAAGAGAGGCTGCACGTCCCAGTCCTGATCCCGCACCGGTAACCAGAATTACTTTATCTTTTAGCAGATTTGCCGGAGCATCATATTCGAACAACTGTGTTTCTCCCTTCAATAGTCAATAGCTTGAGCGCTTGAACGTATTTACTGTTGAGCCAGATCCAGAATTTCATCAGGATGATTAATAATAAAGTCTGCATCCCAGCTCTCGATGGGCGAGTCATCAGGGATATAACCCCAGCGCACAGCCATGCTTTTTGTTCCTGCGCCGGTAGAGGCCTGAATATCCTTAAGGTGGTCACCTATATAAAAAGTGTCTGCAGGCGTACAGTTCATTTCCGAGCAGGCCCTTAGTATGCCTTCAGGATCGGGCTTGCTGTTTTTTAACTGGTCAGCGCAAATGACGACCTTACTGGATTGCAGTATTGGAAACTTTCTGACCAGAGGCCTGGTAAAGCGACTGGGCTTGTTGGTGACAATACCCCACGGGATGGAACTCCTGTCCAGCGCCTTCAGTAGATTAGCGATGCCCGGAAACAGAACGCATTCTGTGTGCGGTATACGTTTGTCATAACGGTCGAGTAATTCTTCAAGATGGGGGGCAAACCTGTCACTGCTCTCATCGATTCCGAAGCCGAGTTTTATCAACGCGCGGGCTCCGCTGCTTACACTGTTTCGCACCTGCAGCGGATTAACCGTCGACTCGCCGTAATGACTCAGCTGGGCATTAAGTATCTGCGTGAAATCCCTCTCTGTATCCAGCAGGGTGCCATCAAGATCAAAGAGTACAGTTTTAGTCACGTTTGCCAGGATTTGCCGTTAGTAGATTTGGTTTGTTTGTTTTAGCGTTTAACGCATTCAATCTTTAGTCAGGTACATCAGATAATTAACATCAAGGTCGTCACCCAGTGTATATTTTTGTGTGAACGGGTTATAGGTCATGCCGGTAGTTTTTTGTAGGGAGAAACCGGAATTTCTTGCCATGGCGCTCAGTTCTGATGGCTTGATAAATTTCCCGTAATCATGGGTGCCCCGCGGCAGCATGCGCAGAACATATTCGGCACCTATTATCGCAAACAGGTAGGACTTCGGGTTCCGGTTAATGGTGGATACAAAAAGATGTCCTCCCGGCGCCAGCATTTCATAGCAGGCATTTAGAACCGAAGCAGGGTCTGGTACGTGCTCCAGCATTTCCAGGCAGGTAATTACTGAAAAGGCTTCTTTATGATCATTGCAAAAGTCTTCTGCACTGGCCTTTTGGTAATTTACTTCCAGTCCGCTTTCCAGCAGATGTAATTTGGCCACCGCCAGTGGTGCTTCTCCCATATCAA
>JAUHWU010000147.1 GCA_030427065.1 Gammaproteobacteria bacterium | reverse complement strand
ATAGATGACATGGTCTAATGAGAAGATACGCTGCTTTAGTTTTGCAAACGATTTCTTATGGAATCCACTTCAGACCGCACGCGGGTCTGGGCTTGCTCAACGCTTTCTTCGGCTTCCTCGACAATCACCTCTGTACGTTCCAGCGCATCGTCAACGGCTTCATCAATTCTTGCTTTAGCCTGGGCAGTCGCAGCGTTCAGCTCGGCTTGTGCATTATCGAGAATTTGCCGGGTATCGCTTTGAGCCTGATTAGCTGCAGTTTCAGTGGTATTTGCAGGGCCAGTGGCTTCTGGTTCATCACTCTTGCAGGCGAATAATACCGGGATGCTGAGGGATACCAGTAAAATCTTCAGAAAATTATTTTCCCTGACGTCATGTATAAAAAGCCCTTCCAGACACTTGCATAAATTCATTCTGACACTCCATTAATGTATGGACTGTTAGTGTAATCCATTCAATATGTATTTGCAGGAACTCTGCACAAAAAAGGGTTCCCTTGCACCATGCTGACGCAGAAAAATATGGGGAATTTCCGTGCAAAATCAGTCATTTTCTGGAATACTTCGTGCCTTCGTTGTTACACCAGAAAGTGACCAATACTTATATTTTTTTGTAATAAATCATTGGTAGCAGGTATCCTTTTCATTATTAATTAATCCTGACAAGCCCTAAGGGTTGAAGAGTTCTCTCATCAATGCGTAGTACCTGTTTATTTAACGCTTTTACGGTCATTAAAAGCGCTTTGCTGGTTGTTTTCATTATTATGCCAGCGCTGGCTTCAGCCCAGAATAATTCCGGTGCTGTCAGAAAAAGCATTGAGGCCATTCGTGTTACTACCGCGCCAGTTATTGATGGCGTGCTTGATGATGATGTCTGGGCGCTGGCCAAACCCATTACCGACTTTCACCAGACTCGCCCGGGCGATCAGACCCCCACTTCTGAAGATACCGAAGTGCGTATCCTCTACACCGAGGATGCAATCTATATAGCGGCCCGCATGGACGATAGCGAGCCTGAGCTGATTGCCACGCCGACTTTGCGCCATGGTCAGGGACTGGGACCCGATGATCGTCTTATTATCATTCTGGATCCCTTCAATACCCGTCGTACCGGCTATCGCTTTGAAACCAACCTCAACGGCGTGCGTCATGACGCGCTCTATACAACTGTCAGTGATTTCAATGCTGACTGGTCAACCATCTGGGATGTGAAAACCAGCCTGTATGAAAATGGCTGGATTGCCGAAATAGAAATCCCCTTCAAATCCCTGCCCATGGATCCGAATACGGAAGAGTGGGGGTTTAATTTCGGCCGCGGTATTCGCCGCCGCAACGAAGAAATGGCCTGGGTGTCTTTCAACCGCGGTTTTAACCCCAGTATTGCCGGCACCCTGACCGGCATGCGTGACATGAGCCAGGGCGTAGGCCTGGATATCGTGCCTTCTCTGGCCGTCGTGCAGCAGAAAAATTATGTGAACGGTGACAGCAATAACCAGATAAACCCCTCCCTTGATGCTTTCTACCGAATTACTCCATCACTGAATGCAGCGGTAACCATCAACACAGACTTTTCTGCCGTGAATGTGGACAACCGGCAGGTTAACCTGGACCGCTTCAACCTTTTCTTTCCGGAGCAGAGAAACTTCTTTCTCAATGACGCCGATCTGTTCCAGTTTGGCAATATTGGTAACACCGGTAATGAAGCCTCCAGCGGTGGTTCAGAACAAAATGCGCGTCCTTATTTCTCACGCAAAATCGGCCTGGGAGCTGGCGGTGCACCTGTAGACATCGAATATGGTGGCCGCCTGAGTGGCCGCGTCGGACGCTGGAATATTGGCACTCTGGCCATTCAGCAGGGCGCCGATGGTGCGCTTGATCCCAGCAGCCTGTTTATCAGCCGTATTTCGGCCAATGTGCTGGCGGAGTCCAATGTCGGCTTTATCATTACTGATGGCGACCCCACTTCCAATCTTGACAACTCCGTGTTCGGCGCTGATTTTCGTTATCTCAATACGCGACTGCCCAGCGGTATGGCCCTGGAGGGTGATGCCTGGTATATGCAGTCAGAAACCCCGGGGCTGGTTGGTGACGATGCTTCCTGGGGGCTGGGCTTGCGCTCACCCAACAACCAGGGGTGGCGAGGCGGTTTTGGCATCAAGGAAATTCAGGAGAATTTTAATCCAGCCATGGGCTTTGTGAACAATGCCGGCATACGCGATTACAGCCTGGACTTTGGTTATACCCACTTCATGAAACCGGGTGGTTTCCTGCAGCAACTGCAGTCCAGCTTTGATGCGCAACGGATCAACTTTATCGATGGCGGCCTGCAAACAGAACGCCTGCGGTTTTCCGTACTGGAAGCTACCACCAACTCAAGAGACTTCCTGCGCATCCGCCTGGCATCCAACAAGGAAGTGGTCAAACAGGCTTTCACCGTCTATAGCGAACCTGGCAGACGGGTAATGATTGAGCCAGGCAGTTATGAATTCTATCGTGGTGGCATACGCATCGCCACGGCCAACCAAAGACCAATATCATTTTCCCTTAATACTTTCCTGGGGGATTTCTACAACGGCACACGTGACAATTACAATGGTCAGGTGCGCTTCCAGGCGCGCAAATTCATTATCGAAGGCGGTTATGAATACAATGCTATTTCCTTGCCCCAGGGAGATTTCATCACCCGCCTGATCACATTGAATACCCAGTATGCCTTCACCAGTAATTTCTATTGGGTGACCAATGTGCAGTACGACAACGTGTCTGAAATTGTTGGCGTCAACACCCGCCTGCAATGGATTCCTGAGGCCGGCCAGGAAGGATTCATCGTCCTGAACTACAATATGGAAGATACCGACAAGGACAATGACTTCCAGTCCCTGTCCGCCGACCTGAGTGTGAAGTTCACCTATACCTTCCGTTATTAGTCACTCGATTAAAAACCCTCGCTGGACAGTCTCTCCGGCAGCGCTAGCCCCTGTATTTCCACTTTGTTGTAAATCCTTGCGAATATCTTCTGTCAAATATTTGGTGTTGCCATAATTTTTTTCAGCCTCCTGACAGCAGGTATTGCGGAGATTAAAACCATGCGATATTTACTGGCCATACTCCTACCCCCTTTAGCGGTTTTTTTATGTGGCAAACCAGTCCAGACCATACTCAGTATTATTCTTACCCTGGCCTTCTGGATTCCCGGCGTTATACATGCGCTGTTTATCGTCCACAGTCATCTGGCGGGCAAACGCAACAAAGAGCTGATTGCGGCGATCAAGGAATCAAAGTAAGTCTGAACTACCTGCTTTCCCATTCAAGAGACCTGCTATGCCCCTGAATATGCCCCTGAATTGTCGTACCTCCTTGTACTGTCAACGGTCCTTTTATTGAGCAGTTGCAGCAGTGCCTATTATTCCGCCATGGAGCAGCTTGGTGTGCACAAGCGCGATATTCTTGTGGACCGGGTAGAAGAAGCCCGCGACTCGCAGGAAGACGCCAGGCTTCAGTTCAGTTCTGCACTGGAGCAGTTTTCCACCTTGCTGAATTTTGACGGGGGCGATTTGCAGCGCACTTATGAAACCCTGGAAAAGGAATTCGAGGAAAGCGAAGCTCGTGCACAGGATGTCAGCGACCGTATCCGGGCGGTGGAATCCGTGTCCGCTGACCTGTTCGAGGAATGGGAAGAGGAACTCGGACTTTACACCAATCAGGACCTGCGTCGTTCCAGTGAAAACAGCCTGCGGGAAACCCGGGTTCGTTATGACCAGCTCATAAAAGCGATGTAAACGGCTGAAACCAAGATGGAACCGGTGATTAATGCTTTCCGGGATCAGGTCCTGTTCCTCAAACACAACCTGAATTCCCGCGCCATTGCCTCCCTGCGTACTGAACTCAACAATATAGAGGGAGATATCTCTGCGCTGATTAGTGATATGGAAGCTTCCATCCCCGAGTCCAATCGCTTTCTCACGGAGATGGAGCTGATCTAGTTCTGACTGTTTTTTTTAGTTCCAGAGCGCTCATGATCTGCCAAACCCCTGCGCCCGGCCTGCCCTGAAAAAATCCGATCGCCATGCACAGTGGACAAGACCGGGAGTCTCACCGTATTCTTCTCTACACCCGGCAAGAATAAAAACGAGGATACTTTTGTGAAGCAAAAAATAAGTGCTGCTCTGATGTTTACCCTTACGCTACTTCTGATGTCTTCTACAGTAAGTGCACAACGTGGCTTTATGGCTCCAAAGAACCTGCCCTCAGAGCCAACAACGGTTTCCATTCCCTCAATTACCCCTCTCACCGGACCCGGGACCCCCTATAATTCTGCTCTGGGCCAGTGGCCCGGCCATGACATGGATCATTTTGATTATGTGGCAGATGAGTACCTAATCTCAGGCAATGCCGATGGTAGCTCCTACAAGGCCCGACTGGTGGTAAGACGCCCGTCAGACATGAGCCGTTTCAGCGGCCTGGCGATTGCCGAACCCATGCATCCGGCTGGTTTTGCCCACGGCTTTGAACATAACAGCGTCTATATCATGGATGCCGGCCATATTGCTGTGGAAGTTACCACCATGGGGCTCGAACATCCGCAGCTGCATAATCCGCAACGCTATGCCGAGCTCATGATCAGCAATAACCAGGTCAGTGAGATCCTGGCCCAGACCGGCGCCTTGATTAAAAGTAGTAGCAGCCCGATTGCCAACCATGGTCTGCGCAAGGTCATCCTGTTTGGTACTTCCGCTACCTCGCGCATGCTGACCGATTACCTGCCTTCCCACGCCATTTTTAAACTTGCCGACGGCAGCAATATTTATGATGGTTTTCTGCCCACCTCCAACGGCACGCGCATCCTGCCGGTGGATGTCCCTATGATACAAATGCCTACCCAGCATGAATTCATGAGTGTCGCCACATCCGTTCAGGACGGTGACGAGCCGGGCAAGCAGTTCCGCGTCTATGAGTTCGCCGGTGTCGGCCATCTGATGGCGCGGCATAATCCCCGCATCACGCCACAACTGTGCGAGCACAAACCCACTGAATATCCCCTTGAAGTCCACTTTTCAGTTGCCCTGCATCATTTGCTGCAATGGGTCGACAAGGGCTTTATTCCACCCCGCGCTGATCGGGTTTTACTTGATCGAAACGTCAATAACGACGGCTCACTGATGGTACTTGATGAACACGGCAATCCCCTGGGCGGAATTCGCAATCCCTACGTCGATGTGCCGGTTGCCCAGTATGTAGCCGGCAATACTCTCGCTGCAGGACAGGATGAAGCGCTATCTGTAGTGTGCCGATTGTCTGTTTACGAAGTGCCCTTTTCAAAAGCCAGGCTGCGCCAGCTATATGGCAACAAGGCAAACTATTTGCGCCTGGTTGATGAGAACCTTGATAAGCTCGAAGCACAGGGCTGGTCGCTTCCTGTCTATCACGACCTGATCATGGCAGATGCGCAGGCCATTGATTTCTGACCACTCATGCCATACCGCACACTGCCAGGTATTTTCCTTTGCATGCTGACCAGCATGTGGGCAGTGCCATCATCCTCTGCTTCCGACCCTCTCCCGGGCACAGATGCTAATGAGCGTCTGCTGGTAGAAAAATCCGGCTACGTAAAATTAGTGGCGCAGCTTGAAGCAATTCAACCACTGCCTCTGGAGGAATTGACCAAGGCATTGTTACTTCTGGGGCATTCAGAGCAGTTACTTTCCCAGCATGCAAACGCTGCAGAGACCTATGAAAAAGCGCTTTACTATAGCCGCATAAATGTCGGTCTTAATCATTCCGATCAGCTACCGATACTCAACACCTTAATGACGATTCATGATTCCGTGGGTAACTGGCAGGCGGTTGATGATTACATGCATCTGCAATTACACATTGCACGCCTGAATTTCCCGGTAGGCAGTGAGCAGCGTGAACAGTCTCTGGCGCGTTTTACCCAATGGAAACTGACAGCAGCAAAAGATGAGCTGGTGTTTGGCTATTCCAACAGTGCCCAGGAGCTGGCCGTCATGCATAAAAGAGAAATCCGCAGTTTGTTAGAGCAAGATGATTTTGCAGGTAAGGATATTCAGCTCGCCTCACTTTATCTGCAACAGGCCCGGCTTCTCCACACGCTTGCCACCATTGCGCTTGAAGCACCCCTGCGTAACTACGAAACCGGTACCGCAAAATACAAGACACAAAGGCAGTGTCAGGCGGTGATGAGTCCGGTGGGTCGAGGAGAATGGGTGTGTTCCGATGTGCCAGCGCCAAATATCAACTATTACATTGAACCAGCCCTGCGAAAAAACCAGTCGATTGCCGGCTACCTTTCAGACATGAAGAAGTCTATTCTAAAAGCCTATGATTATTTGCAGAACGAATCGGCATCTCCTGAACAAATTAATCCCGGATTGGCTGAAGTACAAAACCTGACTCAGGATTACAATCGTTTTGTTTCAACGAACGGATTAAAGTAGAGACAGTCCATAATCACACGACAACAAAACCCACGGACAGGCCAAAATAAAAGTACCTGACAATGGCCGCAATCTGTTTCACCCGCTATTACGTAAAATGCCGTATGAAACAAACTACATTTACTCAACAACTGCCGGTAACTGCTTTATACATATTGGCCCTGCTGGTACTGCCTGTACTGGTACCGGGCGGAGACATTGTCATGGCCATTGAAGAGCCGAATTATGAAGTGATTGAAAAGTCAGATGATATTGAATATCGCCGCTATCAACCTTTTATTATTGCGCAAACGATCGTTGCCACGGATGAGCGCAGTGACGCCAATAATATCGGGTTCCGTCGCTTGTTTAAGTACATCACCGGCGCCAACACAGCCCGGGAAAAAATCCAGATGACCGCGCCAGTAATTCAGAGCGATTCGGTCCCCACCGCAACATCGTCAAAG